>JBKJVQ010000043.1:0-18957 GCA_046717125.1 Methyloligellaceae bacterium
TCGCTGCTCCACCGCTGACCAGCGCTCTGTTCAGCTCCGCCATCGAGGCGACCAAGCGCACGATGTTTTCGCGTCTTTCGAAGCCGTCGGATGGCCCAACCGTCATAGCGGCGGATTCGACCGAGGAAGCACTGGCTTTTCTCGCGAAGCTGCTGGGCGAATGCGGCGGCGAAGATCTGGCCGCTTACCGCGACCGCGTACTGGTGTTCGACAAACCCGGCATCCTGCCGCGGCTTGCTCAGGGCGCGCAGACCTTCATCCCTGTTGTGTTCACGCGTGAGGTGGAGCTTGAACTTGCGACTTATGCGAAATCAATGCACGCGATCGTCATTTATCCACGCAATGCGGCGAGTGGCGAGCCGCATATCGTTCTCGAGCCGGCCAACTACAAGACCTTCAACAAAGCGCTCGAAGAAATGGGCAAGGACCGGGACGAGATCAAATGCCTTGCCAATGAATCAGGCCGTTCGCTGACGGTTCTTCGCCGCCGTCTGGCGTCGGTTGATGCCGTGCGGACGCCGAATTGGGCGGCAGACCATAAGACAGCAATGAGTCTTGTGCCCTTTTTGTTCGTCGGCGCGTGGCAAAGCACGAACGACGCCGATCGCCTTGGTCTATCTCTGCTGGCGGGCGATCGCCCGTATAACGAGCTTGAAAAAGAGTCCAGAGTCTGGCCCAGCTCAACGATGCGCCGGTCTGGTCGATTGGCACCTATCGCGGAATCATCTCGAAGGTCGATTTGCTCTATGCCATCGCAGGTATCGTGACGCCTGACGACTTGCAGCGCTACTTCTCGATGGCGCGCATGGTGCTCGGCGAAGACAACCCGGCGCTGGACCTCGATGAAGAGGAGCGGTGGGCGGCATCCATCCACGGCAAGAGACGTGAGTTTTCCGGCGCTTTTCGTGAAGGCATTTCCGAAACGCTGGTCTTACTGGCCGTTCATGGCGGTAACCTTTTCCAGAAGCGTCTTGGCATCGACCCGCAAGTGCAATCATTCCTGGTAGTGCGCGACTTGTTGCGGACGCCCCTCACGACGCGCATTCTTGAGGCGAACGACGGCGATCTTCCGACCTATGCGGAGGCCGCGCCCGACGATTTCCTGTCCATCCTTGAACGCGACTTAGAGACAGAGGCACCTGCGACTCTCGGTCTTCTGCGTCCAGCGGGCGCCGGCATGTTCGGACATCCAAGCCGCACCGGGCTGTTGTGGGCATTGGAGGGGCTCGCATGGAACCCAGTAACGTTGCCACGGACCAGTTTCATCCTCGCTCGCCTTGCCCAGGTCGAGATCAACGATAACTGGGTAAACAAACCTGTCCACTCGCTGGAATCGATCTTCCGAGCCTGGATGCCGCAAACAGCGGCGAGCCATCAGCAGCGAGTGGACCTCATGAGGAAATTGGCCGAGAGGTTTCCTGACGTTGCCTGGAAGATTTGCGTGGCGCAATTCGGCGCGCCCCACCAAGTCGGCAATTATAGCCATAAGCCGCGCTGGCGTCCCGATGGGTACGGGTTTGGCGAACCGTTTCGAACACGGAGCCCGGTCATCGACTTCATGCGCGAGATGGTCGAAATGGCCCTCACCTGGAAAGACTATTCGTTAGGCATGCTATGCGACTTAATACAGCGGCTTCATGACCTGACTGACGCCGACCAGGCTCGTGTCTGGGCATTGGTTGAAGCCTGGGCAAAGGGCAGCGCTAACGATGCCGAAAAAGCGACGATGCGAGAGAAAATCCGCGTTGCTGCACTTTCGCGGCCCGCCGCAATGCGCGCCAAGAATAAGGGCGTGACGGGATATGCGAGCAAGGCGAAAGCGGCCTACGCTGCGCTCGAACCAAGCGACCTGATGAACAAGCACGCTTGGCTGTTCCGCGACACTTGGGTGGAGGAGTCCGCCGACGAAATTGAGGACATCGAAAAGATCGACTTCCAAAAGCGCGGTGAGCGCATCCAGAAGATGCGTGTCGATGCCCTGCGCGAAATCCACGATCAACGCGGTCTTCCCGCGCTGCTTGAACTGGCCGAACGCGGCAAGGCGTCATGGCAGGTTGGCTATCTCGCGGCCCGCGATCTTCTTTCGGAGACTAAGCTTGTGGAATTCTTGCGGCTCGCCTTCCAACCGGTACTGGAAGGTAAGGAGGCAGTACACCCGTTCAAGAACGTCATCGCCGGCGCTGTGCGGGCAATCCCGGATGACGATAAACGCGAGCGTGTTCTGAAAGCCGTCGCGCTGGGTCTATCCGAGGCGGATTTGGCGCAGTTGCTATTGCTTGCGCCGTTCGGTAGGGGCACTTGGACGCCGGTCGATGCGCTCGGCGAAGCTGCTCAAGCCAAGTATTGGTCGGAGGTCGTTCCAGACTGGATTCACCACTCAGACGCGGAAAACAACGAAGGCGTTGACCGCCTTCTCAAGGCCGATCGCCCCCGTGCGGCCTTTTCATGCGCCCGGTTCCATCCGGAGAAGCTCGACGCGCAAGTGCTATTCCGATTGCTGTCGGCGATCGCGGCGGGCGGCAACGAGAAGCACGGCGAGTACATGCTTGAGCACTATAGTGTCGAGCAGGCGTTCAAGCACATCAACGCCAGCCCTGTGCTGACGCTTGATCAGAAGGCGGGGCTGGAGTTCGCGTTCCTTGAATTGCTAGCCAGACCTTGGGACGATCGCGCCAACGGCTACGGCATCCCAAACCTTGAACGCTATATTGAGATGCATCCGGAAGTCTTCGTTCAGGCTCTCGCTTGGGCCTACAAACGCAAAGACCGCGGCACGGATCCCGCCGAGTTTCAGATACCGCAGGACCGCGTGAAAGACATGGCCGAGCGCGGCTACAAGCTACTGGAGGCGATTGGTCGCATTCCCGGTCACGACGATCTCGACGAGTTGCACGCCGACCGCCTCGCGAAGTGGATCGCCGCAGTCCGTAAGGCCAGCGCCGAACTGAGCCGCGCCGAAATCGCGGACGTCTGCATCGGCAAGGTGTTAGCGAACGCACCAGTCGGTCAAGACGGCGTGTGGCCATGCGAGCCCGTGCGACAGGTGATGGAGGACCTACAGTCTGAGTCGATGATGGAGGGTGCGTACACCGGCGTTTACAACTCGCGCGGCACTCATTGGCGTGGCGAAGGCGGTGATCAGGAGCGGGAGCTGGCAGAGAAATACCGCAAGTGGGGTCAGTCGCTTCAATTCTCGCATCCATACGTTGCGTCGAAGTTCCTGATGAAGCTGGCGCGGACGTATGAACGTGAAGCGGACCGCGAGGACACAGAGGCGGGTATCCGCCGCCGCCTGCGGTAATTCCTTCTCTGGCCATCTTCACCCGCAGATACCTACGCTATGCACCGCCTAGGTCTGAAGTTGCGGAGGTTCGTTCCGGTTCGAACCACTTGCCGTCTTGGCCATTATTCGTAATGTGCCGGCCCAAACTAAGGAATTTTCCAAAGCATCGTGGGCCGTTTTTTGGCAGTGCGGTAGCTGCAATTTCAACTTTGCGCATGCCCTACCGTTCGAGGATGACGCATTGCTGGTGATCGCCGTCGCCCATATGCATCGGGAGCCAGACTATTGGCGCAGCCGACTGAAAGACAAGGACGCATGGTGAGTAGCGAAGCAGGCGACGCCCATCAGGACGGGTTGTCGCTCAAGAAGAAGAAGAATAAGAAATGGTCGCTGCGCCCGAAGGCGCTGCGCAGGCATCGCTATGGCGGGCGTCTCCTTTATTTCTGGCTCGGCATGACCTTCGGCGCGTGGAGCCGGCTTGCGGCACGCGGGCGCTTCGATTTCTCGGCAAACTGCCTCCATCTCGTGGCGCCGGTGACGCTCTGGACGCCGGTTAATTCGCTGCTGCATCATCTGTCCGAGGCAATCTACCGGAAGCGCGCTCAAGCGCTCCCCCTCGATCGCGATCCGCCGCTGTTCCTGCTCGGTCATTGGCGCTCCGGCACGACGCTGCTGCACGATCTTATCGCCTGCGATCCGCGGCTGGCATTTCCGACGACCTATGAGTGCTTCCTGCCGAGTCACTTCCTCCTGACCGAACGGGTGATGGGCCGCGCGACGAATGCGCTCCTGCCCGACAAGCGGCCGCAGGACGACGTGCCGGTCGGTATGGACAAGCCGCAGGAGGAGGAGTTCGCGCTGCTCAATCTCGGCGCAGGCACGCCCTATGTCACCATGGCCTGGCCGCGCCACGGTCCGGCCGACCACGATTATCTCAGCCTGCGCGAACTCGGCGAGAAGGACCGCCGCGCCTGGGAGGACCAGTATCTATGGTTCTATCGCCGGGTCGCGCTGAAGCACGGCAAGAAGCTGGTAATGAAGTCGCCGGCGAACACCGCTCGCATCCGCGTGCTGCTGGAGATGTTTCCGAATGCGCGCTTCGTGCATATCGCGCGCAACCCGCTCGCGATCGTGCCCTCGACCATAAGGCTGTGGAAGGCGCTGTATTCGACCGAAGGATTGCACAATCCGGCCAACATGCTGGACTGGATCGACGAATACGTGCTCTCGACCTTTGAGGAGGTCGCACAAATCTATGCCGAGGATCGGCTGCGGATCCCGCCGGAGAATCTGGTCGAGATCCGCTACGAGGATCTGGCGGCGAACCCGAAACAGGTGCTGTGCGATCTCTATCCGAAGCTGGGGTTGGGCAATTTCGCCCCGGCAGAGCCGGCGGTCGACGCCTATCTCGCCGACCGGCGCGAACACCAGCGCGCGGTCTACGATCTGCCTATCGAGGCGATGCGCGAGATCGCCCGGCGCATGTCGGCCTATATCGACCGGTTTGGCTATCGCGCCGAGATCGAGCAGGCGATACACGGTTCGGCTGCCATTGAAGAGAGGCCGGCCAAGAGGGTCGCGCGGGGGGCTCGCTGATGCAGAAGATCAAGGTCGAGAATCCGGTTGCCGAACTCGACGGCGACGAGATGACCCGCATCATCTGGAAGATGATCAAGGAAAAGCTGATCCACCCCTATCTCGATATCGATCTCGATTATTACGACCTTTCGATCGAGAACCGCGACGCCACCGCCGACCGGGTGACGGTCGATGCGGCGCATGCGATCCAGCGCCATGGCGTCGGCGTCAAATGCGCGACCATCACGCCCGACGAAGCGCGCGTCCAGGAGTTTGGCCTCAAGAAGATGTGGCGCTCGCCCAACGGCACGATCCGCAACATCCTCGGCGGCGTGATCTTCCGTGAACCGATCATCTGCCGGAACGTGCCGCGTCTCGTGCCGGGCTGGACCAAGCCGATCGTGATCGGCCGTCACGCCTTTGGCGACCAGTATCGTGCGACCGATTTCCGCACGCCGGGGCCGGGCAAGCTGACGATCCGCTTTGAGGGGGCGGACGGCAAGGTGATTGAGCACGAAGTAAACGACTTCAAGGGCTCGGGCGTCGCGCTCGCCATGTTCAACACGGATGAGTCGATCCGCGATTTCGCCCGCGCCTCGTTCAACTATGGGCTGTCGCGCGGGTTTCCGGTCTACCTCTCGACCAAGAATACCATCCTCAAAGCCTATGACGGGCGCTTCAAGGACCTCTTCCAGGAGGTGTTCGACGCCGAGTTTGCGCCCGACTTCAAGGCGCGGCGGCTGACCTATGAGCACCGCCTGATCGACGACATGGTGGCCGCGTCGCTGAAATGGTCCGGCGGCTATGTCTGGGCCTGCAAGAATTACGACGGCGACGTGCAGTCCGACACGGTGGCGCAAGGGTTCGGCTCGCTGGGCCTGATGACCTCTGTGCTGATGACGCCGGACGGCGGGATCGTCGAGGCCGAGGCCGCGCACGGCACCGTGACGCGCCACTACCGGCAGCATCAGCAGGGTAAGGCCACCTCCACCAATGCGACCGCGTCGATCTTCGCCTGGAGCCGGGCGCTGAAGCATCGCGCGAAGCTGGACGACAACGCGCCCCTGGTCCGGTTCGCCGACAGGCTGGAGAAGGTGACGGTCGATACGATCGAAGCGGGCGACATGACGAAGGATCTGGCGCTGCTGGTCGGCGCGCATCAGGGCTGGCTCTCGACCGAAGGCTTTATCGACCGGATCGACAAGAATTTGCGCATCGCGATGCGCGCCGAGAGCGCGTACGCGTGATGAGCATGGTGCCGAAAGTGTGCAGCGGTTTTCGGCCAACCACATGCTCAGCCTCAGAGCATGTTGCCGAAAAGTGTGCAGCGGTTTTCGGACAACAACATGCTCACCCTAAAGAATCGATCACGTTCGCGACTTCGGGTTGCGTCGGCCCCAAGTCATCATGACTAGCGCATGAGCGTCGAGCCGCTGCCCGAAGATGAGGATCGCGGCCAGGCGGGCGAGGCGACCTCGCTCGATGTCCATGCGCGCGCCAACGAATTGCTCGATGCGGCGGCCGAGGGCGCCGGCGACATCTACGATTCGGCTGACGCGGCGCGGCTCGCGCTCGACAAGAAGGCCTCCGACCTTCTGGTGAAGCTGCGCCTCGCCGCATTCGCCGATGCGGGCCGGACGCAGCTCGCGCTCATCAATGCCGGCCGCTACTGGGCGCTGCATGGCGGCTACATGACCTTTCTCAGGGAACCGCCTGCCGACGGTCCGGGCGGAGGGGGCAGCGGCCGCCAGCGCAATCCCGAACTCGAGGCGCTGCGGTTCGACTATATGCGCCTGCGGCTGAACACCTTCTGGTGGACCTTTGGCCTCTCGATCGCGAGCTTCGTCATCTCGCTCGTGACGCTGTCGGTCGCCTATTTTACGGCGGCGCGCTGTTGAAATAGGGCTGTGCGACGGCGAATCGAACTCTTTTCCCCCGATGTTCCACAGATGTTCTTTTCTTGCGCGTGGGAACAAAACATGTACATACTGGTCGCATTGCCAAGCTTTCAGGGCCGTGTGAAAAAGGGGAGATTGCCATGTCGCAGCCCGCGCTACGCGTCGTCGAAGGAGCCCAGATGGACAAGCAACGCGCCCTCGACGCCGCGCTGCAGCAGATCGAACGGTCCTTCGGCAAGGGCTCGATCATGCGGCTCGGCGCGAACCAGCAGGCGGTCGAGGTCGAATCGATCCCGACGGGCTCGCTCGGACTCGACATCGCGCTCGGCATCGGCGGCCTTCCCCGCGGCCGCGTCATCGAGATTTACGGCCCTGAATCGTCCGGCAAGACGACGCTGGCGCTGCATGTAGTGGCCGAAGCCCAGAAGAAGGGCGGCGTGTGCGGTTTCGTCGATGCCGAGCACGCGCTCGATCCGATCTATGCCAGGAAACTGGGGGTCAATCTCGCGGACCTGCTGATTTCGCAGCCGGACACGGGCGAGCAGGCGCTGGAGATCACCGATACGCTGGTGCGGTCCGGCGCGATCGACGTGCTGGTGATCGACTCCGTCGCGGCGCTGACGCCGAAGGCCGAACTCGACGGCGAGATGGGCGACAGCCTTCCCGGCCTGCAGGCGCGGCTGATGAGCCAGGCGCTGCGCAAGCTGACCGCCTCGATCTCCCGCTCGCGCTGCATGGTCATCTTCATCAACCAGATCCGCATGAAGATCGGCGTGATGTTCGGCAGTCCCGAGACAACGACGGGCGGTAATGCGCTGAAATTCTATTCCTCCGTGCGGCTCGACATCCGCCGCATCGGCGCGATCAAGGAACGCGACGAGGTTGTGGGCAATCAGACCCGCGTCAAGGTCGTGAAGAACAAGGTCGCGCCGCCGTTCAAGCAGATCGAATTCGACATCATGTATGGCGAAGGCGTCTCCAAGACGGGCGAACTGGTCGATCTCGGCGTCAAGGCCGGCATCGTCGAGAAGTCGGGCTCGTGGTTTTCGTTCGACAGCGAGCGCATCGGGCAGGGGCGCGAGAACGCCAAGGCGTTCCTGAAGCAGAATCCGCAGATGGCGGAGAAGATCGAGAAGGCGATTCGCCAGAATGCCGGCCTGATCGCGGGCCAGATTCTGGAAGGTTCTCCGGAAGAAGACAGTGACGGCACGCCGCCGGACATCGAAGGCGACATGCCCTCGGAAGAGACAGGCGCGGCCGCGCCGGGCGGTCGTCGCGGCCGTCCGCGCAGTGCATAATACAGCGCGCGTACGATTTGCGTTTGGAGGCAGTTTTGTCTCCTCCTCTTACGCCCCTCTCCCGCTTGTGGGGGCGTAAGAGGCGGATAGTTTCTTGCTCCGGTGCGCGACATATGTCCGGACGACTTTGTCGGCACCGATCCGTGCCGCGTGCGTCCTGCTGGACATAAATCAGGCCACTCTCTAAGACTTGCCCGGAGCCGCCCCAGCCCTGCGCGGCTCGTCTCCGCAACCGATTGTGAAGGTCCGTCCGGCGCAGGGACGACGGGCCTGTCCGGCATGCCGGACAGGGACATGCGAAATTCATGAGCGGCGTCGACGACATCCGCGAGCAATTTCTCGGCTATTTCCGCAAGAACGATCATGAAATCGTGCCGTCCGCGCCGCTCGTGCCGCGCAACGATCCGACGCTCATGTTCACGAACGCGGGCATGGTACCGTTCAAGAACGTCTTCACGGGCGTCGAGCGGAGATCCTATGTCCGCGCGGTCTCCTCGCAAAAATGCGTGCGCGCGGGCGGAAAGCACAATGATCTCGACAATGTCGGCTACACCGCCCGGCATCACACGTTCTTCGAGATGCTCGGCAATTTTTCGTTCGGCGACTACTTCAAGGATCGTGCGATCCCGCTCGCATGGGACTTGCTGACGCGCGATTACGGGCTTTCGCCCGAACGGCTGGTGATCACCGTTTTCTCCGAGGACGAGGAGGCCGCGTCGATCTGGCGGAAGGTCACGGGCTTTTCCGATTCGCGTATCATCCGCATTTCGACGTCGGACAATTTCTGGTCGATGGGCGAGACCGGTCCGTGCGGCCCGTGCTCGGAGATCTTCTACGACCACGGGGCGGGCATTCAGGGAGGCCCGCCTGGCAGCGCGGACGCCGACGGCGACCGCTTCGTCGAGATCTGGAATCTCGTCTTCATGCAGTATGAACAGCTCTCGGTCGAGCAGCGCGTGGATCTGCCGCGCCCCTCGATCGACACCGGCATGGGGCTCGAGCGCATCGCCGCCGTGCTGCAGGGCGTGCACGACAATTACGACATCGATCTGTTCCGTCGCCTCATCCGCGCGTCGGTCGATCTGACCGGCGTGCCGGCGGAGGGCGAGAACCGCGCGAGCCACCGCATCATCGCCGACCACTTGCGCGCGTCGAGCTTTCTGATCGCGGACGGCGTGCTGCCCTCGAACGAAGGCCGCGGCTACGTCCTGCGCCGGTTCATGCGCCGCGCCATGCGGCACGCGCATCTGCTCGGCGCGGCCGACCCGCTGATGCACAGACTCGCGCCGACCTTGATTGCGGAGATGGGTGCTGCCTATCCGGAGCTTCATCGCGCCGAGACGCTGATCCGCGAGACGCTGCGGCTCGAGGAGACGCGGTTCCGCAAGACGCTCGAACGCGGGCTGTCGCTTCTGGCGGAGGCGTCGTCGTCGCTCGGCCCGGGCGACGTTCTGCCGGGCGATGTCGCGTTCAAGCTCTATGACACGTATGGCTTTCCGGTCGATCTGACCGAAGACGCGCTGAAAGCGCGCGGGGTCGGGCTCGACCAGCGGGGCTTCGAGGCGGCTATGCGCCGGCAGAAGGAAGAGGCGCGGAAAGCCTGGTCCGGATCGGGCGACGCCGCCACGGAGCGGCTCTGGTTCGAACTGCGCGACCGGTCGGGTCCGACGGAATTTCTGGGTTACACGACCGAAGAGGCCGAAGGGACGATCGTCGCGATCCTCGCCGATGGTCAGGAAGTCGACCGACTCAAAGCCGGGCAGGAGGGCGCGCTCGTCGTCAATCAGACGCCCTTCTACGCAGAGTCCGGAGGGCAGGTCGGCGACCGGGGGATGATCGAATCGGCCGGCATGCGGTTTACGGTCGTCGACACTCAGAAGAAGCTGGGCGATCTGTTCGTCCATCTCGGAAAGCTTGAAAAAGGCGAACTCAAAACCGGCGACACAGTGAAGCTGTCGGTCAACCACGCGCGCCGGACGTTGACACGCGCAAATCATTCCGCGACGCACCTTCTTCACGAGGCGCTTAGGCAAACGCTCGGAACCCACGTCGCCCAAAAGGGTTCGCTGGTCGATCCCGACCGCCTCCGCTTCGATTTCTCGCACCAAAAAGCAATGTCCGCCGAGGAACTCGCCTCCGTCGCCGGGCTCGCGAACGAGACGGTGGTTGAGAACGCATCCGTCGAGACGCGCGTCATGGCGGTCGACGATGCGATCGCGACCGGTGCGCTGGCCTTGTTCGGGGAAAAATACGGCGACGAGGTAAGGGTGGTTGCGATGGGCGGCCGCCCCGCGCCAGCGCGCGATGCGTGGTCCGTCGAGTTGTGCGGTGGCACGCATGTCGCGCGCACGGGCGATATCGGCGCCATCGCGGTCACATCGGAAAGCGCGGTCGGCGCGGGCGTCCGTCGCATCGAGGCGCTGACGGGGCAAGCCGCACTCGCGCATCTGTCGGCGCACGACCAGGCGCTGCGCGACACGGCATCGGTTCTGAAAACGACACCCGAGAACGTGCCGCAGCGCGTGGCCGCCCTGGTCGAGGAACGCCGCAATCTCGAGCGTCAGCTTGCCGATGCGCGAAAGAAGCTCGCCATGGGCGGCGGCGCGCAGGACGAGGCGCAGGATATCCGCGACCTCGGTGCGGTGAAATTCATCGGCCGGAAGGTGGAGGGCGTTGCGCCCAAGGATTTGCGCGGGCTGGTTGACGACGGCAAGAAGCGGCTGGGCTCCGGAGTCGTAGCGATCGTCGGTGTTACCGGAGAGGGCAAGGCAGGCCTCGTGGTCGGCGTCACGTCCGATCTCGTTGCGACGATCGACGCCGTCGTACTCGCCAAGGTCGGCGCAGAGGCGATCGGTGGCACGGGCGGTGGCGGACGGCCGGACATGGCTCAGGCAGGCGGCCCGGATGGCGCGCGGGCGCAGGAGGCGATCGAGGCCATCGCGCGCGAGATCGCATCCGCTAGAGCATGATGCCGAAAAGTGTGAAGCGGTTTTCGGGCGACATCATGCTCAACCTCTTGAATTCGAGCACGTTTAAGACTTGGGGTTGTGTCAACCCCAAGTCTTCCTGATCTCATGGCTGACGCGGAAATGTTGGAGCCGTTGGGTGCGACAGGCGCCGCGCCATGCATCATCCTGGTTGAACCGCAGCTTGGCGAGAACATCGGCGCCGCCGCCCGCGCCATGGCCAATTTCGGGCTTTCGGACTTGCGGCTAGTCCGGCCGCGCGACGGCTGGCCGTCGGAGCGTGCGCGCGCCAACGCAGCGGGGGCCGACCATGTGATCGACGCCGTCCAACTGTTCGACACGGTGGGCGACGCTATTTCGGACTTGAACTTCGTGTGCGCGGCAAGCGCGCGTGCGCGGGGCATGAACAAGCCGGTCGCGACGCCGGAAGAGGCCAGCCGCGAAATGCATGTCCGTACCGCCGGCGCCGAGCGATGCGGCGTCATGTTCGGCCCGGAACGCAGCGGACTCGAAAACGACGACATCGCGATCGCTGACTGGATCGTGCGCGCTCCCGTCGCTCCGAGTTTCGTCTCGCTTAACCTGGCCCAGGCCGTGCTGCTGGTCGGATATGAATGGCTGAAAGGCGCATCCGGAGAGACCGGCTCCGATCCCGCGCGCGGCGG
This sequence comes from Methyloligellaceae bacterium, assembly GCA_046717125.1. Classification (GTDB taxonomy): domain Bacteria; phylum Pseudomonadota; class Alphaproteobacteria; order Rhizobiales; family Methyloligellaceae; genus JBKJVQ01. Next base: position 11,689 of record JBKJVQ010000043.1, read on the forward strand.
CGGCCGCAGGGCGGAACGCCGGAGCACCGCCGCGAGCCGAGGCGACCTGCTGGCGCTGTTCGAGCATCTGGAGACGGAGCTGGATCATGCCGGCTTCCTCAAGCCCCCGGAAAAGCGTCCCGCCATGCAGAGGAATTTGCGGAATATGATCCTTCGGATGAACCCGACGGACCAGGATGTTCGCACATGGCGTGGTATCGTGACGGCGCTGACGCAGCATGCGCGGCGGAGCGGCTAAAGGTCATAGTTCCGCCCGCTTTCATTGGTTGCCATGGAGGTCTGAATTGTGGGGTCGCGGAGAACGAGGGGAGCTCGATGGGCGCTGATGTGAGAGTGGTCGCCGTCGGCCTGTTGCTGGTGTCGGCGTTCGCCCCCGGCGCGCTGGCGGGCGCGATGACCGATTCCGATTACGCCACCCTGCAAGCCGCGGCGCAGCGCGCACGCGACGAAGCCCGCACCGCTCAGGCGCCCGAGCCTCAACAGGACAGGCAGGCGGCCGCGCCGGATCAGAAGGCCGAACAGGCCAAGCCGGAGGAAAAGGGCCTGACCGAAAGCCAGATTCGCGTGATGCTGGGGCTCGCGTGGTCGGTCGTGCCGGAGGAGTATCAGGATCCCGACGGCAATAAGGTCAAGGTCGACAAGGGCAATCCCAATCGTTACCTCGTCCCGATCACGGATGCGCGCCGGATCATCCGCGCGGCCAGCCGAACGGCCTACGCGCAGATTTGCGATCTCAAAGATCATCAGCTGTCGAACTATCGCGCGATGATGCACGCGGAGCGCAAGGAGCATAACTGGACGACCGACCAGTTAATGTTCATCAACACGCTGCATCTGTTCGCGGTGATGCAGATGACCGGCGGCGTCACAATCGAGGATGCGGAGCCGGACCCGGCCAAGCCCGCTGAAAATGGCGCTGTCAAAGCCGCTCCTTCCGAAAAGCCGAACGACGCCGAACCCGCAGCGCCGGTCCAGGCCAGAGCCGGGTGTCCCGCCGGTCAGAAGGAAAAGGTGCAGAAGGCGATCGATGCCTATGTGGCGTCCGTCGAGAAGGCTCCCGAAGCGCCCAAGCCTTGAGTTAGAGCATCATCTTTTCAAAAAAAGCGTCGTCCACCCCGGATCAAGTCCGGGAAGGCTTTTCTGGGTGATGCTCTCACTGAGCGATAGGTCCGGCCGGCACATCACCGCGTGACCTCGGCGTCAATCCTCTGCCAAGTCGCCTTGCCGTCCTTTCGTTCGGCGGCGTCATGCGCGGTCCAGGTTTCCTGCATTTTGCCATCCGGCTGCATCACGAACGTGCTTTCGTACATAAAGCCCTTGCCGTTCAACGTCGTGCCGCCGCCCCGGCAATGGAGCGTCTCGGATTTCGGAACGCAGCTCAGTTCGAAGAACGAATGACGGTCGCTGCCGACGATGCGCAGGATGCCGGCTTCCGCCAGAATGACCATGCGGCCGCCGTCCTCTGCGGACTGCCAGCCGCCCGTGATGTCGACCTTGTCGGCTTCCAGCGCGCCGAAGGCCGGTGGTGCAAACCCTCCCGCGAACAGCATCGCGACAGAAAGCGCCACTCCCGTCTTCTTCATGGATACGATCCCCAGCCGCCTGTCGGCACCCGGAAATTGACAGCGCGGACGCATCATCTATAACACGGCCTGCGCGGGCCGTTAGGTCCGCGTTTTTACTTACGCACCTGTGGTGGGCTGAGCATCGTACGGAAACGCATTCCCTTGGGCTGGACCCGAGGGTTTGGGGGTTCCCGATCATTACGATGCTCAACCAATGACCTGTCGGCGCAGCTTCGGCTGTGCAGAGGAGGGCGCGTTTTATGTTCGCAGACGACCTTAGTTTGAAACTTGGAGACACCACATGACGAAGCGCGTCAGCGCCAAGCACAAGATCGACCGCCGGATGGGGCAGAACATCTGGGGGCGTGCGAAGAGTCCGATCAATAAGCGCGAATACGGCCCGGGTGAGCATGGCCAGCGCCGCCGCGGCAAGATGTCGGATTACGGCCAGCAGCTGCGCGCGAAGCAGAAGCTGAAAGGCTACTACGGCAACATCACCGAGAAGCAGTTCAACGCGATCTACCGCGAAGCCGCGCGGCTCAAGGGCGACACAAGCGAGAACCTGATCGGGCTTCTGGAACGGCGGCTCGATGCGCTGGTCTATCGCGCCAAGTTCGTGCCGACGGTGTTCGCGGCGCGCCAGTTTGTAGGCCACGGCCATGTCAAGGTGAACGGCACGCGCGTGACCATCCCGAGCTATCGCTGCAAGATCGGCGACATCGTCGAGGTGCGCGACCGGTCGAAGGACATGGCGCTGGTGCTCGAAGCCGCCCAGTCGGGCGAGCGGGAGACGCCGGACTATATCGAAGTCGATCCCGGCAAGATGGTTGCCAAGCTGGCGCGCGTGCCGGCGCTGGCGGACGTGCCCTATCCGGTCGTGATGGAGCCGAATCTGGTCGTTGAGTTCTACTCGCGCTGATCGGTCGACGGTGTGTCAGTGTTCGCGGCGGCGGAGTCATCCGCCGCCGTTTTGTTTTGTGCGGGATGGATCGATTGCGGGTCCATACACACCGCAGCGTGGGCCCTCCCGACTTGATCGGGGGATTGACCGGGCCACCCATTGACCGTCGACATGGTTCCCCCGGATAAACCGGGGGACTTAGCGAATTTGCGGGATCGACCTGAATGTGTTCAGTCGCGTTTCTGCATTCGGCGGAAGAAATCGACCGCGATCTCGGCACAGGACTTTAAATCCTCTTCCGCTCCGCACTCGACATCGAGCTTCGCCTCTTCAGTATGATATTTGAGGCTCGGACCTTCCCGGCCCTGCTTGCCTCTGGGCCCGGGCGGCAGCCTCTCGGCGGACTTGGGCTGTGGAGAAGCGGCTTCAGCTTGTGGTGGCGGCGGCGGCGAGTCCTGCGCCCAAACCGGGGCGACTCCCAACGTGAGCGCTGCGGCGAGCAGTACAGCGACGGTCTTCATGCTTCTCCTCCCGTGACCCAGATCGCGATGGCGAGACAGTAACGAGAAGCCGGTCGGGTGCGTTCCCGGTTTGACGGCCAATGCTCCCGGCTAATCGATGTCCGGGCGGCCGCTGCCTTCGTAATCTTCGCCGTCCTCGTCATCGTCGTCGCCGCAAACCGGCTGGGCAGGGAGACCGACGAGCGGGAATTGGCTGGCGTCGCAGGCGAACACGACGGAATGGCTCGGGACCGCTGCCTCGGCCCGGATTGGATCCGGGATCAGCAAGACGATCGCGAGCAGTACCAGCGTCTGTGTTGCGATGCCGCGAACGGTTAGCCTGCTCATGTACGTCATCTGCTTTGGCCGCGTCCCGATGTCCTGCCTCAAGCTGACGCCCATAATACCATCGCGCCCGAGGCGATGAGAAGAACCCCGACAGCGGTGCTCAAGGGCTTGCCGAACCGGGTCAGCTTCTCCAGCGCGACCAGCAGCGTGAGCCCGGCGATCCAGACGAGGTTCATCGCCCCGCCGACGAACAATAGCAGCATCAGCCCCCAGCAGCATCCAACGCAGATCGCGCCGTGACGCAACCCCATGCGCAACGGTCCCTCTCGCCAGTGCGCGGCGAGGAACGGAGCCGGCGCCTGGCAGGACGCGAGGCACGCCGCCTTCAAAGGTGAGAGTTGGTAGAGACCCGTGGCGATCAACAGGCCGCCCGCAAGTATCGTCCCGCTCGTCGCCATCATCGTCGAGATAAGGCCGCTCCGTTCCAGCAGGAACTGCGCGAGGGTCGCGGCGAAGCTGAAGCCCAGCCATGCGAGGAGATAACCGCCCGTGAACGTGGCGACGCCGCGCCCCGTCTGGGCATGACCCCCGCGCCGTGCGACGCGTGCGTAGAGGAGGATGATCGGCGCGGCGCTCGGGAGCATCATGGCGATCATCATGATCTGCCACATCGACAGCATGACGAGCGCGGTGGATAGGGTCCATGGCGCAGGGGGAGACGCGATGCCATACGCGAGCCACCATCCACTCATGGCGGCCGCCGGCATGCCCGTTCCTGCGCCCAACGCGAGATAAAGCCACGCGATTGCCGTCAGGACGCACAGTGCAATGATGACGTTGAGCCGGTCACGCGCAAGCGCTCGTTCCAGCGCGCTTGGATCGGAGGCCGCCTTCGCGGCAGCCGTCACCCCACGACGCCGCTTTGCGTCATGTGGATGCGGTTGAGGTGCGCGTGGGTATCTTGGAAGCTGACGGATATGGGCTCGGCGGTTCTGCTATGGCCTTTCGCAACCTCCGCCATGCGGTACTCGAACCCGAGCGGCAAGTCGATCCGCGCGCGCTGTTCGTCGCCCGTGACAGGATTGCGCAGCGGCTCGACCAACGTGTCTATCATGCCATCGACCCGCACGTGCCCGCGGCGGTTTTCGACATCGATCTCGATATCGGTCGGACGGAATACGGGGTCGAACACTTCGGCGTATGTGCTGGCGAATACATTGAAAATCGTCGCACCTGGCTCTGTCTCCTCGCCGCTGAGAATCTTTAGCAGGGCCTCGCGCTGCGCTTCGCTCGCGCTCTCGTCCACCACGATCATAGCCTTGCCATTACCCTCGTGGATGGCTTTTGGCCACCACACGACAGTTGCGGCTTTGGTTCCGTCGAGGCTCACATCCCCGAACCGTCCCTTGTCGATGACAAGGGCAACTACAGCTTCACAGCGTCCATGCGTCGGCAGCGAACCGAATTGGCATGGGCAACCCGGGTCGCAGTTGCAGGAGGTGATTTCGCGGTCCTGAATTTCCCACTCGATCATGATGCTTCTCTACTGCTGCCGGATCGGATCGCTTTCCCCGGCGATGATGCCATAGGGCCCATAGGCGACATAGCTCATTGCGGCATAGACGCCGCGATTGCCGAATGCGATGTCGCCGCGCCCTTCGAATGTGCCGCTGACGGCGTCCGCCGAGCGGAACTCGAAACCTTCCGGCAGGACGATCTTGGCGGGGTGGGGCCGGCCGGTGACCGGATTGCGGATCGGCTCCATTTCGAGCTTCACGAAACCCGGCATCTCGAAGCGCCCCGTTCCAGCCTGGAAGTCGCATGCAAAGTCCATCTTGCCGAACACGGGCTCGAACTCTTTGTCGATCGTGGAGCCATAGATGTTGAAGACGGTGGTCGGCTCCTGCTCCTTGCAGGAGAGGATCGCGAACAGAGCCTCGCGCTGCGCCTCAGTGGCGCGTTCGTCGATCAGGCCCTGCGCGACGCCGCCGCCCTTATGAACGGGACCCGGCCAGCGATAGCGCGCGCCGATAACGAGCCCGTCGAGCCGGATCTCGCCGAACCAGCCCTCCTCGATCAAATGGGCTTCGAGCCCCTCGCAATGCGCATGCGTCGGCGGCGCGTTGAATTCGCAGGGACAGCCATAGGCGCAGTTGCAGGAGCCGATCTTCGGTCCCTTGATCTTCCAGTCGACATAGGCCATCGCGGGCTCTGTCAGGCGGTGAGCGTCTGGCCGTTATGGGCGACACCCTTTTCAGTCAGCAGTGTCTGCAGTTCGCCAGCCTGGAACATCTCTTTGACGATATCGCAGCCACCTACGAATTCGCCTTTCACATAGATCTGCGGAATGGTCGGCCAGTTGCTGAACGACTTGACGCCGTCCCGGATGGCCATGTCCTGCAGCACGTCGACATCGCGATATTCGACGCCGAGACAGTTCATGATCTGCGCGACGAGGCCGGAGAAGCCGCATTGCGGCATCTGCTTTGAACCCTTCATGAAGACGACGACGCCGTTGTCGGCGATGGTCTTGCGGATCCAGTCATGCACTTGGGTCTGGTCGGTCATCGTCTGGCTCATCTCTCACTGTCCCTGTTGCGGCGCTGATGTTTGCAGGGCGAGCGCATGCAGCGCGCCGCCCATGTTTCCTTCCAGCGCCTCGTAAACGAGTTGATGCTGCTGCACGCGGGTCTTGCCGCGAAACTGTTCCGAGACAATCTCCGCCGCGTAGTGGTCGCCGTCGCCCGCCAGATCGCGGATCGTGACGATCGCGTCCGGCAGCTTCTTCTTGATCAGGCGCTCGATCTCGCCCGCATCCATGGCCATGAGATGGTCTCCTATCGGCGGAAATTCTATAGCGGCTCAGCCAACAAGTGGAAACGCCGTCGTTTGAGAACGAGCCCCTCTCGGCGTCATGGCAGGGCTTGTCCCGGCCATCCACGGCTTTGAGCAGCCAGCGCGCAAAGTGTACCTGTGGATGCCCGACACCGAAGCCGGGCGTGACGAGTTAAGGTCAGGCGACTTCGCCACTCATAAACCGCGGCAGCCAGCCTTCATGGACCCTGCGGAGGCGGGCGAGGGGGAGGGGGACTTCGCCGGAAATTGTGATCGCGTTGCCACCGGTCGATCCGATGCGCGATGCGGCAAGTCCCGCTTCCTTCGCCTCGGACAGGACCGCGTCGGCATCGTCGGCGGGCACGGCTAGGACGTACCGCCCCTGATCCTCGCCGAACCAGTAAGCATGCGGCGGCAGCGACTCGATATGATTCGACAATTCCGCACCCATGCCGCCGGAGAGCATCATCTCGGCAATCGCCACCAACAGTCCGCCGTCGGATACGTCGTGCACGGACGACACGCGGCGCGCGCGGATCAGCCCACGGACGAAATCGCCTGCGCGCTTTTCCGCGTCGAGGTCGACCGGCGGCGCATCGCCTTCGCGGCGGTCGTGCAGGATATCGAGATAGAGCGACTGACCGAGATGGCCGCGCGTCTCGCCGATGACGATGAGGGCGTCGCTTGCCCAAGCGAAGGCACACCGCGCGATCGCGCCGACATCCGGAATCAGTCCGATGCCGCCGATGGCGGGCGTGGGCGGAATACCGACGCCGTTGGTCTCATTGTAGAGCGACACGTTGCCGGACACGATCGGGAAGGCGAGCGCGCGGCACGCCTCGCCCACGCCATCAAGCGCCTCGACCAGCTCGCCCATGATCTCCGGCCGCTCCGGGTTGCCGAAGTTCAGGCAGTTGGTGATGGCAAGCGGATCGGCCCCGACGGCGGTGAGGTTACGCCAGCACTCCGCCACGGCCTGCTTGCCGCCTTCGCGCGGGTTGGCGGCGCAATAGCGCGGCGTCACATCGCACGAAATCGCGAGCGCGCGATTTGTCCCGTGAATGCGCACGACGCCCGCATCGCCGCCCGGGCGCACTACCGTGTCGCCCATCACCATGTGGTCGTACTGTTCCCAGATCCAGCGCCGCGAGGCGAGATTGGGCGAGCCCATCATGGTTTC
>JBKJVQ010000044.1:0-3333 GCA_046717125.1 Methyloligellaceae bacterium
GCGAGGTAGCGTCCCGGATGACCGGTGTCGCCGCGCTTCGCGTGCCGCTCGTCGTCGATGTGGGTCATGGACCGAACTGGGAGCGGGCGCACTGATCGATAACACCCACGGTGTCATTCCGAGCGACGCGAGGAATCTGCTTCATGGTGTGCCGGACGCGACTCAACAGCAGATCCCTCACTGCGTTCGGGATGACACCACCCTGCGCTTACTCCCCGAACACCTCTCGCCAGCTCGCGTAGAGCCCGCCGAACATCACTGGCAACAGGACGAACCAGCCGAGGCCCAGGGGAATCGACGCCACGATCGCCAGCCCGATGAAGATCAGGCCGAACACGAGAAGCGCGCCGACGTTCTTCCATGCCGCATCGAAGCTTGCTTTGAGGGCCGCGATAACGTCTGCGCGATTCAATGTCACCAGCGCCGGCGCGAACCACCACGCCATCAGGAACAGCGCATACGCGATCAGGGCGATCGGAACGGCGAACAGCGCGGCGATTCCCATGCCGGCCAACGCGCTTCCCATTGCGGCCGTGGGATCGCCGCTCATCAGGCCGGTCAGGCCGGAACGGCCCATCGCGCCGAACATGAGCATCAGGATCGCGAACGCGAACACGAGGCCGGCAACCGTGGCGACGAGGCCCAGGATCAGAAGGGGGACCGTGCGTCCTTCCTGAAAGCCGGCGAACAGGTGTGAAAACTCGAGCGGTCGCCCAACGGCCAGTGCATGGCAACCGAGCAGAATGCCGCCGATGAAAACCGGCCAGAGCAGCGCCTGCACGATGCCGCCCAGAATCGGGATGAAGTTCAGCACGATCGCGATCACGACGATGACGACGATGATGCCGATCCACAGAAGGGGTGAAGCGATAAAGACGCGCCAGCCTTCCGACCACCATGCTGCGCCGCGCCCCGCGTTGAGCAAGCGGGGTGCGCGCGGCCATCCTGGTGCCGCGGCAGCGGAGCGCGTCGGCACTGGCGGCGGAATCGAGGCTGCGTTCGGGGATTGCGGTTCCATGCGAGCCTCCTGAAGCGATCTGCGGCCAGCGCCCCTTGAAAAAGCGGGGTCGACGGTACCATGTTTCGAATGGCGGCGTCGCGAGCCATTGTCACTCGACAGTTGTCGCCGTTCCACACTCACTTGCCGGGAGTTCCGATGCCAGCAAGCCCACGCGCCGTCACGCGCGTCGTGCACGCGCGCCGCACCGTCGAAGGCGGCGGCTTCGTCGTGCGCCGTCCTTTCCCGACTAGCGAGCTCGCTGCGTTCGATCCGTTCCTGCTGCTGGACGAGATGGGTCCGGTCGACTATCGCCCCGGCGAGGCGGTCGGCGCCCCGGATCACCCGCATCGCGGCTTCGAGACCGTCACCTACCTGCTCGCTGGCGAGTTCGAGCACGAGGATTCGGCGGGCAATCGCGGAACGCTGCATCGCGGCGACATCCAGTGGATGACGGCCGGCGACGGCGTCGTGCATTCGGAGATGCCTAGCGAGCGCATCCGGCGGGAGGGCGGTCGCGTGCACGGCTTCCAGCTGTGGGTCAACCTCCCCGCGCGCGACAAGCGCACGGCGCCGCGATACCAGGATGTTTCTGCGAATAGGTTACCGGTCGCGCGCACCGACGACGGGCTCGTCGAGGTCAAGGTGATCGCCGGTGAAGCGCTCGGCGTCGCGGCGGCGGTGGAAACGCGCACGCCGATCCTGTACTTCGACGTCATGATGAAGCCGGGCGGAATCGTTACGCTGGCAACGCCGGCGTCATTCAGCGTCGCTGCCTACGTCTTCGAAGGTGCAGTCGACGTCGGCCAGCCCGCGCAGCGACTCGATGACGGCGCCTTCGCGATGCTCGGCGACGGAGCATCGATCGCGATGGCGACCGATGCGGCAGGCAGTGGTGCCCGCGTCCTCGTGATCGGCGGCGTGCCGTTGCGCGAGCCGATCGCGCGCTACGGGCCGTTCGTGATGAACAGCGAGCGCGAGATCCACGAAGCGCTCGACGACTATCGCAGCGGTCGCTTCGCCGCGATCAATCGCTAGCAATGCCAGCGTCCGGCCCCCTGATGGGCGGGCTGGACGGCTGGATCGCAGCGGGTCTGCCGGTCGAGCCGGCCATTTCGCCAGCGAAGTCCCGGAGGTGCGTCGGGCCGCGTAGTGGTGGTCAGGGTGCGCGCGAGGTGCGCGACGCACCGGGGCTGACGACCGCTGCGCGCACGAACCAGGTTTCGTGCTTGGTCTCGCGTGTCGCGGCAAAGCCGTGCTCGGCAAGCAGCTTCGCGGCGGCGTTCGCGTAGCCGCCTTCGCGCCGCACGCGCATGAACCGCGTCTGTTGCCCGGTGGGTGTGGAAAACAAGGCCTTCAGCATCGCGCGGCCGTGGCCTTTGCCCCGCAACGTGTTTTCCAGGCCTGCGAGCCACAGTTCGTAGCCGCCGCCCGGCGCCGCCCTGAACAGTCCAAAGCCAACCGGAGGTTCGCCGTCGACGGTCTCGTCGGCCCAGTACACGTATCCGGGAACCGCTACCGTTTGCACACCGCCCGTCTCGCGATCCTCGACCACGAAGTATCCGGTCTTGAGCACCTGCCGCAATTCGCCGAAGAACCGCTCGGAAACGGCGGAATCCCAAGCCAGCTCCGGCTGGAAGCTGCCCTCGCGTGCACCGTCGCGGATCAGCGCGCGAAGCATGGCGAGGTGGCCGATGTGAGCGGGGCGCAGCACTGGCGTCGTGACGCGGTCGAATTGTGAATGCGAGGGGTATTAGAGCGCGCGCAGCTGACAATGGGTGGACGACCCGCGGCGCGGAGCGGTAGGGGCGATAGGCGGTTTTCTCCTCGAACGGTAGAGCAGGCCGGAAGACGCGCGTTATCGGCCCCTGTCCTTGAATTCCTCGACAGACGCAAGTGGCCGGGATCACCCGCCCCCTCTGGTTTCCAGTTGAATTCCGCCGCATAACCCGCTATGATTAGCACTCGCATCACCTGAGTGCTAACAAACCCCGCCGCGGGCACCGTGGTTCCCACGCCGCCCGCTGGCCGGCCCCCGCAGTGCGATTCAAACAACTGATTCTACTCAACAAACTATATGGAGTGAGTGCTTACATGAAACTTCGTCCCCTTAATGACCGGATCATCGTCAAGCGCCTGGAAGAGGAAAAGAAGTCCGCAGGCGGCATCGTTATCCCCGACACCGCCGCGGAAAAGCCATCGATGGGCGAGGTGATCTCGGCCGGTCCCGGCAAGACCGACGACAACGGCAAGCTCGTCGCGATGGGCGTCAAGGTCGGCGACAAGATCCTGTTCGGCAAGTATTCCGGGCAGGAATTCAAGCTCGAGGGCAGCGA
>JBKJVQ010000045.1:0-3140 GCA_046717125.1 Methyloligellaceae bacterium
GAGCATGTCTTACCAAGAACGCATCAAATACACTAACGAGTCCCGCGATCATAATTTCTGGCAGGTGGGAAGCACCTTCGCTGCTCGGGTGCGTTCATGGTGATCGGCGTATTCGCGAATAAGGTCAATTTCTAATTCAAAGACTTCAGTCCGCTCCGTCGAAAAATCAAGACGTTTCTTTCCTTTGGTCTTCGCAAATTCGTAGATTTCTACATGAGCAATTGATGCCGCTATCGCAGAAGACATCATAAGAGTGAGATTAAGAAATGCTCGGTAAGCTTCTAGGGATCGAACTAGTGCAGAAAATACGCCCGCGAAAGTTGTGTCTTGTTTGTATTGGTTTTGGCTCGCTGGGACAGTTTAATCTCGCTCTGAACTTCAAGCTCGATGTCTTCGAAGATCGTTGGCTTTCCGAAGTCGAGAGTGTGTCCCACGATGGCGTTGCCATCCCGTCCAATGCTCACAAAAAAATGGGATGGTCGCGCGTCTTCGCTCATCGAAGCTCCTTAGTCGAGACAGCAAGGCATCGTAATCTGAGGTTGTAGCCCTCTGTTTCGCGCGACCCAGTGCAGCAATCAAGAGTAGGAGCAAATTGCGCAAGTTTCCCTGTTCATGCCGGCCATCATTCCATTCCTCACCACAGACTCGCGGCGCGCCACTGTTTAGCGCCGCCGATGAGCATCCAGACCTCAGCCGATTCGAGCTCCCGCGAGCCGTCGACATATGTTCGGCAGCGCGGCCGCGCTGATGGAGCTGCCGCCGGGCGTCGCCGAGAAGATTAGCTCTGCAACTCAACCTACACCGTGCGCTTCGGTGTGCGCCTGCGCGGTCGCATCTACACCTTCACCGGCTACCATTCCGTCCATTCCGAGGATGCCGGGGGGTCAAGGCATCTAAGGAACCCCCGACCCCCGCCCCGCGTCACTATGCGTATGCGTGCCACCACAACTCCTGATGCAATTTCGCATCGTCGCGCCGATATTCCGAGGATACGCCGCGTTTCGCTCTTTATTTGCGGATAATCGAGTCGAGAAGTGTTGTGGCGCACCCTTCGGTCCCGCGCTTCTCTCACGGTTGGATCATCCGCGCTTCCCTTACAGTCAGGATCACATGACGCTTTCGACAGAGGCCGCCGGGCTGACCGGCGACGTTGCCGACCTCCCCGCCCTGAACCGCGCTCTTTCCGCCTATCGCGAACCGAGCGTTCTGCGCAGCATCATCGAACTCGTGATTACGCTCGCGCCGCTCGCGCTGGTCTGGACCGCGATGGCGGCCGCTCTCGTCTACGAAATCTACTGGCTCTACGCGCTGCTGATCCTGCCCGCCGCCGGCTTCCTCGTGCGCCTGTTCATGATCCAGCACGATTGCGGCCATGGCGCATTCTTCCGTACAAAGAGCATCAATGACTGGACTGGCCGGCTGCTGTCGGTGCTGACGATGACGCCCTACGATTACTGGCGGCAAACCCATGCCGAGCACCACGCGTCCTCCGGCAATCTCGACCGGCGTGGCATGGGCGATATCGATACGCTCACCGTGCGCGAGTATTGCGCGCTCACGCCCATGGGGCGGCTACGCTATCGCGTCTATCGTCATCCGATCGTGATGTTCGGCATCGGCCCGGCCTATCTGTTCCTTCTCCAGCACCGCGTACCTGTCGGCCTGATGCGCGCCGGCTGGACACCCTGGCTCTCGACCATGGGCACCAATCTCGGCATCGCGGCGTTCGTCGTGCTCGCGATCTGGCTGCTCGGCGCGGAGAACTTCCTGCTGCTGCATCTGCCCGTCGTGCTGCTCGCCGCGTCTATCGGCGTCTGGCTGTTTTATGTGCAGCACCAGTTCGAGGAGACGGTCTGGGAGAAGGAGCCGGACTGGCGCGCCAAGGAGGCTGCGCTGCATGGCAGTTCGCATTACGATCTGCCGCCGGTGCTGCGCTGGTTCACGGCCAATATCGGCATGCACCACGTGCATCACCTCGCGAGCCGCATCCCCTATTACCGCCTGCCGCAGGTGCTGCGCGATTTCCCCGCGCTGAAGGATGTCGGACGGCTGACGATCGCCGAAAGCATTCGGTGCGTGCGGCTGGTGCTCTGGGACGAAGACGCCAAACGGCTGGTGCGGTTCCGCGATGCGGCGGTTCACGCCGCCTGATTTCCAGCGCTGATGGTGTGTAGCCCGGATGGAGCGTAGCGCAATCCGGGGCCACACAAAATCCGATCCGGTCATCAGGAAGAAGAGCCTTGCGCTGGATCCCGGGTCTCGCGATGCGCTTTGCGCACGCGGCCCGGGATGACGCCGACGGCTTACGGTCTCGCCGGAGCCCGAACCAACCATCCCATCACCGCTACGGCCACAACTGCGCCGACAAGCTGCGCCGCGATGAACAGCGGAGCCGAGGCGGGCGCGATGCCGGCGAACGTGTCGGAGATCGTGCGGGCTAGCGTCACGGCCGGATTGGCGAAGGATGTCGATGCCGTGAACCAGTAGGCCGAAATGATGTAGAGCCCGACCGCAGCGGCCGTGAAATCGGGGCGGAAGCGGACGCAGCCGAGAATGGTTGCGACCAGGCCAAAAGTCGCGACGAACTCGGCGAACCCTTGCGCCAGCCCTTCACGGGGCCTGATCGAGATCTGCAGGATGGGCTCGGCAAACATCGCATGCGCGGCAAGCACGCCGAAGATGGCGCCCGCGATCTGCGCGACGACGTAAAGGCCGGCCTCGCGTGGCGGCAGCTCGCGGCGCAGCACGGTTGCAAGCGTCACGGCGGGATTGAAATGCGCTCCCGATATGGAGCCAAAGAGTACGATGAGCACGGTGAGCCCCGCGCCCGTCGCCAGCGAATTGGCGAGGAGCGCGATGGCGACGTTTCCGCCCGACAGGGTCTCGCCCATGATGCCGGACCCAATCACCATGGCGAGAAGGAACGCCGTGCCAAGCGTTTCGGCCGCAAGGCGCCGGGGCAGGGGGAAGGTGATATTGCGCGCGCCACTGTCGGCGCTGCGCCCGGTCACGGCGTCATCCATTCTTGGGTCTCACGAGGCACAAGTGTGGCTTGCAACTCGGCCCCCGCGGGGCACAGCGCAAGTGCACTATTTTGGGGCGCGCTTGGCGAGGATGCGCTGCAGGGTCCGGCGGTGCAT
>JBKJVQ010000046.1:0-23139 GCA_046717125.1 Methyloligellaceae bacterium
GCTGGTCGATTCCGAGCGCATCATCACGCGGCTCCGCAGCGAAGGATATGCGCTGTCGCCGGATTATGCCGGGGCCGATGTCGTCGTGGTCAATACGTGCGGCTTCATAGACAGCGCCAAGGAAGAATCGCTTGGCGCGATCTCGGAGGCGCTGAAGGAGAACGGACGCGTCGTCGTGACCGGCTGTCTCGGCGTCGAGAGCGTAGAACTGAAGGCGCGCTTTCCGGGTCTCCTGGCCGTCACCGGCCCGCACCAGTACGAAGCGGTGATGCGGGCGGTGCACGAAGCCGCGCCGCAGCCCCACGATCCGTTCCTCGATCTCGTGCCGGAGGCAGGCATACGGCTCACGCCGCGCCACTACGCGTATCTGAAGATTTCGGAGGGCTGCAATCACACCTGCTCCTTCTGCATCATTCCGCATTTGCGCGGGCGCCTCGCGAGTCGGCCGATCGGCGGCGTGATGCGCGAGGCCGAGCGCCTCGTCCGTGCAGGGGTGAAGGAGATCATGGTGATCTCGCAGGACACGAGCGCCTATGGCGTCGACCTCCGCTATGCAGGGAGCGCATGGCGCGGAAACGATCTGCCGGCCCGCTTCGACGCGCTCGCGAAAGCGCTCGGCGAACTCGGCATCTGGGTCAGGCTGCATTACGTCTACCCCTACCCTCATGTCGACGCGATCGTCCCCCTGATGCGCGAGGACGGACTGCTCCCCTATCTCGACATCCCGTTCCAGCATGCGAGCCCCCGCGTGTTGAAGGCGATGCGCCGGCCGGCCGCGCAAGAAAAGACGCTCGACCGTATCCGCGCCTGGCGCGCTATCCGCCCCGACCTTGCCATCCGATCGACCTTCATCGTCGGCTTTCCCGGCGAGACGGAGGAGGATTTCCAGCAACTCCTCGACTGGCTGGACGAGGCCGAGATCGATCGCATCGGCTGCTTCCGCTATGAGCCGGTGCGCGGTGCTGCGGCGAACGCCCTTCCCGATCCCGTGCCAGCCGCACTGAAGGACGAACGGTACGAACGGCTGATGGCGCACAGCCAGTCGATCAGCACGAAGCTGCTCGCCCGGAGGATCGGGACGACGACACGCGCGCTGATCGACGAGGTCGCGGCGGAAGGCGCGGTGGGGCGCACGGTCTGGGATGCGCCCGAGATCGACGGACAGATCTTCATCGACGGGGCGACGCATCTTGCGCCAGGCGACCTTGTGAGCGTCGAGATCGAGGATGCCGACGAATACGATCTGTGGGGACGGCTGGCCGGCCCGGATGCTTGCATCATCCCGAAAAGTGGACACCGGTTCTCGGATAAGATGATGCAGAAACAAGAGCTCAGGAGACCGGAGCGATCTCCCAGCGCGGCCCGAGCGGCGAGGTCCCGCCTGCAACGGGTCTAACGCCATAGACCTGCGCGATGCGGTCGAGGCTCAGCACATCCCCGGCGCTGCCGTAGGCGACCAGCTTCCCTTCATCGATCAGGATCGCGCGGGTAGCATATTGGGCGGCAAGGCTGAGATCGTGCATGGCCGCGATCACCAGCGCGCCTCGCTGCGTCTCGTTTCGTAAGGCATTCATGATCTGTAGCCGGTGCGCAGGATCCAGCGCCTCGGTCGGTTCGTCCGCCAGCACGATCGGGGCTTCGCTCGCCAGTGCGCGCGCGAGCAACGCCCGGGCCCTCTCCCCACCCGAAAGCTGGTCGATGCGCCGGTCGCGGAGCGCAATCGTATCGGTCGCGGACATCGCCGCCTCGATCGCGTCCGTGTCGGCTGGCGTCAGCGATGGTCCCATCCTTCCATAGGCCAGCCGCCCGAGCGCCACGACGTGTTTCACGGTCATCGGCCAATGCGCGACTCGGCCCTGCGCGAGGAATGCAAGCTGCCGCGCGCGGTTTCCCGGTGATAAATCGCCGATCTCCGCGCCGCCGATCAGAACCCGGCCTGAAACCGGAACAAGGCCCGCGATCGATTTGAGCAGCGTGCTCTTGCCAGCGCCGTTCGGTCCCGCGAGCGCGATCAGCGCGCCTTTGTCAGCGGTGAGGCTGATATCGCGCAGCACCTCCCGGCCCGAGAGGGCGACCGACACGCGGTCCAGTTCGAGCAGCACTTTGCCGGGCATCAGAGGAAGGCCGGCTCGCCGCGCCGTTCGCGCAGCACGAGAAGCAGGAAGAAGGGGAC
Source organism: Methyloligellaceae bacterium (assembly GCA_046717125.1). Lineage (GTDB taxonomy): Bacteria > Pseudomonadota > Alphaproteobacteria > Rhizobiales > Methyloligellaceae > JBKJVQ01. Next base: position 2,174 of record JBKJVQ010000046.1, read on the forward strand.
GCCGATCAACGCCGTGACGACGCCGAGTTTGATCTCGACAGTCGCGGGCACAATCCGGGCCAGGGCGTCGGCCGCCATCAGCAGCGCCGCGCCAAGCAGCGCCGAGGGAACCAGCAGACGCGCCGGATCGAAGCCGACGAAGGGCCGCACCAGATGCGGCACGATCAGGCCGACAAAGCCGATCACGCCCGCAACCGCGACCGACGCGCCGACGCCGAGCGACAGCCCAAGCGCGAGCCTCCATTTGGCCGCGGTGAGCGATACGCCGAGCGTCGCAGCGGTTTCCTCGCCGAGCGTCAGCGCGAGCAGCGCGCGGCGGTCCCACAGAAGCAGGACCCAGGACGCGACGAGAAACGGCAGCGCGATCGCCACGTGCGTGAAGCTGCGATCCGCAAGCGAGCCCAGCATCCAGAACGCGATCTCGAGCGCGGCGAACGGATTGGGGGCGAGGTTAAGAGCCAACGCAGTAAGCGCGCCGCCGAGGCTCGACAGCGCAAGGCCCGCGAGGACCAGCGTGACCATGCGCCCGTCGCGTCCCGCAATGATGAGCAGTCCCACCACAGACAGGAGCGCCATAAGGATGGCGGCGACCGGCAGGAGCGGCGACAGCGCATCGCCCAGCCCGAAATAGATCGCAAACACCGCGCCGAGCGCGGCGAAGCTAGACGTGCCAAGCAGTGACGGCTCGGCTAGCGGATTACGGACGTACCCCTGCAGCGCCGCGCCGGACAGCGCCAGTGTCGCGCCGATCAAAGCGCCGAGGATTGTGCGCGGAAGTCTGAGTTCCTGAACGATAGCGACGATGGCCGGGTCGCCATGCCCGAACAGGGCGCGCGCTACGGCATCGGGCGCGATCGAAGCAGGGCCAACGCTGAGCGAAAGCAGCGCGGCGAGGAGCGCGAGTGCAGCCGTGCCGGCGATGATCATGAAACCCGTCGGTGAGCTAGTGCATGATGCCGAAAAGTGTGAAGCGGTTTTCGGACGACATCATGCTCAAACTATTGAAACCGATCACGTTCATGACTTCGAATCGTTAGATCCGAAGTCATCGTGATCTAGGGATGTCGCTTCTATAGAAGAAAGCGCCCAGGGCGAACAGGCGGGCTTTCGTGAGAGAGGCGCCGGGCTAGCAGGGCGTCACGGACTAGTTGCAAACCACACCCATCCGCGGTGCGGTATAGAACGTGTGTTGCAGCGTGTTGGTCGTGCCGATCACAGGGATCGTATAGGGGTAGGAGACTTCGGCGACAATGACGCCGCCTTCATTGTCGAGGCCCGCGGGCAGCGTCATTGACGAGCCGCGCCCATAAGCAGTTCCGCCGCGCGCCTTGCTCCAGTCGACGGTGATGTTGTCGTCGTCGTCGACCAGCACGCTGGTAAGTACGATGGACATGCCACCGGCTGGCAGCAGCTGCATGACCAGCGCCGAAATTTCGAGAATATCCTCCAGGCCTGCGTCATCGATTCTTTGCGTCTGCGCCACGAGATCGGCGGCGGCGGCGGCGACGGTGGCCACCCGGCGCTCGGCCGTCAAAGCGAAACCCATCTCGACCGCGCCGAAATAGAGCGGCACCAGGATAGCGGGCAGTATGAGCGCGAACTCGATCGCCGATACGCCGCGCCGGTCCCCACACAGACGCCGCAGTACTTCGAATCTGCGCGAACGCGCTACCCGATCAGAATGGCTCATTGCGAAACACCATTGTGGACTGGATCAGGCGATTGCCGTTGGGCATGTTGCCGAGGCCGATGTTGAGGCCGAAATCGGGGAGTTTCGCCGTGATGTCCCACTCGTAGAACAGGCGGACGACGACGACCTCGCTTGCATTTCCCGGTTCATAGCCAAAGTCGTCGCGAAGTTGTTCATCCTCGTCGAGCGCGGGATCGATGACGACCGATTCGAAATTCGGATAACTTTTCACCTCTAATTTTAAGTTTGCCTCGCAATCGAACGGCCCGAGCAGCCGCGCGCAAACTTCTTCCTTGAAGGCGCCTTGGTCGAAACCGGCGGCCTGCGCTTGGCCTGTGCGGATCAAGCGCGCCGTTTGCTCTGCCGCGTTATCGAGTGAAAAATTACCAAAGAAGACCAAGCCGACTTCGATGATCATGAAAAACATGAAGAACGGACCGGCGACGAGGGCGTCGACGGCGACGTCGTCACGATCGCGGCGACCGGCAAAGTCGACACGACCTCATGCGTCTCGCGAATATCAACGAGGTCGATATCGGGGCGCAGACCGAAGTGACGCGCAAGCAGAACAAGGTCGAACTGGTGATGGCTCTGGATACGACGGGATCGATGTGCCAGCCCTGCAGCAAGCTTCAATCCTTGAAAACGGCTTCCAAGGCGCTTGTGGAAGACCTTCTCAAGGATGAAGATGACGCCGATTATGTAAAGATCGCCCTCGTCCCATTCTCGGCCGCCGTCAATATTGGCGCGGACAAGCTCAACTCCGGCTGGATCGACACGGAAGCCGCATCCGACGTCGCGTGGGAGGATTTTTCCAACGGCGTCAACGTCTTGGACCTGTACGACGAGTTGCGGAACCGCAATTGGGCTGGCTGCGTGCGCGCGCGCAATGAGCCCTTCGACGGCACGGACGAGCCCCCTTCCGCCGGAAATCCCGAGACTCTCTTCGCGCCCTATTTCGCGCCGGACGAGCCCGACGGCTCCGATCCGACCTACCCGAACAACTATCTCAGCGACAAGGCGAAAAACAAGGACAGCGACGACAAGCGCCAGCGCTCGATCGCCAAATATGACAACGCATCGGTTAGCTCCACGTCACGGGGCCCCGACTTCAACTGCCCGGCACAGGCGATCCTGCCGCTGACGAACGTCAAGGCCCGTCTCCTGAAAGAGATAGGCGACATGGCTGCGAAGGGCTCAACCGTCGTTCCCGAGGGACTGGCTTGGGGCTGGCGCGCCGTCTCACCCGGCGAGCCTTACACGGAGGGCGTCGCCTATGACGATGACGATACAATCAAGGCGATCGTCCTCCTGACCGACGGCCGGAACGACGTCGGCGGTGGCATGGAAAACCACAACGGATCGTTTTACAACGCCTTCGGTTTCGCGCAGTCCGGCCATCTTGGCGATGACGACGGCGACGAGGCTGAGGAGACGCTGAACGACAAGACGGCCGCGCTATGCGAGCGCGTGAAGACCGAGGACATCCGTCTCTATACGATCACGTTTCAGGAAAACAACCCCACGATCCAAGCATTGTTGCGCGCCTGCGCCACCGAACCGTCGATGTACTACAACACTCAGACGGGTGCGGATCTGAAGAATGTGTTTGCCGATATCGCCAAGGGCCTGAACAAGCTCCGCATCAGTAAATAGGCAAGCAGCGGCAGACAAGACCGCGGCGCGGATGCAACGGCCGCGCCTTTTATTGCGAGCCGCTTGATCCTGCCGTGCCTTCCGCTAGGTCGTTCTTTGCCTTGACCTGCCTCATCGTGTCTTCGAAATATTCCTCTGGTCGCCGATCTGGGGCGCGGTTCGGCAGACGGGCGCGCACAGATACGAGAAGCGCGCTCCGCCTTTGCTGACCGTCACGGAGCGGCGTGTCCCGACCACCGTGAGCTGATCGTTCAGGATCTCGCGACCCTGCGCATCCAGCACGATGATGTTGGTTTGCCCATAGGTCTTGCCGGTGATGACGAGCGTGTCGCCTGACTGAACGGTCACGGCCGCGAAAGACGGATTGCCGATGATGACGTCGGATGCCGGCGCGTCCAGCTTGACGATCGAGGCCTCGTCGACCGCGACATAGAGGGCGTCAGCGTACGCGGCCGGCGCGACCCCGAAGCTGAACCCGGCGAGTCCGAGTAAGGGAAAGGCAAGCCGCTTCAGTGTTGGGACCAACATCGAACACACTCCACTCGTTACGCGCCCTCGCGATTAAGCGCCGAATTGGTGAACGATCCGCAGATGCGCAAACCTGGCGATGAGCTTTCCGGACGTAGCATGGCAAACATTTCGTTACGTCCGTTCCACGCATTTCATGTATCGGCGCGACCATTCACTAGGCATTTTCTAGTTATTTGCTGATAGCCCGAAGAATTCGTTTGAACCCGCCCCGCATTAACCTCGACGAAAGCGCACAGGCGTAAGTTGGTCCCAGTTCAGAGAGCCCGGGGAGCAACCCGGCACACGGACTTCACGACAACCAACCCCAGCTGGGAGAGTCAAAATGAAGAAGCTTCTTTCGAATTTCGCCAAGAACGAGTCGGGCGCCACAGCCATTGAGTACGGCCTGATCGCCGCCGGCATCGCGGTCGTCATCATCGTCATCGTCGGCGAGGTCGGCGACGAACTGATCCTGCGCTTCACCGATGTTCGCAACGGCCTGCAGGCCAACTAGCCCGAATTACGGGCCGGCGACCCGTCGCCTCCGCTTTCAAACCGCCCGCGCGACGCTGCGCGGGCGGTTTCCTTTTAAGCGGCCGTTCATCCCGCTGCGTCAGGCTTCGCTGAACTCCACACAGAAGCGACGCGCCATGATCCTCACCGCCCTCCTCTTCACCATCTTCCCGCTGGCGATGATCTTCGCCGCGCTGTTTGATCTGTTCACCATGACGATCCCCAATCGCCTGATGCTGGCGCTGGCCGGCGCGTTCTTTCTGATTGCGCCATTCACCGGCCTCGACTGGGCGGCGCTCGGCCTCCATGCGGCTACCGGCGCGGGCGCGCTCTTAATCGGCATTCTGCTTTTCTCACGCGGCTGGATCGGCGGCGGCGACGCCAAGCTGTTCGCCGCCACCGCGCTCTGGCTCGGGCATGGCATGCTGTTCGATTACGCGCTGATCGCGGCGGTGCTGGGCGGGGTCCTGACGCTCGCCATTCTCGCCGTCCGCACCTTGCCGCTGCCGGTCATGCTCGCGAGCCAGGGCTGGGTTGCGCGCCTGCACGACACGAAGACCGGCATTCCCTACGGCATTGCGCTCGCGGCCGCCGGGCTGCTCGTATTTCCGCAATCTCCGATCGTGATGGCGGCCATGTAGCTCTACGGCTCCCTTCGAAGGAACACCATTCGCTGCGGCGCCCGCCCTTCCCGCATCGCCTTCTGCTCGTAACGCGTCGCGGGCCACGCCTCTCGTGCCGGCGCGACCGTGAATAGCCCCGCCCCGCACATCGCCTCCTGTGCCGCCTCGGCGCAATCGCCAATGTCGGTCGCAAACCGCAACTCCGCCCCAGCGCGCAGCACCCGCGCGAACTGCGCCGCCATGTCTCCCGACATCAGCCGGCGCTTCTGGTGGCGCGCTTTGGGCCAGGGATCGGGATGCAGTACGAAAATCCGGTCGAGCGAAGCGTCCGGCAAGGCATCGATGATTTCCCGCGCATCGCCATGGTGCAGGCGAATGTTTGCCGGGGTGTCGGTCTCGATCCTGCCAAGCAGGCTGGCGACGCCGTTGAGATAGGGCTCCGCCCCGATCAAACCCACATCGGGATGGACAAGCGCCTGGGCGAGAAGATGCTCGCCCGCGCCAAAGCCGATCTCCAGCCAGATTTTGTCTGTAGGCGGATCGAACAATGCGCCGGGATCGGACAGCGCCACGATCGGCGCCGCCAGGCGCGGCAGCAAATCTTTGACGAGCCGTTCCTGCCTCTGGCTGAGCGCGTGGCCTTTGCGCCGCCCATAGCTTCTGAGAGGAACCGCCGCTGCGTTCAACTCAGTTCGGCGCGGATCTTCTCGGCAAGATTGGTCTTTTCCCATGAGAAGCCGCCGTCATTGTCGGGCTGGCGGCCGAAATGCCCGTAGGCCGCCGTGCGCTCGTAGATCGGCCGGTTGAGCTGCAGCCCTTCGCGGATGCCGCGCGGGCTGAGCGACATGACACGCGCCAGCGCCGCTTCGAGCTTGCCTTCGTCGGTCTTTCCCGTGCCGTGCAGATCGGCATTGACGGACAGAGGCTCCGACACGCCTATCGCATAGGAGAGCTGGATGGTGCAGCGATCGGCGAGGCCGGCTGCAACGACGTTCTTGGCAAGGAAGCGCGCCGCGTAAGCCGCCGAGCGATCGACCTTGGTCGGGTCCTTGCCCGAGAAAGCCCCGCCGCCATGGGGAGCAGCCCCGCCATAGGTATCGACGATGATCTTTCGGCCCGTCAGTCCCGCATCCCCGTCCGGCCCACCAATCACGAACCGCCCGGTCGGATTGACATAATATTTCGTGTCCTTCGTCAGCCATCCCTTGGGCAGCACTTCGCGAATGATGCCGCGGACGATTTCCTCGACGTGTTCCGACGTGGCCTCTTCGGTATGCTGCGTCGACACGACGATCGATTTCGCCTTCACGGGCTTGCCGTTCTCGTAGAGGAGCGTGATTTGGCTCTTGGCGTCCGGTCCGAGCTCGGGCGTCGAGCCGGCATGCCGCGCCTTCGCCATCTCGTGCAGGATGCGGTGCGCATAGTGCAAAGGTGCCGGCATGAGGTCTTCGGTCTCGCGGCATGCATATCCGAACATGATGCCCTGATCGCCCGCGCCCTCATCCTTGCCTTCGGCGCTGTCGACGCCGACAGCGATGTCGGCGGACTGCTCGTGCAGGTAGTTTTCAAACACGGCGTGCTTCCAGTGAAACCCGTCCTGCTCGTAGCCGATCTCACGTACCGCGCGCCGAGCCGCGGCCTCGATAGCATCGGAGGAAACCTCGCTGCCGCAGCGCACCTCGCCGGCCACCATGATGCGGTTTGTGGTCACCATGGTTTCGCAGGCAACGCGCGACACCCGGTCGGCGGCCAGGAACAGGTCGACCACCGCGTCGGAAATGCGGTCGCAGACCTTGTCCGGATGGCCTTCCGAGACGGACTCGCTCGTGAACAGATAGCTGCGTGACAATTCGGATGTCCTCCAGTCACAGATCAGGATGAATAAAATCCAGGGTCATGATGTCGCCCGAAACCGCTTTGCTCTCGGTATCATGTTCGGGAGAACATCGGCCGTGCCCAGGCGCCGTCGGGGTCAGGCCGGTCGCTTTCTTGCAACCTTCGCCAGCGCGGTCAAGCGCGCCATCTCCGCGCGCCCGGATCGGCGATCGCGCAAGGATCAGCCGTCGCGCTGCGCCAGCGAACGGACGAGATCGAGCAGGCTGCGACGCACTTTCGGGTCCTGTATCCGAACGAACGAACGGTTCAGCTCGAGCCCTTCGCGGGTATTGCCGAAGTCGAGGAGCGAGGTGTGTTCGTCTCCTTCGGAGAAGCCAACGGCGACGCCTCCGGCGCCCGGCGCACCTTCGAAGAAATAGGACACTGGCGCATCGAGCAGCCGGCCGATCTCAAGCAGGCGGCTCGCGCTGATGCGGTTGAGCCCCTTCTCGTATTTCTGCACCTGCTGGAACGTGAGGCCGAGCTGAGCGCCCAGCTTTTCCTGGCTGACGCCGAGCATCATGCGGCGCAATTTGACCCGGTTGCCGACATGGATGTCGATCGGGTTGGGCTGTTTACCGGCCACGCGTGCGCCACGCGGCAATGTCGTTTGGTCCGAATGAATGGGCATATCTCGCCATTTATTGCCAGTCGCGACGGAGGTCAAGCAACGGAAACGCCGCAGGCAGTCTACCTCAATAGTCGCGCCGGCGCTTCAATCTCTCTTGATAAGGCTGATCGATAAAAAATCAGCCGGGTCCGGCAGGATCGGGGCGTCGAGTCGGCGCACCATGAGACCCTGTGAAGAAAAGCGTTGCCCAGACGAGGAACGCGGCCAGGAGGACGGCCAGTTCCATGATCCTGCCATAGGCCGAAAACGGCGTCGGCGGCAGCGCGCGCGGCAGCGGTGAATCGACCGTGCCGGCGCGGTTGAGCCCGAGCATTGTGACGATCCGGCCGAACGGGTCGACCACGCCCGAGATGCCGGTATTCGCGGAGCGGACAAGCGGTAGCCCCTGTTCCACCGCGCGGATTCGCGCCTGGTGAAAGTGCTGATAAGGGCCCGCGCTTGCGCCAAACCAGGCGTCGTTGGTCACGTTCAGCAGCCAACCCGGCCGCCTCTTTGGATCCACGACACCATGCGGAAAGATCGCCTCGTAGCAGACCAGCGGGCTCGCGTCGGGCGCACCCCTGATCTGCATCAATCGCGGACCTGTGCCGGCCGAGAAGCCGCCGCGCACCCCGGCCATTTGCATGAAGCCCATTTGCTCCATGAAGTCCTGGAACGGCAGATATTCGCCGAAGGGCACAAGGTGAATCTTGTCGTAATGGCCTGCAATCTTTCCCGCCCCCTCGATCGCATACAGGCTGTTCCAGGCGCGCCTGATCCCGTCCGGCGCATCGGCCTCGGCCACACGCACCGATCCCATGAGCAACGTGGCGTCGTCCGGCAAAATCGCGGCAATGCCGGCCAGCCCTTCGGGACTTTCCGAGATCAGGAACGGCACCGCCGTCTCCGGCCAGACGACGTGGCTCACACCGGCAAGCCCGTTGACCGACGCCCCCTCGCCGCCATTCTGCGTCAGGGAGAGATACAGCGAGAAAGCGCGCACGACATTATCGGGCGACCATTTCTCCGCCTGCGGAATATTCGCCTGTACGAGCCGTAAGCGCACGCCTTCGACCGTCGCGACCGAGGCCGAGGCAAGGCGTGCATTCCCCCATAGCGCCAACCCGATCAAAAGCGCGGCCAAACCGGCGACGAGGATACCGCACTCAACGCGTCTGGCGGGACCGTATCCGGAGGCGAGTAACGCTGCGGGACTGGCGAAGGCCGCAACCGCCGCTAGGCCGAGCGCGTAGACGCCCATCAGCGAGGCTGCCTGCATCATGCCCGGATGGATGGTGAGCGCGTAACCGAAAGCGTTCCACGGAAAGCCGGTGAACACGACGCCGCGCGCAGCGTCCGCTAACGCGAGGCCAATTGCGAGCCCGAGGATGCGCGAGGCGCCCGGACGCCAGATGGCCATGGAGAGCGCCGCGCCGGCAGCGAGGAACAGTGCGAGCAACGCGGCGAGCCCGCCGACTGCGAACGGGATCAGCCAGGCATGCCGCTCGGACTCGACCAAGAAAGCTTCGGCGACCCAGTAGAGCCCCGGAACCAGATATCCGAAACCAAACGCGAAGCCGATCAAGGCCGCGTCGCGCAGGGCCGCGAGCAAGTCGGTGGACCCGATCCGCGCCCCGTCGAGCAGGAAGACGAGCGCGGGAAACGTCACGAACAGCACCGGCCATACGCCCCAAGGCGGCATGGCCAGAACCGACAGCGCTCCTGCGAGCGCCGCCAGCACCAACCGCCGCCAGCCTCGCTGGGAGGCAAGTTCCGATGCTATTCGATCGAGCGGACGCATCCAGGAGGCGCGACCCGGGACCGCGCCTTCAGCCGTCATTCCGCCGATGACGCGGAGCGCTGCGCCCGGCCGCCGCGCGCGCGAACCGTTTCCGGCCGGTGCACGCGCAGCCGTTTGATACGGCGTGCGTCGGACTCGAGGATTTCGAATTCCACCCCGCTCTTGTGGCCGATGATCTCGCCTTTCACCGGCACATGGCCGAGCAGCGCCACGACGAGGCCACCGATGCTCTCGACGTCGTCGTCGTCCGTATCGAGAAGCGAGAGGGACAGGACCTGTTCCAGATCTTCAACCGCCGTACGCGCGTCGACCGTGAGGCCCAGCTTTGGATCGTCGAGAATCCAGGGATCGTCTTCGGCGTCGTGTTCATCCTCGATCTCGCCCATCACCTCCGCGATGAGATCGTCGAGCGTGACCAGACCGTCGACGCCGCCATATTCGTCAATGACGAGAGCGATATGGCCGCGCGTCGTCTGCATGCGAAGCAAAAGGTCAAGCGCCGACATCGCGGCGGGCACGTACAGCAACTCCCGCGCGATACCCATATCGGACAGGGTGCGCGACAGGTCCAGCCGCGAAAGATCGGGCGCCGGATTCGCGCCTTCGGCGCGCCCCTCGGACACGAGCCATGGAATCAGGTCTTTGATGTGGACCATGCCGCGGGGATCGTCGAGCGAGCCATGGTAGATCGGCAGGCGCGAATGACCGGCATCGGCAAAGCGCGCAAGCGTGGAACCGATCGTTTCACGGTCGTCGATCGCGATGATGTCGGTGCGCGGCACCATCACATCCTCGACGCGCAACGATCCGAATTCGAGGATGTTGCGCAGCATGATCCGCTCATGTTCGGAGACGCCGGGATCATCGTCACCGTCGCGGGCAAGAAGATTCTGGATCAGCGTCCTGAGATCGGGCTGTTCGGACAGGCCGAAACGCCCAAGAAGCCGGTCGAGCCATCCCTCCGCCTGCTCGCCGTTGCCGTTCTCGGCGGACTGGTCGTGCGCGCTGCTCATGCCGCCGTTTCCCGTGCGACCGCGTGAGGATCGGCGTAGCCGAGCTCTGACAGGAGCAGCGTTTCGAGCTGTTCCATGGCAGCCGCGTCCTCGTCCTCGTCGTGGTTGTGGCCAAGGAGATGAAGCACGCCATGAATGACGAGATGCGCGACATGTGCGGGTTCGCCGATCCCCTCCTCCTTGGCCTCTCGCATGACCGTTTCGTGGGCGAGCACGATATCCCCGAGCGGCCGCGGATCTTCGCCCGATCTCGCCTCGCCCGCGGGAAATGACAGCACGTTGGTCGGCTTGTCCTCTCCGCGGAAGCTGGCATTGAGCCCGCGCTGCTCCGCGTCGTCGGTCAACACCACAGCGACCTCGCAAGGTCGCGGCAAGACGCCCCGAGCGGCTCTGAATGCCGAGCGTGCGGCCAGTTCGATCAGCGTGTCCAATTTGTCATCGCCGCGCCAGGCGTTTGACCTGCGGACGATATCGACGAGGAGTTCTGGCTCTGGTTCGCTGTCAGGCATCAGGGTCCCGGGCGCTGCGCTTTAGGCGCGGCCCTCGTAGGCCTCCACGATCTTGGCGACGAGTTCGCGCCGGACGACGTCGGCGCGCGTGAATGCGATATGCGCGATATCGTCGATCCCGGACAGAATGTCGATGGCTTCAACGAGCCCCGAAGCCTGCCCCGATGGCAAATCGACCTGAGTCGGATCGCCGGTCACCAGCATTTTGGAGTTCTCGCCGAGGCGCGTCAGGAACATTTTCATCTGCACCGGAGTGCAGTTCTGCGCCTCGTCGAGAATGACGAAGGCATTCGTCAGGGTCCGCCCGCGCATGAAGGCGAGCGGCGCGATCTCGATCACGCCGGATTCGAGCCCGCGCTCCACACGTTCCGGCGCAAGCACGTCATACAGCGCATCGTAAAGCGGTCGCAGATAGGGATCGACCTTCTCGCGCATGTCACCGGGCAGAAAGCCCAGACGTTCGCCCGCCTCGACCGCGGGGCGCGAGAGGATCAGCCGGTCGATCACCCCGCGCTCGATGCACGAAGCCGCGTACGCCACGGCGAGGTACGTCTTGCCGGTGCCGGCCGGCCCGGTCGCGAACACGAGGTCGCGCTTCTCCATCGCCCTGATATAGGCGCTCTGGAGCAGCGTCCGCGCGGTGATGACGCGCTTCTTGGTTCGGATTTGTCCGAGTTCGGAGCCGTTGTCGGCGCCAGGCGCAACGTCCGACGAGGCATGCAGGATCGCGCCGGCGACGTCGCCCCGCGCGATCGCTTCGCCCTGCCCGATGCGGGCGTAAAGATCGTTGAGAACGTCGGTCGCGACGCGCCGGGCAGCCGCAGGACCGCGCAACGTGACTGTATTGCCGTGCGCAACGGCATGGACGCCGAGACGGGTCTCGATCAGGGCGAGATGGGAATCGTATTCGCCGAAGAGATCGCGCGCGATCATGTTGTCGTCAAAGAAAAGGACGCTCTGGTCGTCCGTCGGCGCGTCGTGAACAGTCTTGGGCAGCCTGGAACTCAGCGACCCGGAAGCACCCGCCAAGAACGATCTCCTCTCTCCCGCGCCGCAGCGCGGCTCAAGCGACGAACAGGCTTTTGTCCCTGCCTAGTCTGTAGCAGACTTTATGACGCCAGTAAGACTGTTCTGGCTGGCGGCGACAATGTCGACGGCTGCAATCCGGCCGAGCAGATGGGGTTGGGCTTCCGCATGAACCGATTGCAGATAGGGCGAACGGCCGATGAGCTGGCCCGCTTCCCGCCCCTGCCGGTCGAACAGGACGCACAGGCGCTGCCCGACCTTCGACCGGTTATACGCGACCTGGACGCGGGCAATCTCGGCTTGGAGCGCAAGTAACCGCTCGGTCTTGACGGCTTCCGGCACTTGGCCCGGAAGCGTCGCGGCGGGCGTTCCGGGCCGCGCGCTGTATTTGAACGAAAACGCATGGGCGAAGCGGAAGCGGCGGACTGCGTCGAGCGTATCGGCGAAATCATCGTCGGTTTCGCCCGGGAAGCCGACGATGATGTCGGTCGAAAGCGCAAGGTCTGCCCGCGCCGCGCGTAAGCGGCCAACGATCTCCCCGTATTCCGCCATCGTGTGCTTCCGGTTCATGGCGGCGAGGATACAATCCGATCCCGACTGAAACGGCAGATGCAGATAGGGCATGAGCTTCGGCTCGTCCCTGTGCAGCGCCATCAGATCGTCGCTCATGTCGCGCGGATGGCTGGTCGTGTAGCGGATTCGCTGCAAGCCTTCGATTTGTGCGATGTGCCGGATCAACCCGGCGAGAGAAACGACGCGCCCGCGCTCGTCCTTCCCGCGATAGGCATTGACGTTCTGGCCGAGCAACGTGATCTCGCGCGCGCCGGCATGGACCAGAGCCTCGGCTTCGGCCACAAGCTGCGCCACGGGCCGGGAATATTCCGCGCCGCGCGTATAGGGCACGACGCAAAACGTACAGAATTTGTCGCAGCCCTCCTGCACCGTCAGGAAGGCGCAAACGCCCGCGGCGCGGCGCGGCGGCAGCCGCTCGAACTTGTCCTCCGCAAACGCTGTCGCGATCACGGGGCGCTCCGACAAGGCGCGCTTCAGGAGCTCCGGCAGAAGATGATAGCTCTGAGGTCCGACGACGAGGTCGACCACCGGCGCGCGCGTGGCGATCTCCGCACCCTCGGCCTGTGCGACGCAGCCCGCCACGGCGATCATCGTCTCCGCGCCCTTTTGCGCGCGCTCGGACTTCACCGCCCGCATGCGCCCCAGCTCGGAATAGAGTTTTTCTGCCGCCTTCTCGCGGATATGGCAGGTGTTGAGCAGGATCAGATCGGCATCGTCCGGCTGCCCCGTTTCGGCATATCCCGAAGCGCGCAGTGTCTCCGCCATGCGTTCGGAATCATAGACGTTCATCTGGCAGCCGAACGTCTTGATGAAGATCTTTTTGTCGGGCGCGTTCATATAAGCCGTTTCACGCATCTTCGAGTCTAAGCGGCACTTCTACCGGCTCGGGTTCGGCCCGTCCATGCGGCGGAGCCGTTCCACTGTCGCCATGCCGTGCGCTGCCGTGAAGCAATGCCGCAAGATCGGCGCGTATGCGTGCCTCGCACCATCTCGCCAGCGCTTTGCGGTCGGGAAAATCGGCGAGCGGCAGAGGCGGCCCGATCCTGACCACGGCGTCGATGGGCCCGAGCTTCAGAAGCTCCCAGCCATGCGAAGCCATCTCCATGTCTCCGTACCATCCGATCATCGGCCGGTCGTCGCGGCCGATCGGCAGGCCGTGAATGCGCGTATAGGCGAGCGTGACCGTCTGCACAGTGATGTCTTCGCGAATCGGCCCTGCGCCGCGCACCGCGCCGAACAGCGCGGTGTGGAAGGGAAGGACCTTGTTGCCGGGGCCGCTCGTGCCTTCGGCGAACAGGACCAGATTGTCGCCCGCTGCCAGGCGCTCGACGATCGCATTGCCCGCGGTGGGCACGTCGCGGCGGCGTTCCCGGTCGATGAAGATCGAGCGCTGCAGCGTTGCCAGCCATTTGACGAACGGCCATGTGCCGACTTCGCGTTTGGCGATGAACGACACCGGCGCGACCGCGCTGAGCACCGGAATATCGAGCCAGGAGACGTGGTTGGAAACGAGCAGAGCGCCGCCAGAGTCGGCCAGCGCCCCTTCGACCTGCACGCGGACGCCGAGAAGCCGGCACACCTGACGGTGATACCAGTGCGGGAAGGAGCGCGCGTAACGCGAGCCCATACGGACAAGGACGTATTGGACCGGCATCAGCGGCAGGGTGAGGACGACAAACGCCGCCAGCACCAGAAAGGCCCGCAGCGGTCTCAGTCCTCGCCCTCCCGGATCGCATGGCCGTAGAGTTCGAGCCGGTGCCCGGTGAGCCTGTAGCCGAGTTCGCGCGCGACAATCTCCTGCAGCTTCTCGATCTGCTCGTTACGGAACTCGATCACCTTGCCGCTATCGAGATCGATCAGATGGTCGTGATGCCGTTGCCCCGCCTGCTCGTAGCGCGCCCGGCCGCTCTCGCCGAAGGCGTGGCGTTCGACGATCCCCTGCTCCTCGAACAGCCGCACGGTGCGATAGACCGTTGCAAGCGAAATGCGCGGGTCCTGCCCCGCCGCCCGCCGGTGTACTTCCTCGACGTCGGGGTGATCATGCGAATCGGACAGCACGCGCGCGATGACACGGCGCTGGCCGGTCATGCGCATGCCCTTCTCGGCGCAGAGAAGCTCGAGCCGGCTTTCCGTCTTGGCCATGCAACGATCCCGCGTTACCGCTGCCCCCTGTATAGGCGCAAGATCACGACGCCGGAAAGCATGCCTTCACCTGATGGCCGCTGTATCAGGCGCTCTCCCGCCGCGACGGGGCGATCAGGAGGACGCCCACGCCGAAAATCGCCGACGCGATCGAGGCGATGAACACGGCAATCTTGGCGGCGGCGAAATCCTGCGCGACGGGAAAGGCTTGGCCGGCGATGAACAGCGACATGGTGAAGCCGATGCCGGCCAGCGCGCCCGCGCCCAGCACCTGCGTCCACGAATATTCTTCGGGCTTGGCGGCCAGTCCGCTGCGCACGGCAAGCCAGGACGCCAGAAACAGACCCAGAGGCTTGCCGATGACGAGACCCGCGACAATCGCGAGCATCAGGGGCTCATGGCCGGCGAAGACATCGGTTGCGATCACGACGCCCGCATTGGCGAGCGCGAACAGCGGCAGCACGACATAGCTCGACCAAGGCTCGACATGGCGCAGCAGCCGGTCGGCGGGCGATTCGATCCGGTCGTGGATCGCGTCGAGCGAGCGCAAGGCGGGCAGCGACGGTCCGTGCCGCAGTACCTCGTCGTTGTGCCGCGATTCAGCGCGGATGATCGCGTTCGCTTGCACCATGAGCGCGGTCAGATTAGGCGGCGGCCGCGTCGGGATAAAGAGCGCGAGGAGAACACCCGCGAGTGTCGCGTGCAGTCCGCCCGCGAACACCGACGCCCAAAGACCGATGCCGAGCAGCATGTAGGGCAAAGGTCGATAGACGCCCGAGCGGTTGAGGAAGATCAGACCGCCGGTGAAGAGCGCGGCCGCCGCCAGGGACAAAAAATTGAGCGCGCCGGAATAGAAGATCGCAACCACGAGGATCGCGCCGATGTCGTCGACAATGGCGGCGGCGGTGAGAAAGATGCGTAGCTCGACGGGCACGCGCGCGCCGAGCATCACGATCAGCGCGACCGCGAAGGCCGTATCGGTCGCCATCGGCACACCCCAGCCATGGGACCAGACGCCGGAGGGGATGATCGCCAGATAGATCAGGGAGGGCACAGCCATGCCCCCGATCGCCGCCGCCACCGGCAGCGCCGCCGATCTCCGGCTCGCGAGATGTCCGACCGTGAACTCGCGCTTGATCTCGAGCCCGACCACCAGAAAGAACACCGCGAGCAGCGCATCATTAATCCAGTGCCGGAGCGACAGGCGGAATGCCGTTTCGCCCAGGTTGAATCCGATCGGGGTCTCCCAAAACGCCTCGAACGAACGAGCAAGAGGCGAGTTCATGATCGCGACGGCGATCAACGTCGCGGCGAGCAGGAGGAGGCCGGTCGACGGCGCCCAGCTCGCGAAGTCGAGCGCGGCGGAACGGACCCGGTGGCCGAGCGATCCCGTCATCGCGTCGCCGAAGGAACTTTCGTCCCAGGGCCCGTCGTAGCGGCGGCCATTGATGAAGAAAGTCGGCGTCAGCATCACGCCGCTTGCGCGCGCGCTTTGCTCATCCGCCTCGACGCGCTGCTTTGCGCGCTGCATGGTTTCGTCGGCCGCCGCCTCGGCTTGGCCGAACTCCCGCGCGACCGCGGACACATCGTCCTCGGTCAGCTCGGGCGAGCGCGACATCAGCGCGACATGCGCGTCCCAAAATTGCTCGCGGGGGATGGTCTCGACGATTTCGGCCGCGCGCCGCGCCAGTTCGACGCCGGTCAGCGGCCGGTGACGGAATACATAACGAATGCGGTCGCCGAGCTCATCGCGGGCTTGCGCGATGCGCTCATTGGCAGCACGGCAATGCGGGCAGGCATAGGAACCGAACTCGAGCAGCGTGATCTCGGCGTCGGCGGCGCCCAGCACATGATCGACCGTCTCGTTTACCCGCCGGTCCAGCCTGTTGCGCAATGATCCCTGCACCGTCGATCCCGCCGGCTTTCTTCCCGCGTTCATGTCCGATATCGGCGGGATAATCGCAAGCGCGGATCGACGAGACCGGTGCGGCGCGCTGCTAGAGCATCACCCCGAAAAGCGGGGACCGCGTTTCGGAAAAGATGATGCAGGAATAAAAGCGTAGAGCGCAATCCTGCGTCCAATAAGGTTGGATTACGCTCTAGGCGCGCCGCACCCGATTATCGAGACCTACTTGGCCTTCTCAGCCTTCGACGTGCTGGTCGGCTCGCCGTCCCGCGGCACGCCTTTGTCATAGGCCAGCTTCTGGTAGCCGTCTCCCTTCTTGACGATCCTCGTGCTCCAGCCAGAATCCCAGTTGATGAGCACTGTCCCTCGGCCCTCTTCCCACTTGCCCTTGAGCCCCTCGCCCTGCGTGGCGGTGGCCGATCCATCTTCCATCAGCGTGATTTCGAAGGGCTGTCCTTTGCTGTCCTCGACCTTCCATTTGCCGACGAAGTCCTGAGCGATCGCCGCGACGGTCGAGCCGGCGAGGAGGACTGCGGCCGCGGCTGCGGTGATGATCGTCTTGCTTATAGTCATGGGTCTTCTCCTGTGCCCGATCCAGTCTCACTTGGAAAACGCCCGAAAGGCCCGCCAGGTTCTTTTCGGGGGTTAGATCACGATGACTTTTGGCCGAATCGACCAAAAGTCATGACCGTTATCGACCCAATAGTTGAGCATGATGTCGTCCGAAAACCGCTGCACACTTTTCGGCATCATGCTCTAGACGGAGATCAACACGACGCCGGCAACCGCGGCAATCAGGCCGACAATCTTGTTCCAGGACATGGGTTCTTCCAGGAACACAACGCCGAGCAGCGCGCCGCCGACGATGAACATTCCGTAGATCGGCACGACGACGTTTGACGGTCCGAGCGAAAGCGCATGGAACAGGGAGCTGACGGCGAGAGTGAGCGCGGGCTGCTCCATCTCCGCGAGGATGGCGCGTCCCTCCCCACGCCAGATCACCACCGCGATGGCGAAAATCGCGACGATCGTGGTTGAGACCGCAAGCACCATCCATGTGGACGCGCTGCCCTGGCGCTCAGCGAGCTTCGTGAATAGCGTCATGAAGGAATAGCCGGCCATGCCGACCAGCGCCCAGAAGATGTAGGACTGCGCCATTGCTGCCTCCCCGACCGAGATAGGGATCAGAAAAGCGCGATGCCGCGGCCGATGCAATTGTCTCGCTGGCGCCTACTGCTCCAGCCGCCGGCCGACGTCGCCCGCCTCAGGGCTGGATCTGCACGAACCCGTCCTGCACCAGCTGGATGATACGAAAATTCGCGCCTGAATTGACCACGACATCGGGGAGCAGGTCGGCATTGCTCCATCCCATGTCGCGCATGGTCTGGCCGCATTCCTCGATCCGGATTCCGGCCTTCTGCAGCGCCGCGATCTGCTCCTTGTACGGATTGCCGTTTTTCGAGTTCTGCGCCTCATTATAGGCCTCGTCGTTGAGCAGCATGTAGCCGGCCTCGCCATGGAAGACCCCGACAATCTCCCATTCGGTCCTGTCGGCGGCATAGCGCTCCAGCATCAGCTTCATGTAGTTGAGGCCGTAGGGCTGCTTGCCTTCTGCAAAGGCGAGGTGGTCCATGTTGAGGACGACCTTCGCCTGCTTGAGGACGACGTTCTCGTCGACCCGGACACTAGGCTGGCTCCTGGGCTCCTCCGCCCGGGAGAGGCCAAAGCCGATGAGAAGCGCAAGCCCGAAGGCTATTGCGACGCCGCGCATTGAAACACCTGTCTTGTGGGAGTTCCGGTCCCTCTACGGAACATGCCGCGCCGGGGCGAGGGGGCAGGTTGACGCGGGGAAACCGCACGCCGTGCCGGCTGATGCCGAAAATCTTCGTTGTTCCCGCAAGCATTCAGTAACCAGGCTGTTGGCGGTTCGGCAATTCACCTTGAGGGCCAGCACGGACAGGGCCGATAGTGAACCATCGGCCGCTGCCGCGCGGGGGCGTGAGGAGCAATGCCATGGACGAGCGGAACGGTTATCGTCAGATCTGGATCTCGGATAAGGCCTTTAAGTTCTTTCAGGACTTGCGGGACTCGCTGCCGCCGGCAGGCTCCGATGCAGCTGAACGGCAGAGACAGCAACAGCAGCAGGGAGGCGGCTGCGGACTCGTCGTGATTTTCGGACCCGATGGCGACATCCAAGACGCCCATTGCGGCGCTGCGTCTTGCGGCATCATCGGCTGGTTCCTAGGCCGCTCCTGCAAAGCCAGTATCACGCCGTCCGGCGGCGGCCACTCCGTCTCCTGCAGTTGCGGCGGCGGCTGGTGGGACCGCATTTTTGGCGGTTGAGGCGGTCAAGCCTCGTCGTCCTCGACCTCGGTTTCGGGGCGATCCGATCCGGGGTCGAGTTCCTCGTGCCATTTGCCGTCAGCGGTCTCGTATTCAATCGTTACCGTCTCGCCCGGCGCGCGTTGCCGCTCGGCCGCGCGCTTCGCCGCAGACAGCGCCGCGTCGTGGTCGAGGAAGGATTCCGAGAAGACGTCGCCAACCTTATACGCCCAGCCGCCGTCATGCTGGACGACCCTGTAGGTGAGTTTGGTCATAGGCAGATTCCGCGATGGTGCGCAATCATCCCGCATTTATCGCCTCTTTGCCAGACCCGCGCGTTCGCCCCAGCATCATCCAGAAAAAGCCTTCCCCGGACTTGATCCGGGGTGGGTGACGGGTTTTCTGAAAAGATGATGCTAAGTCGAATAACGAGAGCGCAATCCCGATTCAAATAAGGTGCGTTGCGCTCCAAGTGCTGATCGCGCGGGAACGCGCCAAATCCCGCACGCAGTCTACGCGCGGGGACTGATGGACTGATGGCCGTGCCGGCGGATACGCCCAATAGGCCCGGCGACTCAGATCATGCGTGCGATCACAAATCCCACCGCTGCCGCCATGGCGAGGGTGACGAAGGGCTGCTCCTCGACTCTTTGCGCAACCGCTCTCGAGCCTTCTTCATAGGAGGCCTTGCCGTATTCGGCAGCGCTCTGCGCAGCCTCGCGCGCATCGCCGTATATACGCTGCGCCGACCCCGCCGCCTGCTCAGCGAGCCCCTCGGCTTCCTTACGGGCATTGTCCGTTGCCTTGCCGAACGACTTTTCCATGTTGCCGCCGACCTCGCGCGCGGCCCCTTGCGCCTGATCCTTGTTCATGTGGTCCTCTACATTTTCCGGGCTTCGACAATTCGATCACCCGCAAGAACGCCGTGCGCCCGCAGACAGTTCATTCCTGTCATGCGCCAAGCTCGGGCGGCTCGCCACGGGCAAGCAGCCGCACCGTCAAGAGCGAACGTTATCCCGATCTGCGCCCGGATAGACGAGTCCATCGTTTGTCACCCTCGCCACCTCGCCCAGCGATCTGGCGACACGACCGTCGCCGTCATCATCGTCACCACCATCATCGCCACGATTGGCATTTTCTCGGCTGCTCCCACTCGCATCACGAGTGTCATCACATCGCAAAAGACCATGGTTACGAGCATCATCGCGAGAGCCATCACGACGATCGATGCGGTGAGGATGACATAGCCTGCTACGGGCGGCACTAACCCGGCGCTCGGGCTGGTCTGTTCCCGCAAAACTCGCTGGGACAAGTGGCGCGTGTGCCAAGCCCAGGGCAGCACAAAAGCAGGCCCCCGAGTA
The DNA here is from genome assembly GCA_046717125.1 of Methyloligellaceae bacterium. Lineage (GTDB taxonomy): Bacteria > Pseudomonadota > Alphaproteobacteria > Rhizobiales > Methyloligellaceae > JBKJVQ01. The sequence continues at coordinate 22,304 of JBKJVQ010000046.1, forward strand.
TGAGCGCGGGAGCCTGCTTAAGCGATGAAAGATCAACAATACGAGCGACCATTTGTGCGGCATGGATACTCGCGGAGCGGTAACGTCCCCCTCGTATTGCGGTTCCAAAAGCCCTACTGCCGCCCTGCCCTCTGGCAACGCCCGGAATGGAAGATGTGCGCTGATATTTTTCGATCAGCCTCTTGAAGCCTGACACGCGCTTTTCAGTTTTGCTTGCCAGATGCGGGTTCACAGGTCGGCAGTCCAGAGGGAGGCCCGAGCCCTGGAGCTAAAGTGCGCGGCGATTGCAATTCACACTGTTCCCGATCCGCTGCCTGATCAGGCGCTAGCCCGAGCGCGATGCGGGCTTCGTCTGGCGTAATTCCAAATCTCTTGGCAAAATCATCAACCACCCTGCCCTGATGGCATGCCACAAGGGATTGTTCGTATTCGACAAGCGTCTTTCTGCGCTTCATGGGCTCCTCCTAATCTTCTTCTTCCAAGGCGAAACAGCGCCTGGCACAAAAAAGTTAGAAAGCGCGTGTTAGGCGTCAAGAGGCTGATCGGAAAATTCCGGGCTCGGGCGGCGTCGTAGTTACCGCCGCGCCCTCCTGACCGGCCCGCACCGATACCCGCCCTCGATCCGCCAGCCCGGATGAGCCATGATCCAATCAACCCGTCTCGGCCAGCGCGTGCGTCATCAAGGGCAACATCTCACGCAAGGGCGAGCGCACCGAATGCCGTTCCATGCCTTCAACGCGCGCACGCGGATCCGATGACGCCGGTGGCGGGCGGATGTTCTGCACTGAGGATGAGGCGCAGGCGGCGGACCGCTGCCTAACGTTGCGCAGACCGGC
>JBKJVQ010000047.1:0-17735 GCA_046717125.1 Methyloligellaceae bacterium
CCAAGCATCGAATGCTTCGTTCCCAAGAGACTTGATTGCGCCGAGTGCTTCCTTGAAACGTTCCGATGATAATTAGCCAAGCATCTCGCGAGCGAGATCCATTAACAGTTATGATCTATTGCATTCAAAGTCTCTGGCGGCACACGACCTGAGTCAAATTCTACAAGTATGGCTATAAGAATTATTCGCGATATATTTCTTACGTGACACTCTGAATTTGCGTCCTTCTCGGACTCGAGGAGGTCGATTGGGAAGCGATCATAAGCAATGCAAAGAAAGTCCGTTTTTTTCTGAGCTCTTTACTCGATCATGATCTTCCGTGCCGTCTTACCTCCTCCGCGAGGTGCGAAAACAACGTTGCTCTTCGGAGACTGTGGATCACCGACAACCGCGGGAAAGAATGGCGGATCAACGAAGTATCGTCCTATGAGCGGCTCGTCGGCCGCATTGGTGGACGCGAAAGGGTCTTGTTTGAAGCCAAACGAAGTCAGAAAGTCGGTAGACAATGTAACACTCCAACGAGTTGAACGCGGACGCTTATAGCATCTCTACGCGCTACGCGACGTCAGTGGACTGCGCTGAAGAGGAATGTTGCATCACGACCGCGACGATACAGGTTAAGTTGCAGCGCATTCCCTACCGCAAACCGATAGCCAGCCCGCTTAAATCGACATTCGCCATCAGCCCGACCTGCCGGCCGGACAGCTCCAGCACCGCGCCGTTCTGGTTGGTCAGCACGAGGGCGCGGACGCCCCTGCCGAGCGCGAGGCCCGCGCCGGCCGCGGGCGTAGACGCCGGCGACGTCGGAGGCGCGGTCGATATTGCTCACCCGCCCGCGCAGCACCGTCTTCGAGCCACCGAAGATCAGCCCGTAATCGAGGCCCCCGACCGAGAGCCGGTAGGTGCGCCCACGGAAGCTGAGCGTGCCGCCGCCGCCCGTACCGCCGATCACCCAGCCGCCCTTGTAGATGGTCAGTGTAACGCGCCCGCTATCGGCCTCCGCGGTCTGCGCACCATTTGGCGAACAGGGCGATGGCGGCAATGAATGCGGTCCGCAGAATTGTCTTGATGCGCATGATGGCCTCGCTGTTTCAGCCTTGACCGCAAACGATGCCGTGATTCCCTATTGGGGGCCATGGACTAAAGCCGCTTGTCGCGGCGACGGGCCAGGCGCAGTGCAAGCTTGGCGGCTGGTCCACTGCGCTTACCCTTCCCGTCGTCGCGGCGGACTTAATCCGGCACCCTCCACCGCAAACCCGGAAACCGCGAAAAGCCGCGATCCATCGTCACCCACTCGCAGCCATGCTCGATGGCGAGCGCGGCAAACCAGGCGTGGGTCACATCGGGGCCGCGGGTGCCGGAGTCGACTGTCAGCCGGCGGAAGATATCCCAGTGTCGAGAGCCGGGCTCGACTATCTTGCAATGCGGCTGACCCAGTATGTCCTCGCAGAAGCCGAACGCGTCTTCCAACGAACTTGGATTCGGATAGCTGCGACGATTGGTGGTGACCCGGATCACCGCGCTGAGCACCAGCGTCGATATGCCGAACGGCGCATCGCCCAATACCGTAGCGTCTAGCCAATTTCGGCATGGCTGGTGTTGCGCCGTCTCCTTGCGAAACGCGCAGATGAGAACATTGACGTCCGGCAGGATCATCGAAAGCCGTTCTTCAGGCGCTCGATGTATTCGAGGTCTTCCATCTCCTGCACGTCCTTCGAGAGCGTCTCAGGGTTCAGGCCAGGAGCGAGGCCGCCCGATGCATTACTGACGCGCGGCATTTTTCGTTTGACCTTTCCTGAGTATGGCGCCGGGCGCTGAGCGATGACCTCCCGCAATCCCTGCTCGATCAGGGAGGTGAGCGTGCGTCCCTCATCGCGCGCCTTCTTACGCGCGCGATCCAGCAGGTCTGTGGGCAACCTGACCGTAGTACGTTCCATATGTCGAGACATATTGTTGTTATGTCAGTATGTCAACGAGGTGGTGCTCGGTAGGCGTAGGACCTTCGCGCGCAAGATTCAGCTGTGCCAGGTTTGCGGGGCGCGCGCCCGCCGGTCCAGCTGGCGCGCGTTTGCCAGCCCCGAAGCACCGGGCGGGGAGCGGTCAACCAGCCGCCGCTCGCAAAATCATGAACACGGGCACGGGTTACGCGCTGGCTTTGCATAAGGTAAGGAGGACCGATGCAAGCCAAAGAGAAGTTCAGCCGCGCCCTCGCCTACCTCCGTGCGGAAAACCCGGACGCGGACATCTCGGCGAATCCCATAGTCACGCATCCGCACAACACCAGCCGGACCATTCCCGAGCGGCTGCCGGCCGCGACCATCAAGGAGCTTTCCAAGCTCGATCCTGCGAGGGCGCTGGCGGCCACGGGCGTGGAGTGGCTCGGCGTTGCGGGTGCGGTCGCGCTCTGCATCTGGTTCTGGCACCCGGCGCTATACCTCATCGCGGTCCTGTTCATCGGTGCGCGCCAGCACGCGCTGCTCGTCATCGGGCATGACGCCTCGCACTACCGCTATTTGCCGGTGCGCTGGCAGAACGATCTTTTTGCGAACCTCTTCCTGATGTGGCCAATGTTCGCCTCGGTCGAGGGCTTCCGCAAATTTCATGGCGCGCACCATCAGTATACGAACCTTCCGAATGACGGAAACCGGCATATCTGGGCGACCCATGACGCTGCAGGCGAGCTTGCGCCGGACTGGCAGTTCCCGAAATCGGGCTGGGGGCTCGCGCTGGTGCTCCTGCGCCGCGCGGCGTTCGTGACCGGCATCTTCTGGATCGTCCGGGGCGTTATCGGCTCGTTCATCATCCCGTCACCGGGCTGGATGGTTGCGGCCAAGCTCGCCTTCTACGGATCGATCGGCCTGGCGCTCACCTGGTTCGGTGGCTGGACCGCGCTGCTGCTGTACTGGATCGTGCCCTATTGCACCTGGCATATCGCGATCCAGTACGCCCGGCTGATCTGTGAGCACAGCGCAGTCGAGAGCGAGGAAAAGGAGTACGCGGTCACGCGCACCACGATCCCGACCTGGCTCGAACGGATCTTCATCCTGCCGCGGAACATCGGCTACCACATCGAGCATCATTGGTACCCGAGCGTGCCGTTCTACAGGCTGCCGGAATTGCACCGGGCGCTGATGGCGCGCGAGGGTTTTCGCGAACACGCCGTGTTCAAGCGTTCCGTTCTCGCATCGTTGCGCGCGTGCATCAGGCCGGAAGCGTCCCCGGCGGAGCCGCATGCCGCCGGCGTCTTGGGACGGTAGCGAGCCGTTCGGGGGTTACCGTCTGGGCTACACATCCTCGCGAAGCGCGGCTTACTCCGGAAAGTCGACTACCTGCAGATTGAGGGGGAGCTGGTCCTTATGCGGGCCGGCGAGCGCGGTCCGGTCGATAACAGTGCCCCCTTCGGTCTCGAGCGCCTCCTCGTTTTCGGCAACGCCCACGCCGGTAAACGCGGTGAACCGGTAGGGCAGGCCGTTGGCCTTGAGGGGATGTGGGGCGTCCATGACATGGAAATGCAGATGCGGTGCGCTCGAATTGCCGGAGTTGCCGAGGAGGCCGAGCACGTCGCCCGCCTTCACCCGGTCGCCGTGCTTCACCTTCAGGCTACCGGGCTGCATGTGGGCGTAGAAGGCGAAATTGCCGCCGCCAATATCAACGACGACGTAGTTGCCGCCGGCATTCTCGATTGTTGCGCCCGGAGGGTTCTTGCCGGGAACCTCCTCGGGCAGCCCATCCTGCGTGCCAACGACTTCGCCGTCCGCGACGGAATGGATGTTGACGCCGAAAAATGGATAGCTCGAAAGCTGGTCGTTCGGGCCGTCAAAGATCCGCCCCTTCTCGTTGACCTGGACGAAGTCGATGGCGAAACGCTCGGCGACATAGGACCGGCCGTTAATGGCGAGAACCGCGCCGCGATGCGAAGTGATTGTGGCGCAGCATCCGCCGCCCGCGACCCAGCCTTTGCCCCTGAGCGGCGGCGCAACGATCACGGCCGGCTTCTGGCCGACTTGCGTCCCTTCGGTGGTGAAGACGAGCTCCGGCGGCACGCCCTCCATACCTGACAGGGCGAGCGTGAAGCGGTGGCGCAGCGATTTCGGCAGTGTTGCGTCTTTCGGCAGGGCGACGTCCATGAACAGGACGCCGGTCTGCCCGCCCTGCATCACCGCGCCGCCGTCGCCGACAGCCGGGCGGAACACGAGTTTCAGGTGGGCAGCATCGAGCCGACCGAGGATCTTGCCGCTGTCCCCGTCCAAAGCCTCGGCTTCCTCGATTGTGACGATGAGCGGGCTCTGGTTCGTGAGGCGGATTTCATAGGCAAGATGCACGAGATCGTCCGCGCCGAGTACCGGATTCGGTGGAGCGATCACTTCCGCCAGGATCGCCGACAGCGTCGCTTTTGGCGCGTCCTCGGCATGCGCGGCAAGCGTGCCGGCTGCAGCGATGACCAGCGGTATGAGAAACGCCAGAATATGATTGCGCAACGTCACCCCCATCGCGAACAAGACATCAGAGACTATAGCACGTCAGCGCCGGAAGCCGCGTCAATGCGCGGCCTCCCAGTCGTTGGCGGCCTTTGCGTCGACTTTGAGCGGTACGCGGAGTTTCAGCACGGGCTCCGGCGAATTGGCCATCACGTCGCGCGCGACGGCGATCGTCTCATCGACTTCGCTTTCGTCCGCCTCGAACACCAGCTCATCATGCACCTGAAGCAGCATCTTCGATGACAGGCCGGCGCGGGCCAGCGCATCCGGCATGCGGATCATCGCGCGGCGGATGATGTCGGCGGCCGAGCCCTGGATCGGCGCATTGATCGCGGCACGCTCGTAATTGCCGCGCAGCGACGGGTTCTTCGTGTTGATGTCCGGATAGTACGCTTTGCGCCCGAAAAGTGTCGTCACGAAGCCCTGCCGACGGCACTCGGCCTTCGTCGCCTCCATGTAGTCGCGGATGCCGGGAAAGCGCTCGAAATAGGTGTTGATATAGGCCGCCGCCTCGCCTCGCTCGATGCCGAGCTGGGCCGCGAGACCGAACGCCGAGATGCCGTAGATGATGCCGAAATTGATCGCCTTTGCGCGGCGGCGCACTTCGCCCGGCATGTTCTCAATCGGAACATTGAACATTTCCGAGGCCGTCATCGCATGGATGTCGAGATCGTCTTCGAAGGCCTGGCGCAAAGCGGGGATGTCCGCCATATGGGCGAGAATGCGCAGCTCGATCTGGCTGTAATCGGCCGAGATCAGCTTCTTGCCCTTGGGAGCCACGAACGCCTTGCGGATGGCGCGGCCCTCATTGGTCCGCACCGGGATGTTCTGGAGGTTCGGATCGTTGGAAGAGAGGCGGCCCGTCGAGGTCGAGGCCAGCGCATAGGAGGTGTGGACGCGGCCGGTTTCCGGGTTGATATGGAAGGGCAGGGCGTCCGTGTAGGTGCCCTTGAGCTTGGTCAACTGCCGCCAATCGAGCACGCGGCGCGGCAGATCGTGACCGAGGGCCGCAAGCTCTTCCAGCTGGCCCGCATCGGTGCCCCACTGCCCGGTCTTGGTGCGTCTGCCGCCGGGCAGGCTCATCTTGTCGAACAGAATTTCGCCCAGCTGACGCGGCGAGCCGATATTGAACGCCTCGCCCGCCAGCCGGTACACGTCCTTTTCGGCAGTCGCGATCGCCTCGGCGAACTGGCCGGAGAGGCGCGCCAGTGTCGTGCGGTCGATCGAGACGCCCTCGCGCTCCATGTCGGCGAGGACGGGCAGGATCGGCCGCTCCAATGTTTCGTACACGGAGGTCACGTGCTCGGCCGCCAGCCGGGGCTTCAGCGCGCGCCAGAGCCTCAAAACCGCATCGGCGCGTTCGGCGGCAAAGGGCGTCACCTGCTCTATCGCAACATGCGGCATTGCGATCGCGGCCCGTCCCGATCCGGTCAGCGATTTCAGCGTCATGCAGTCATGGCCGAGCATGGATTTCGCGAGGCCCGCCAGCGTGTGGTCGCCGCGCCCCGCATCGAGGGCGTAGGACATGAGCCCGATATCGTCGATCGAGGCGACCGCGAAGCCGGCGCGCGTCAGCATGTTGAGATCACCCTTCATGGCGTGGCCGATCTTCAGTACGCTGTCGTTCGCAAAGACCGCGCCGAGCATGTCGCGCGCCGCCCGCATCGAAACTTGCGCGACCGCCGCGCCGCCCACGAGATCGAGCGCATCGGGCGGCCGATGAGCCAATGGCAAATAGGCCGCCGCACCCGGCGCCACACACAGGCCGATGCCGACGATCTCCGCGCGCATCGGATCGGGCTCGCTTGCGATCAGCTGAAGCGCGAGGAGTCCGGTCTCGGCGGTGCAGTCGAGGAACTGCGCGAGCAGACCCGCATCGGTAATCGCGGGGTAGGAGGCCGGGGCGATCGCCGGATTGCAGATCGCGGCGAGGCGGGATTCGGCCAGCCCCGCCGGCGTCGCGCTGCCGTCCAATGCGCGCTGCTGCCCGTTGCTTCGACCGACGATCGCGGCAGCGGGCTGGGGCGTCCCGCGATAGCGCTTCTGGTACTCAGTCTTCTCAGCGCTTGCGACGGGACCTGCATCGACGCCGAGGCCTTCGGCTATGCGCCGGGTCAGCGTCGGGAACTCCATCGTGCGCAAAAAGCCCAGGAGAGCATCCGGATCCGGCATCCGCACGGCGGTCTCCCCGAGCGGGGTGTCGAGCGGCGTATTGCGATCGAGGATTACGAGGTTGCGCGAGAGGCGGGCCTGATCCGCATACTGAATAAGACTCTCGCGCCGCTTGTTCTGCTTGATCTCGGACGCCCGCGCGAGGAGCGTTTCGAGGTCGCCATACTCGCCGATGAGCTGGGCCGCGGTCTTGACGCCGATGCCCGGCACGCCCGGCACGTTGTCGGTCGAATCGCCGATCAGCGCCTGCACTTCGATTACCTTGTCGGGGCCGACGCCGAAGCGTTCGATCACTTCGGCCTCGCCGATGCGCCGGTTCTTCATCGGGTCGAACATGACGACGCCCGGCTCGACGAGCTGCATCAGATCCTTGTCGGACGAGACGATGGTGACGTTCGCGCCGGCCGCCTTCGCCTGCTTCGCATAAGTCGCGATGACGTCATCGGCCTCGTAGCCTTTCTGTTCGACGCAGGACACGTTGAAGGCGCGCACGGCATCGCGGATCAGCGGGAATTGCGGCACGAGGTCTTCGGGCGCATCCGGTCTGTGCGCCTTGTAGTCCTTATACAGATCGTTGCGGAAGGTCTTCTCCGAGTAATCGAACACGACGGCAAGATGGGTCGGCGTGGGGATGTCGTCGGAACGGTCGTTGAGCAGCTTCCACAGCATCGCTGTGAAGCCGTGTACCGCGCCGATGGGGAGCCCGTCGGACGGGCGCGTGAGAGGCGGCAGCGCATGATAGGCGCGGAAGATGTAGCCCGAGCCGTCAACCAGATGGACATGGTCGCCAGCTCTTACTGGGGTGGGGGACTTGGCGGTGTCGTTCATGGCGTCGAACTATAGGGAGACGTTCAGCTCACGGCCAAGGAAAGCCTGAACGATTGTCAGGAGGCGACCCGAGATTCGCTGCGGCGTCGACCGCGGCACCTGCGCCTATGGTGAAGCGAGCGCGCGAAAGCAAAAGGCGGTCAGCCTGTCTTCTTTACGAGCTTCACGTCATAGCCGGGCGGCACACGCACCCAGACTCCGCCGCTGTCGTCGATCTGGGGATCAGGGTCGGAGGCAATGTCGGCTTCGAGCTCCGACTCGGACTGGCGTCGACCTTTTTCCAGTCGGTGCGATCTTCGCCGCGCGCGAATATGTCCCTGATCTCCTCAAGGGAATAGCTGACAATCGTCTCGCGCTTCGGCATCACTGAGCCGGAAAACCGTTTGCTTACTCGGACTTAGCCGCAAAATCTGGTATGTAAAAAAACGATTCGCCCCCACCCCTAGGGGTGGGGCGATTGTCATTCTGTCCCGGTGGCAGAATGGTTATGCACTTCGGTTCGCAGCCGTGGGCATGCCGGTTCGATTCTGGCCCGGGACTAGGTCGGGGGCGATCTCGCAGGAACGCCCCCTTCCACCATCGCAATGTGTCACAAAATATGACACACGTCAACCACTTGATATAACTGAACATTTTGGATCAATAGCAAGAAAAATTGCGAGTCCTATCAAAGACTTATTTGCCAAAATACCAAGCTAAGCCGCGTCCTTCTCCGGCGGTGTGGGCGCAGGGCCTTGGGTCCCGGCGCCGAATGTCTTGCCGATATAGTCGCGGAAATAGTCGTCGAGCATCGGAAAGGCGTGGATGAAGCGGAAGAAATCATCGCGCGGAATCCACAGCACGGTGGAATCCTCGAGCGCAGCGATGCGCCCCGTGCGCCGCTTGTTGCCGAGGATGACGCGCTCGCCGAAATGCTGGCCCGGGCCGACGATGCGCTCGCCCTTCTGACCCGCCTGCGGGTCGTCCACCTTGAGTTCGAACTTGCCCGTCAACACCGTATAGAAGCCGTCCGTCAGCATGCCGGGCTCGAACACGACATCGCCCTTGCGGTAGTGGATGGTGCGCGTGGCCGGCATCGGCACGTCCATCTGCACGAGGTTGGGCGGCACGATCGCGTTCATCAGCCAGTTCACGCCGACGCGGAACTTGGTCGACCAGCCGGGCAGGAAGGACAGGTAGAAGGCGCGCCAGACGAGCCAGGCGAAGAAGCCCGACAGCTTGACGCCGTAGACCTCGGCCACGGCCTTCGACATGCCGAGCGAGGCGAGCGAGCCTTTTGAGACATAGGCGAACGGGGTGAGCGCCTTGCCTTCGATCGTCGCCACGATGTTTTTCGAGACGCAGGTTGCTTCGCGCACGGCGAACTGCGCGGTCGCGGGCGCATAATCGAGCGGGTTTTCGCCGGGATTTTCCACCAGCGGAATATCGGCGGCATCACCGATGGCCCAGACGTCCGGATGTCCGGGCACGGCAAGATTGCGATCGACCTTGATGCGCCCCCAATGCATGTCGAGGCCCAGCTCGGCGACGAGCGGATTCGGGCCGTTGCCGATCGTGCCGACGATCGTCCGTGTGGGCACGAGTTCGCCGTTTGTCAGTTCCACCGCAGTGGCGCTGGCCGAAACCGTACCGACTCCCGTCAGCACCTCGACGCCCTCCTCGCGCAGGCGTTTCGTTGCGTATTCGGCGAGCTTTGGATCGAAGGTCGGCAGGATGCGATCGGCATATTCGATCAGCATCACGCGGATCTCGTCCTTCGCGATGTTCGGGTAGTATTTCAGCGAGCGGCGGATCATCTCGTTGATCTCGCCAACCGTCTCGGTTCCCGAGAACCCTGCGCCCACCACCACGAAGGTAAGGAGCTGCTTCTTGATCTCGGAGCGGACGGAGATGTCGGCGTTCTCAAGACAGCCGATGACATGGGCGCGCAGGCGGTAGGCGTCCGAAACGTCTTTCATCGTCAGCGCATGGTCGGCGAAGCCCGGGAAACGGGAGAGATCGACGCTCTGGCCGAGCGCAATGACGAGGTGATCATAAGTTAGATCGACGACGCGCCGCCGTGTGCCCTGAACGACCGACACGCTCTTCTTGGCGAAGTCGATGCCGATGACCTCAGAGAGCCGGAATTTCGCGTGTTTCAGCAGCACGCGCAGCGGCGTGACCGCGTCCGATGAATGGATACCCCCGGCAGCGACCTCGGGGAGCAGCGGCTGGAAGACAAAATAGTTGCGGTTGTTGATCAGCGAGACCTCGACCTTGTCGCCGCCGCGCTTTGCGAGGTCCCGCGCCGCGAACATGCCGGCAAAGCCGCCGCCGAGTATGAGAACTTTGATTTTTTCCATAGCCCGCGCCCTGAATCGTCTTGCGTATGGCGCAAGTATAGAACGGGCGATGGCAGACACCAGAGGGGCGGCTTGACGCGGAGACGCGGGCTCCTACTCCGCCGCCACGACCGGGCGCTGCGGCGCTTGAAGCTTCGCCCAGTCGGGCCGGACAAAGAGCCAGCGCAGGCGCGTGTCCTTCACCGCCCAGTGCAATGCGATGGGGACGAGCACGGCGACGATGGTTACGGCGAGCGAGACGAGGCCGACATGCTCCTCAAAGCCGAGCTTGAGGAGAACCGTGCGCGTCATGGCCATAGGCAGGAAGAACGCCAGATAGATGACGATCGAGTTCTGGCCCACATAGCGCAGTGGCTCAGCCATAGCGACCTGCGCCAAGAGGACCGAGACCGTGATGACGGCGAGCGCGCCCGCCGCACCGAGTGCGAGGCCAAGTCCCGGCAGTTCCGATAGTCCTGCGAAAACGAAGAATGCGTTGACGAGGGCCCAGGCAAGAAGCGCGGTTAGGCCGAGCACGGGTTGCGCGGCAACGGAGCGTGCGAAGGCAGAAAATCTGCGGGGCGAAATGATAGCCGGCATAGAAATAGACGAAGCGGCTGCAGGTCTCGTCGAGCACGATCCAGCCGGTATGGATTGGCGCGATCTCGAGCGCGGCCGCGACCGTCAGCACAGCCGCCGGCGCGACATGGCGCAGGAGCTTGGTCGCGACGAAGAAGATGGGCAGGAGATAGATGAACCAGAGCGTGCCGAACGGATCTATATAGGCGAGCGCGCAGGCTTTAACCGCCCCGGCCCAGCCCTCCTCGGCGGCAATACCGGGGGCGCGGAACGCGAACTGGATGGTCAGCCAGAGCACGTAGAAATACGCAAAGTGCACGACTTTCTTGTCGAGATAGTCGCGCTAGTCGCGGTCGATCACGCGGGCGAGGAACAGGCCCGAGATCATGAAGAAATCGGGCATCCGGAAGGGCTTGGCGAAGGCCACGAGGTCGCCCATGAAGCCGGTCTCGCCGACCGCCTTCTCGACGCCCAACGTCGAATGCATCATCACCACCATGACAATGCAGAAGCCTTTGGCGTAATCGACCCAGTCGACGCGATCTGTGCGCAGGTCCATCGTCGTACCTTTACGGGACAGATTCCCGGCTGGAGACAGGCTGCGCACGAAGTCGCAAAGGAAGTGCCAATGGCGAGGGGCGGCGCTGGACGGGGTAAACGTTCCGTTAAGCTTCCGGGAGGTGCGGATCGTTGGAGGTGCGGGAAACGCCGCGTTGCCCGCCGCCGGGCCGTTCGCTATGGTGCGCTGCGTCCGGCCGCGACGCATCGGCACCCGTAGCTCAGCTGGATAGAGCGCCGCCCTCCGAAGGCGGAGGTCACAGGTTCGAATCCTGTCGGGTGCGCCAATTCTCTCAATGGGTTGGCTATCGGCGACGTTTCCGAAACGTTCGCAGCGTCCGCAGAATGTCCGCGCAACCCCCCGGACGACCCGCCTGAAAAAGCAAACGCCGCTCCGACGGGCATCGGAAGCGGCGTAAGCAGGAGTGGAGATAAGACCCCGAATACGTACTCGAAGCGCATATCTGAGGCAACGGAAATCACGCTGCCGAAGAACTCGCGCGAAGACCTGCGTATCAGCCTAACCGAGTACCACGGGCACGATCTCGTCGACATCCGCACCTTCACCGAAATCAGCTCCGTATCGGGCATCCGCATGCCAACGAAAAAGGGCGTGTCCGTCCGCGTCGAAATGTTGCCCGACCTGATCGCGGCGTTGCTCGAAGTCGAGCGCCAGGCGCGCGTCGCCGGCCTGCTTCCGAATGGAGGCCGGCCATGAGCGATCGTTTCGATTGGGCGGGTGACACTGTCGTGCTGCCGGAACAGCCCGCGACGGCCGTCTACACAAATCCGCATGGTGCCGTCGTCGTCCGCCAGGAGGGCGGTCCATACGACGAGGATTGCTGGATCATCATCCGGCCTGAGAACGCCCTACGGCTCTGCCGGGCGATCCTTGCGGGAAGCTGGCGTCGATGCCGAGCAGGAACAGCCGCAACGGCTTCTTGCGCCTCCTAAGGACAGGATGGCAGCGGACCGCCAGCGGCGTCACCGGGCCAAGCGTAACGGCCGTGATGTCACGCGTGACGAGCGTGACGCGCCGCCCATAGAAGGGGAGCTTTTGTTCGCGGGCTGACATTGCCTGCCCGCTCGGCTTCGGCCGGGCGGGTTTTCCGCAATGGTCGGCCGCGAGCACCCGGAAGTTGGGTCGCTCGGATGTCGCGTCCAACTTTCAGCTCAAAGCCGGCCTTCGCGGCAGCGCGGGTCGGGTTGAAGACTGTCCCCGCCGGTCCCTGCCAAGGGATGTTCTGAGGCTTCAGCGGTCGCCCGGCCGCGCATCAATCCGGGAAACAAATAAATCCGGGTTCAGGTGTGCCAATTCCTTCCCGGGCCTTCAGACTCGGCAACCCCGAGGAACGGTTGGAGGCGGATCGTATCGTCACTGGGATGACAACCCGGCCCGATGCGATCTGTGAGAGCGCCGAAAAAAGCTCTCAATCGGACGTGACAGGTACATGTCACGGGGCCGCCCACGAAGGGGCCCAAGGGAAGCTAGTACGCCGGGCTTTTTAGCTCTTCTCCTCGTCAGGGACTTCGGAAAGGTCGCAAGACCAGACTGAAGGCGGAAAGGGCGGAGCTATGCCTGAAGCCATTTGGCATTAGTTCACCATATAAGCTTAGCGGATGGTGCGAGATAGGAGAACGGGGTGAGCGAGCCGACTAAGCGGGAAAGTCTTCCGGGAGTCGTTCTCCTTTTCGGAGCACAAATTGGTGATGATCTCTCGCGCGCCCTCGTGTTCGATGACCCGGCCTTAGTGCGCGAGAGAATCGGCCACGCGTTTATGTTGCTTAGGGCGATGCTCGATCTAGCAGAAACCGCCGCGGCCGAAAAACCCTAGAGGGCTACGTGGCGGCATGGGGCGCGGGCGGGGCTATCCAAAAAGCCCAAGCCCGCAGCCCGGACCGCACGCATGCACCCGCTGCGAACAGCGCAATCGAAAGGATGGATGAGACGACTGGACGGCGCAGCTATCCCTTCAGGACGGCCAACTCAGAAAGACGTGCTTTGTGTCGTCAAGATCGAGGACGATCTCCCAGTTTTCGTAAATGAAATAATCGATGGGCAGCTCTGCAAATCGTCCTGTCGTAACGTCGAACACCGTGCGCCCCATGTCAGCTTTGAAAGCCAAGAAAAGCGCAGTTTCCGAACCTATCAGGTGGCCGGGCGCTACTCTCATGTCCCCAGCTGAAGCGATGGCATTAAGTTCCAGAGAAGGCCTGATTCGAGCGCCAGGAACATCGAGGACGGGCCTGCCCTTGAAGGGCTCCGTTAGAAGCATGGTAGGGACGTCTTGATCGCCGATGAGGTCGCCACGCTTTAAAACTACGACATAGTCGTCAGAATCCATCTGTATTCGCACGCAAATGAGAGGCCCTCTAAGGTGGGCGACGAATAGATTGCCAACCGGAACGTCCTCTACGCGACAGACTCTGCCCCAAACGTCAGCTTTCAACGCACAGCCTCCATTTGCGTAAAGATATGCATAAACGACGAAACTATCTGCCGGTGTACGGACGATAAAGCATTCCGCGAGCGCGCGAGCACGTCGACAATGCTCGCATGTTCGATCGCATCAAGCGAGCTTTCGGCTTCGAGACGCGCGCGCTCACGCTAGAGCAATATCCTTGGCTCGCGCTTCCTGCGTCTGCGGCTGGCGTTTCCGTCTCGGCTGAGACGGCGCTGCGCAGCCCGACGACGCTCGCGGCAGTCCGGGTTCTGACGGAGACGATCGGAAGCCTTCCCTGCCACGTCTATCAGCGCGGCGAAGGCAACAGCCGCGCGCGCGATATGGCGCATCCGGCATCCGAGCTGCTGGCCGGCGAGGCGAACCCGAGGACGGGGGCGGCTGATCTCCGCATGCAGTTAATGCGCGATGCGCTGTTGCATGGAGCGGGGTATGCGCAGGTGATCCGAACGCTCGGCAACCCGCGTGAGCTGCACCGGATCGATCCTCGCGCCGTAACGGTCGAAGTCGCCGACACTGGCGAGCCGTCATTCAAGGTCCGTCAGAAGCAAGGCGCGGATCGCATCTTCAACTTCGCCGACATTCTCTACATCCCGACGCCGGGCTCAACGCCGGATCATCATGTCAAGCTGATCGACCTGTCGCGCGAGGCTATCGGTATCGACCTAGCCATGGCGCAGTATCAGGGCCGCCTGTTCGGCAACGCCGCTCGTCCATCAGGCATTTTGAAGGTGCCCAAAGGCACGAGCCCAGAGAACATGAAGACCATCAGGGCGGCCTGGCAGCACGCCCATGGCGGGGATCAGACCGGCAAGACGGCCGTGCTCGAAGCGGACGCCGAATGGCAGGCAATCAGCCTGACGCTGGTCGATAGCCAGTTCCTTGAGCTGCGCAGGTTCGTCGACATGGCGGTCTATGACGCGGCCGGCGGTGAGCCGATCGATCTCGACGAACTCGAAGGCCGGCAGTGCTGGCTTGGCGTCGATATGGCCCAGGTGAATGACCTGTCCGCAATCGTCGCGGTGTTTCGCGACGCAGACGGCGGGTTCACTGTCCTGCCCTGGTTCTTCCTGCCCGACGCAACCCTCAGACGCCGCCAGGAGCGCGACGGCCTGCCATGGCTTGTCTGGCGCGACCAAGGCCATGTCATCGCGACCGAAGGCGACGTGACGGACGATCGCCGCGTCGAAGACGTGATCCGCGAATGCTGCGAGCGGTTCCGCGTGCAGGAAGTCGCGCTCGATCCGGTCGGCTGCCGCCCGCTGATTAATCGCTTGCTCGACGAGGGCCTGCCCGCCGTCGAACACAGACAGGGCTTTATCAGCATGGGGCCGGCCTGTTCGGCGACTGAGAAGGCGATCATCGGCGGGCGCTTCCGGCACGGCGGCCATCCGGTGCTGCGCTGGAACTTCGCGAACATCGTGACCGTCACTGACGACGCCGGGAACATCAAATTCAGCAAGCGCCGCTCGCCGGAGAAGATCGACGGCGCTGTTGCTGCCGCAATGGCGATAGGCCGCGCGTCTGCGTCCGAACCCGCATCGATTTACGATCAGATCGGCGACGATCTGGAAATGCTCGTGCTTTAGGAGGCCGGAAAATGGCAGTCGAAACCGAAAAATTAGTGGTCGCTTGGGAAGCCCGGCTCAATGACTTCGAGCGGCAGATGAAAAAGGGCGAGCGCGAGTTTCAGCGCGCGACGTCACGCATGACGGCGGAAGCAAAGCAATTCGAGGCGCGCACCGGCAAGAGCTTCGTGCTGGACAAAGACATGATTGCGAAAGCCGAAGAACTCGACCGCTTGTTTAATCGGGTTTCGACGACGATCGGCACGCGAATGAAGGCGGCGATCCTCGACGTGATCACCAAGACGCGGGAACTCGCGGCCGGTATCAGTGCCGCACTCGAAGCGCCACCGGATACCGCCCAGGACGCGCTTGGCGGTATCGAGCGGAAGATCGCCGACATCAACGCCAACATCGAACAGGCGCGGCTGACACAGAACATGGCCGTCATCGGCCAGCTCGAAACCTGGCTCAGGGAGTTGCAGGCGGAACGCGCCAAGCTGCGGGCCGCGCTCGCAACCCCGGCAGCGGCCGGGCTTGGTCCGACCGGAGATGTTCCGCTTCCCGGTCGGAAACCCGCTCCACCGGCGCAGCCGGGCAGTGGCGGTTATAGCGGCGGCCTGATCGTGTCCGGTTATGCGGACCTGCAGAAGTCTGCACAGGCCGATATCGAGGCGCTACGGCTTCAGGGGCAGGTGCTGGGCAAGACGGCGGGTGAAGCGGCCCGCCTGCGCTTTGAGCACCAATTGCTTGCGGAGGCGCAGCGCAACGGGACGAAGCTGACGGACGATCAGCGCGTCGCAATCGGAGCGCTTGCGACCGAGTACGGCACTCTGAGTGCGGAAATCGATGCGGCGGCCGAAAAGAACCAGCGCATGATCGAGCTACAAAACCAGTTCGGGCAGATCGCATTCCAGGGCATTCAGTCGCTGATCGACGGAAGCAAGAGCCTCAACGAAGTGCTCGCCGACACGCTAAAATCGCTCGCCGACATCGCGCTTCAAGCGGCGGTCATGGGCGCGGTCAAAGCTGCTTTTGGCGGCGCGGATGCCGGTTCACTGTTTGGCTTCGCGGGCGGCGGCGTCATGACGAGCGCGGGCCCAATGCCGCTGCGGAAATATGCCGGCGGCGGTGTGGCCCGCTCACCGCAGCTCGCGATGTTCGGCGAAGGCTCGCGGCCCGAGGCGTTCGTGCCGCTGCCCGACGGACGGAATATCCCGGTGACGCTGCGCATGCCTGATCTGAAGGGCATGGGCGGCAGCAATCCCGTGAACATATCGATCAGCATTCCGATCGATGCGCGGGGCGCAACGCAGGAAGACATGGTCATTCTCACGAAGCGCCTTGATCGGCTTGAAAAGAACCTGCCGGCAGTCATCGATAGGCGCTTCCACCAAATCGGCTCGCGACGGATTAATCTCGGCTAGCCCGACGGTTCGGGCGACACCTTTTACCTAGAACATCGGCTTTCGCCATGGGTGTGCCGTACCACTATAGGTGTCAGGGAACTCGCACTCGCGCCGCTTTAGTTCATCCCAGACATACTCCGGAATGACGAAAGGGAAATCGAGCACGGTGCCAACTGGGCCCGGCACCACGATCCGTTGCGCGACTAGCGTGCTGGCAAAGCCACCATCACTCGCTCCTATAAACGAACGTTGGTTACGCTTCAGAAGAAAGCCAAGTATGTGGCGCTCGCGTTCGCTAAGCGTGTCCAGCGCCCTTAAAACCGTTTTCTGGCGTCTCGCTTGCTCTCTACGGCCGCGCACCCACGTCATGAGGCCAGCGCATTTTTCAAATATGAACCTGACGGCGGCGGCGGCCGCAAACCCTGCACTCGCAACTCCTACGATCAGAATGAAGGGCGCGAATTCTGGCGGGATGCCCGCTTTATGGACGGGTTCTACGGGCGGGACCGGCCTGACCGGGCTGTATCTGTTTCGGTGGGAACGCGCACCCTTATCGCAATCTGGAACGGCCTCCATCCCGAGCGCGCGCTTGATGTTTTCGGACTTGGCCCTTTAGGCGACGAGCTCGGCGAATGAACCTCGCCTTTCACCCTCCCGCCATGAGGCGGCACTTCTCCATGCCGCCGCACGATGCGCGGGAGGTCAACTAATGGGCCGCCGTCTTCTCAGGACCGCGACCGTGATCGCCAAGGCGATGAATGTGCCGCGCGCATATGTCTACGGCCTGCGCAGCGCCGGCGCGCCGATCTTCAAAATGAAGGACGCTGACCGCTCGCCGGTTTGTGCGTGGTCGGATGAATTGTTCGCGTGGCTTGCGCGCCGTCAGGCAGACGCGATCCGCGAGGCCGGGAAAGGCCGCGGCAATGGCTAAGTTGGCTGAGCTTCCAGAACTGGTCTCACCGAAGGCGGCCGCGAGCTTCCTGGGTATTAGCGATCGACAGGTGCGGTCACTCATACACGCCGGCCGCATACCGCAGGTGTTTATCGGTTGTCGGCCATTCATCCCGCGCGACGAAATTCTCTCGTTCATCTCCAGCAACACGGTGCGTCCATGCCAAGACGGAACACAGGGCCAAGGCTCCGCTTCCTCGAAAAGCGGGGGGTCTATTACATCTGCTGGACAGAGGCCGGACGCAGCCGCGAGCGAAGCACGGGCACTGCGGATCGCAAACAGGCTGAAATCGCCCTCGCCGACTTCATCCATGCCGAATGTAGGCCAGCCGGCCCGCGTGATCCGTCTGAGGTCTTCATAAACTGACGTGCTGGCCGACTATGCCGAGCGGAAGGGTCCGCACACCAAGGA
>JBKJVQ010000048.1:0-2651 GCA_046717125.1 Methyloligellaceae bacterium
GCCGACGCCGACCGAATCGACTTGCCACAGGACTGGCGGCCCTTCCTGCGGCCACTCCTTCATTAACCCCTTGTCGAGGCTAATCCCATCGCGGTTCGGCCCCCGCCACTGCGGCCAATCGCCTGCGCTAAACGGTACTTGAGCGGCTGCGGGGACAACGAGGACGAAAAGCAAGCCGGCGCACAGCGAACAGGAGGCGAAGCGCAGCATCGTCAGTTTCTCCAGGCGGGAGCGGAGGTGGGCAATTTCAGGTGGGAGCGATCAGCCGCCGCCGATCGCTAGTGATAATTCTCAGCTACCGTCGGGCGGGAAACAAGCCGAAGGCACGTGGGATTGAATCCAAGCCCACCCGCGCGAACCGGCGCGGCGACTGCCGCGTCATTCTTGCAAACGCCGGTTCGTCCTCTATACTTGGCGCAATCGCCGCGGGCGTAGCTCAGTTGGTAGAGCACTAGCTTCCCAAGCTGGATGTCGCGCGTTCGAGTCGCGTCGCCCGCTCTTTGCTGGTAAGGTTTACGACGACACCCTTTGTCATTGTCCCCGTTTGTCGCCATTCCTGTCGCCGATTATCGGGCGGCAGTGGGCTGCCCGTGACCTACTCTTAGGCACGCGAGGCGACAATGAAAGAACGGAAGCCCTACTCGAAGACTTCAATTGGCTGCTGGTTCTTCCGCTACGCCGGCAAGGAAACCCGCCTGACGCGACATCGCGGGCCCGCGCGGCGGCGCTTTGACTGCCACTTCTGGAGTTTGCTTGGGTTGATTCATCAATGGGCATCGTAATTGATCCCGCGAAAACTTGCGGGAGCTGCCGCATTTCCCTCAAGCGGTTGATGCGAAAGTCCGATAATCGCCTCGGCTTGTACTTTTTCCGGGTCGCGCAGGCCTGGCACGCAGTAACTTTCCCGCTCAATCTCCGCAAATTGGTTTGCTGCGCGGTGCATGCAAGCGATGCATTCACCCGCCTGGAAGCAATGGACCGCCAAAGAGAGGATGATGAGCAGCTTCTCAATAATTCTCCCCTTCGTGGAGTCTGCTGACCCGTTGCCAAGTTCTGTACCAGCGACGTCAAAGGTCACGTCGCAATACGTGGTCGTCGCGTGCTCCCCGCGTCCAGCAAGCAAGTGCGATTCCACGGAGCCGTCGCGCTCGCGGTGGCTTGATCGCCCCGGCGTCTCCTTTGCTGAAGCCGTCAATATTGGGCTCGAAAACAGCGACGGTCAGTTCGTGACGTGGGTTCGTCCGGGCGATTCCCAGTTCGACGAAGCGCTGCCTGAGGTAGCCGACTATTTCGAGCAGCACCCGGACGTTGATGTCGTTTACGGCGATGCGGTCATGCTGGACGAGCAGGGCAAGGTGCTGGGGAACTTTCGTACCAAAGAGTGGCTCCGTTCGCACATCGAGCAGCGCTGCTGCCTGGCCGAACCGGCGGTCTTTCTGCGACGCCGGGTCATCGAGCGCCACGGTTTGCTCGATCCGCGCTGGCGATTCTGGGCCGACTACGACTATTGGCTGCGGTTGGATCAGGCGGGAGTGCGCTTCGCGAGACTGCCGCGCCTGCTTGCCGCGTGCCGCGTGCCAGGCGAACCGAACTGGCTCGGCGCGCTGCCGCGGGAACGCACGCCGGAAGGCGTCGCCGAGCTCAACGACTTGTTTCGCACTCGACTCGGACGAGTTCCAACTCGCTGGCTAGTGCAATATGGCCTCGTCGCTGCTTGGGAGCATGCGCAGCAGCCAGGGGGGCGTTCTGGATTTTCCTTCCTCTCGGCCTGGAAACATACCGCGGCGGCGAATCGGCGCTGGAATACGGGCCCGCGAAGTTGGGTCCATAGCTGCCTGCTGCTGCCGCTGTGCTTCACCTGGAAAAGTTGCCAGAAGCTCAAGCACCATGCCGATATTCGACCGACAATGCCGGTGTTCGCGCAGCGGCTGGTGAACCAGTATCTGAAGCGCCGCATCTTTCAGCTCCGACATCATGAACCTCGCCCGCTGGCCATTCCCGTTTCCTACCGCCAGACGCGGCCGCCAGCCAACGCGCCGGTCATCTCGATCGTCACGCCGAACCTGAATCAAGGGCGATTTTTGGAGGCCACGCTCCGCAGCGTGCTCGACCAGAACTACCCCAGCTTGGAATTCGTCGTCCAGGACGGCTGCTCGACGGATGAGAGCCTGGCGATTCTCGGCCGCTACGCTCCGCGCCTGAAGCGTTGGAAGTCCGAACGCGACCACGGTCAGGCCGATGCCATCAACCGCGGCATGCGGCACACCACCGGCGAGATTCTGGCTTATCTCAATTCCGACGACTTGTCGCTGCCCGGTTCGCTGGCCTACGTCGCCGGGTACTTCGTGGACCATCCGAATGTGGACATCGTGTACGGCCACCGCGTGCTCATTGACGAGCGCGGCGATGAAATCGGCCGGTGGGTGCTGCCGCCGCATGACGATGCCGTCATTCCTCTGGCCGACTACATTCCGCAAGAGACGATGTTCTGGCGGCGCAGCGCCTGGGAGCAAGTCGGTTCGCGCCTTGACGATTCCTTTCAGTTCGCCATGGACTGGGAGCTGATTCTGCGCCTCCGCGCTGCGGGATTGCGATTTGTGAGATTGCCCCGTTTCCTAGGCGCATTTCGCATTTCGGATTCACAGAAGACG
>JBKJVQ010000049.1:0-8387 GCA_046717125.1 Methyloligellaceae bacterium
ACTTCGCGGAAGCGTACGAAGGCGGTCATCTTGTGCTTGTCGCGGCGCACGGATTTCGCCAGTGCCTCGGCGCGCGCCACGTCGCCGTCCACAGCGACGGAGAGAAGCTGCGGGTTCTGGCGCAAACGATAGAGAAGCCGATAGAGCAGGCCGAAGCGTTCCAGCGCGGAGTGCAGGATCGCCGTTTCGGCCAGCTCCACGAAATGCCGCGGCACGGTGACCGCGCTCCGACCTGCGTGCGGCGCATGAGCCGGAGAGCCGAGCAGATCGCCCGCGCCGTCCCTCACCGTCCACACGATCTGGTCGGGGGTCACGTCTTCAGCGAGCAACGCGCGCGCCGCACTTCGCCAGCCGGCAAAATCGATCTCCGAGTCGAGCGTGACCTGCTGCAGCGTCATAGTGCGAACGACATCTGCTGCGGCGGGGGCGTCAGCATCGCGCGTAGATCGGCCGAATCGAGCAGCCGCGCCGCCGGCCGATGATCGGCCGTCACGAGAAACGGCATTGCTTTCCGCACAGGCACGCGCAACCGCGTCAGATCGTCGAGACGGATCGCGCGCACGCGCCGCGACGCGAGGATGCGGTCCACCGCCTTCTTGCCGAGCCCCGGCACGCGCATCAACAACTCGCGCGGTGCGCGGTTGATATCGACCGGGAATTTTCCGCGATAATTGAGCGCCCAGGCGAGCTTCGGATCAATCTCGAGATCGAGCATGCCGCTCTTCGCCTCCGCCAACTCTTCCAGCGCGAAGCCGTAGAAGCGCAGGAGCCAGTCGGCCTGATAGAGCCGGTGCTCGCGCATCAGCGGCGGCGCGGCGGAGGGCAGGGCGGAGGAGGCGTCCGGGATCGGGCTGAACGCGGAGTAGTAGACGCGCTTGAGCCGATAGGCGCTGTAGAGATTGGCGCTCGTTTCGAGGATGGCGCGGTCGTTCGCTGTGTCCGCGCCGATGATCATCTGCGTGCTCTGGCCGGCCGGCGCGAAACGGGCTCCGCGCTTCTCGGCCTTCGCTTCGTCGATCTTCAGGCGCAGCTTCCCCATCGATCGGCGGATGGCGCGCACGTCCTTTTCCGGCGCGAGCGTCTTGAGGCTCGTCTCGCAGGGCAGCTCGATATTGATCGACAGCCGATCGGCCCAGCGCCCGGCTTCCGCGATCAGCGCATCGTCGGCATCCGGTATTGTCTTGAGATGGATATAACCCTTGAAGCCGTGTGTCTGCCTCAAGGTCCGCGCCACGCGCACCACCTGTTCCATCGTGTAGTCCGGGCTCTTGATGATACCGGAGGAGAGGAACAGGCCCTCGATATAGTTGCGGCGGTAAAAGTCGAGCGTGAGCTGCACAACCTCCTCGACCGTGAAGCGTGCGCGCCGCACGTTCGAGGAGGAACGGTTGACGCAATAGAGGCAGTCGAAGGCGCAGGCATTCGTCAGCAGGATCTTCAGCAGCGAGATGCAGCGCCCGTCCGGCGCATAGGAATGGCAGATGCCGCTGCCCTCCGCCGAGCCGATGCCGCCCTTGCGCGAGTCGCGTTTCGTCGTGCCGCTGGATGCGCAGGAGGCGTCGTATTTGGCGGCGTCCGCGAGGATGGCCAGCTTGTCGATCAAGTTCATGCGGCACTCGGATCCAGGATGTTGAAAAAGGGGGAAGCAGACTCGACTCGTACGCGCTTCCGTGAGAGAACATAACAAGAACAAATCGCCGGAACAAGAGTCGAAACAAGAGCTTGCCGTATGTCGTCCACAGCCGAAACACTGGCGGAATTGCGCGCCTTTCTGGCCCGTATCGAGGGCGGAAAAGGTGCAGGCGGCGGCGCTTTTCAAGGTACGGGCGGCAGTGGTCCGGATCGCCGGTCAGGTGCGCCGAGAGGGGCTGGCTCTGTTCCTGATCCCGGGGGCGAAGGGGAGGACCCGCAGCCGCCATCAGGGCCGGACTCGCTTCCGCTGCGGGGTAGGGCCGGAGAGGGGAATCCGGCGGAGAGACCGGCGAGCGAGGTCTCGTCCTTCGCCCCTCTCGGCCATCCGGGCGCGGACGCCATGCTGGGTGGCGGCCTGAGGCGCGGCGCGCTGCATGAAGTGTTCGCCCGCGGCCCCGTCGCCGGCACGGCGACCGCCTTCGTGTGCGGGCTCGCGCACCGTCTGGCGGAGTGCCCGGAGACGGGCGTGCAGGATTGGCTGCTCTGGGTGCAGCAGGATTTCGCCGCGCTGGAATCGGGAGAGATCGCAGGCGAGGGCCTGGCGGCGCTGGGGCTCGATCCCGAACGTCTGATCCTCGCCCGCACTGCCGATGCGAAGGACGGGTTGCGCGCGGCAGCGGAAGGTCTGACGACGCCCGCACTCCGCTGTGTGCTGCTCGAACTCTGGGGCGAGGCGAAAGCGTTCGATCTTCTGGCCAGCCGCCGTCTCACGCTGGCTGCGCAAGCTTCGGGCGTCACGATCGTGACGCTCAGGCTGGGGGTCGCGCCAAAGCCCTCGACGGCCGAGACGCGCTGGATCGTGAACCTCGCGCCATCCGTGGCGCGTGACGACGACTGGGGCTGGCCCTGTTTCGACGTGCAGCTTGCGCGCAACCGGCATGGGGGAGTGGGGCAATGGATGATGGAGTGGGATTGTGATGCGTACCTCTTCCGACCGCGGCGGGACGACGGCATCGCGCCGGCTTTTGAGCATATGGATTCCACGCCTGCCGACCGACCGGCTGAAGCGCCTGGCGGCGCGGCAGGGCAGGGCGGATAAGCATTTTCCACCGGTCCATAAACGCGGCCGGAAAAAAGAATCGACGGACCAACCGCTTGTCGTGGTCGCGAAAGAGGGCAGCGGCGCGCTGGTGCTGTCTTCGGTCGATGCGCGCGCGGCGCGGCTGGGACTTACACCGGGCCTCGCGCTGACGGATGCGCGGGCGCGGCATCCTGCGCTCGATGTCGTTCCGGCCGACGCAGGCGCGGATGCGAAGCTGCTGTGCGCTATTGCCGACGATTGCGAGCGCTATACGCCGCTCGTGGGGCTCGATGGCGCGGACGGGCTTATGCTCGACATTAGCGGCGCCGCGCATCTGTTCGGCGGCGAGCGCGCTATGCTGGACAGGATAGTCCGGAGGCTGAGGAACCAGGGCTTCAGCGTAGTCCATGCGGCGATCGCGGGCACGGCCGCCGCCTCGCGCGCGCTGTGCCGGTTTGCGCCCATGACGATCGTGGGCGAGGGCGGCGAGGCGGAGGCGGTAATGCCTTTGCCGGTCGAGGCGCTGCTGACCGATGGCGCGACCCTCCACGGGCTGAAACGCGCCGGCCTGAAGACCATCGGAGCCGTCGCGAGCCGTGACCGCAAGGAGCTGGCCGCACGCTTCGGCGTGTCCCTGATCGCGCGGCTTGACGAGGCGCTGGGACGAGCCGGGTCGCCGATTTCTCCGTTGCGGCCCGTGCCGGACTATGCGGTCGAGCGCAATTTCGCCGATCCCGTGTCCAACCCGGATTTCATCGTCCCGGTGCTGGAAGGCCTCGCGGATGCACTCGGCGCGATGCTGGAGCGAGACGGTGAGGGCGCAAGAGCGGTTGAGGCATCGTTCTTCCGCGCCGACGGGGCGGTGCGCCGGATCGCCGTCGCCATGGGAAGACCGGAGCGTGCGCCGCAAATTCTGATGCGGCTCCTGAAGACGAAGCTCGACGCGGTCGCCGATCCGCTCGATCCGGGCTTCGGCTTCGACCTGATCCGGCTGACCGCGACAGGCTGGGGCAGGCGCGAACCTCGCGCCTTGCGCTTCGGGGGACAAGGCACAGCGCCCGACGATCTCGCCGCACTTGTCGACCGGCTTGCCGCGCGGCTCGGGTCGCGCCGCGTGCTGCGGGTCCGGCTGAACGACACGCATATTCCCGAGCGCGCCGCGACGTTCGAACAGGCGCGGGAATTCCGCGCGACGATGCAGGAGAGTCTTGCGCTGCAGAAAAGAAAGCTGGTGAAGCGGCGGCGCAAGAAATCTCATGTCTTCACGCTCTCTCCTCCGTCATGCCCGGTCTCCGTGCCGGGCATCCACGGCTTTGTCTCCGCAAGAGAAGACGTGGATGGCCGGGACAAGCCCGGCCATGACGAAACAAAAATTATTGCCTTTCCCTCAAACGAAGAAGCCAAAAGGCAGGAGCATAAACCTGCGAAAGTCAGCTCAGATTCTTCCGCTCGGCCAGATGTCATCATCCCCTTCCGCGCTCCTGTGCTGAGAGACTTTGCCGACCTCGCAAAGCCCAGGAAGCAGCCTGCATCGTCACAGCCCCCGCATCGTCCGGTGCGCCTGTTCGCGGACCCGGAGCGGATCGACGATGTCTGGGCCGTTATTCCCGATGGGCCGCCGGCACGCTTCCGCTGGCGCAGTCGCACGCACAGCGTCGCCCGCGCTGAGGGGCCGGAGCGCATCGCCATGGAATGGTGGCGCATCGGCGGCGCGCATCTGACACGCGATTATTTCCGCGTCGAGGACGATGCCGGCCTGCGCCTCTGGCTCTACCGCGACGGGCTTTACGGGCAGGAGGCTCAGCGGCCGAGCTGGTTCGTCCACGGATTGATGGGATGACGGATGATCTGGCTTCCACAATCCTTCATTTTTGAAAAGCCAGAAACCCCCAGGGAACGGCCCGATGATGTCGTGCCGCCCTACGCCGAGTTCGGTGTCGCGACGAACTTCTCCTTCCTGCGCGGCGCCTCGCGCCCGGAGGAGCTGATCGTTGCGGCGCATCTGTTGGGATTGGCGGGAATCGGCATTGCAGACCGCAACAGCGTCGCGGGGCTGGTCCGCGCGCACGACACTCTCGCACACGAGGAGCTCAAGGGCACGAAGCTCCGGCTGCTCCATGGCGTACGGCTTGTGTTCCAGGATGGCACGCCGGAGATCTGCGCCTGGCCGCAGGACCGCGATTCCTATGGCCGTCTCACGCGGCTGCTCACGGTCGGCAACATGCGCGGCGCGAAGGCGGAGTGCCTGCTTACGTTCGACGACCTGGCCTCCCATGCCGAAGGCCAGCTTTTCGTCCTCGCGCCTCAGCCGCGTCTTGCGCCCCGTATGCGGGATACGCTCCGCAGTCTGATCGATCTGGCGCCAGATCGCGTCTGGCTGGCAGCCTCCATGTCGCACAGGGGCGATGACAGGAAACGCCTCGCGCGCGTGAAATCCCTCGCCAGTGAAACCGGCGCGAAGCTCATCGCCACCAACGACGTGCTTTATCACGCCCCCGATCGGCGGCCGTTGCAGGATGTGCTGACCTGCATCCGCGAGCATGTCACGATCCGCGAAGCCGGCCGCCTGCTTGAGGTCAATGCCGAGCGACACCTGAAATCCGCCTCCGAAATGGCGCGCCTGTTTTCGGATGCGCCGGAGGCGCTGGCAGAAACCATCCGCCTGCTGGAGCGTGTCTCCTTCTCCCTCGATCAGCTCGAATATGATTATCCGGACGAGCCTGTACCGCCGGGCGAGACGCCGCAATCCTGGCTCGAGCATCTCACCTGGGAGGGGGCGGCGCGGCGCTATCCGGGTGGCGTGCCGCCCCGCGTCGCCGAGACGCTGCGCAGGGAGCTCGCCCTGATCGAGACGCTCGACTACGCGCCCTATTTCCTCACCGTCCACGACATCGTCGACTTCGCCCACAAGCAGAAGATCCTCTGCCAGGGCCGTGGTTCGGCGGCGAATTCCGCCGTCTGCTACGTGCTCGGTATCACGGCGGTCGATCCGGCCGAAATGGACCTCCTGTTCGAGCGCTTCGTCAGCCAGGAGCGGCGCGAGCCGCCCGACATCGACGTCGATTTCGAGCATGAGCGTCGTGAAGAGGTGATGCAGTACATCTACCGCCGCTACGGGCGGATGCGCGCCGGCATCGCCGCGACCGTCATTTCCTATCGTCCGCGCTCGGCCATCCGCGATGTCGGCAAGGCGCTGGGTCTGACAGAAGACGTGACGGCGGCGCTAGCCAACACGGTCTGGGGAAGCTGGGGCGATGGCGTCAGTCAAACGCAGATCAGGGAGGCTGGCCTCGATCCGGAAAGCCCGATCATTCGCCAGGCCGCGAGCCTCGCCGCCGAGTTGATGGGCTTCCCGCGCCATCTCTCGCAGCATGTCGGTGGCTATGTGCTGACGAAGCGGCGGCTCGACGAGACCGTACCCATCGGCAATGCGGCCATGGAGGATCGCACCTTCATCGAATGGGACAAGGACGATCTCGACAGTCTCAAGATCATGAAGATCGATGTGCTGGCGCTCGGCATGCTGACCTGCATCAGGAAATGCTTCGACTTGATCGCGCTGCATGGCGGGCAGCTTCTCGAACTCGCCACGATTCCGCCGGACGATTCCGCCGTCTACGGGATGCTGTCACGCGGCGACAGTCTTGGCGTGTTCCAGGTCGAGAGCCGCGCACAGATGAATATGCTGCCGCGCATGAAGCCGAGCTGCTTCTACGATCTCGTCATCGAGGTCGCAATCGTGCGTCCCGGTCCGATCCAGGGCGACATGGTGCATCCCTATCTGAAGCGAAGGCAGGGGTTGGAGAAAGTTACCTTTCCCTCGCCCGCCCCCGAGCATGGGCCGCCGGACGAACTCGAGCGCGTGTTGGGTCGGACGCTTGGCGTGCCGCTGTTCCAGGAGCAGGCGATGAAGCTCGCCATCGAGGCGGCAAAGTTCACGCCGGACGAGGCCAATGCGCTCAGGCGCTCCATGGCCACCTTCCGCCACGTCGGCACCATCCATACGCTGAAGGAGAAGTTCGTCGGCCGCATGATTGCGCGCGGCTACGACCCGGATTTTGCTGCGCGCTGCTTCAAGCAGATCGAGGGTTTCGGCTCCTATGGCTTCCCCGAGAGCCATGCCGCCAGCTTTGCGCGCCTCGTCTACATCTCGTCGTGGCTGAAATGCCATCATCCGGCGGCGTTCGCGGCGGGCTTGCTGAACTCCCAACCCATGGGCTTCTATGCTCCCGCCGAGATCGTCCGCGACGCGCGCGAACACGGCGTCGAGGCGCGCTGCATCGATGTGAACTTGAGCGACTGGGACAATACGCTGGACGGGAATTTTTCCGCGGCGCTCCCCGGTATGCTTCCCAGTGAAGAGACCCCACCCGGCCCCCGGATCAGGTCCGAGGCAGGCTCTTCGGGCCACCCTCCCCTGAAGGGGAGGGATTCTGCCACTCAGGGTGCGGAGTTCGTGCAGCATCGGGAACATCCCTCCCCGGGAGGGGAGGGTGGGCGGCCGCAAGGCCGGCCGAGTGGGGAGACCTGTTCCAATAAAAACCTAATAGACGCGTCATGGCCGGGCGCGTCCCGGCCATCCACGGCATCATCACCGCAAGCAAAGCCGTGGATGCCCGGCACGGAGGCCGGGCATGACGTCGAGCGGCGGCAGAGCGCGATTGGAAGCTCAGACCCAGCCCTCCGCCTCGGCTTCCGGCAGATCGACGGTTTCCGCGAGGAGTGGGCGCAATCCATCATGGAGAACCGTGGCGAAGGCTATGCCAGCGTCGAGGATCTGAAGCGTCGCGCCGCGCTTCCGAAAGCCGTGCTGCGCCTCCTCGCCGACGCCGATGCGTTTCGCTCGGTGGGCATGGATCGCCGCGCGGCGCTCTGGGCCGTGCGCCGCCTGCCCGATGCTTCCGACCTGCCGCTCTTCGCGGCCGCCGGCGTCCCTGAGCCGGAAGAGACGATTGCGCCGCTCCCTGAGATGCCTCTGCCGGAGCATGTTGTGGCCGATTACCAGACCCATCGCCTGTCGCTGAAGGGCCATCCCGTCCAGTTTCTGCGCGAAGGGTTCCGCCGCGAGCGCATCCTGAGCTGCACCGAAATCGCTCAAACGACGGATGGAAAATGGGAGCGCGTTGCGGGCGTCGTGCTGGTGCGGCAGAGGCCGGGCAGCGCCAAGGGCGTGGTCTTCATGACGCTTGCCGACGAAACCGGCATCACCAATGCCGTCATCTGGCCGAAAGTGCTGGAGCGCTACCGCAAGGAGGTGATGGGCGCGCGGCTCGTGCTGATCGAGGGCCGCATCCAGAAGAGCCCGGAAGGCATCGTGCATCTCGTCGCCAGCCGCCTGATCGACCGTACGGCCGACCTCGACACGCTCTCCGAAGACAGGTTCAAGGCGCCGCTCTCGCGGGCCGACGAGGTGGTCCGCCCGCAGGCCGACCGCCGCCATCCGCGGAAAGTCCGCATCCTCCCGCCCTCGCGCGATTTCCATTGATGTCGATGAGCGCGCATAGACGCGGTTACTTCGGCCCACCAGCTTGGAATTCTTACAGTTCTAAACTAGGCGACAATCTTTTCCAACTGCGTAGGTTGACTTTTGTCGGCGGCAATGGGGCGCGGACAGAAAGTCGGGGGGCTTTCGCATGGGGCATATCCGATCGGCGCTGCGCACAGGCGCGGCGAT
>JBKJVQ010000050.1:0-6155 GCA_046717125.1 Methyloligellaceae bacterium
CTCTCGATGCGTTCGAGTGGCGCGCGCCGCTCGAGGCGCTCATGCATTACGTCGACGATGAACCGGGACGGGAAAGTTACGCCGCGCCCGAACCCCCCTTGCTGGCGCCGGCGAAGATCGAGGACGCGCGCGAACCCGGCGAGGAAGATATCGCCGCGCGCATGGCGCAATCGAGCGGTCCCGTCAGCGAGCCCGGTTCCGACGCTTCCCCCGTCCGCGACGGCAAGCTGATCGCGATCCCGCCGAGGGAAAGTGCCAAGAGGAACGACGCCGTGCGCGTGGATAAGCCGGCCCCGTCGGCTACCGCCCGTTCGAACGAAGCCTCGCGTCCGGCGCCTGCGGCTGCGCCCAAGCCAGTGGAGGCGGCGTCCCCCCACCCAGCGAAAGCAGCCCGACCCGGCCAGGATGCTTTTTCGCGCGCGCCCGACGATCCGGGGATCGATCCGCCGGACAGTGACGAGGTCGTCACGCCGCTTTCGCGCTATCGCCAGCCGATCCGCTGAAGGCAGCTTCTACTTCTTCTGCGGTTGTTGCTGTGCGGGCGGACGCCGCTTCGCGAGCGCATCCAGCGCGGCGGCAAAACCGTTCATCGGCGACGCGACCTGGAGCGGTTTTCCGTTCATGGCATGAACAACAAGTATGGTTTGCTTCGCCTGCCTGGCAGATGTTCTGGGCACAGGTCTGAAATGGCGCGCGATAGGTCTGCCCGCCGTCGACGCCGATCACGAGCCCCTTTTGCAGGGCGACGCCAGCGGGTCCCCGCACCATCAGCGCGAGATTGCCTTGCGGGCCGTAGGAAACGGTCTGGCCGAAGACGCGCTTCTTCGACTGGGCGTCATCCAGTCCCTGATAGACCACGCAGCTGGTCGGCGTGTTCTTTGCCTGATCGGGCTTGCCGCACAACATCGACCAATCGCCGAACTTGGCTGCGGCTTCGCCTTGCGGCAGATCTTTTGCGACAGGCGCGGCCTAGGCGGGCTTGGCCTGAACCGGCGGATTTTGCGCTCTGGACTTCTGAGCCTCCGACTGCGCAAACGCCGTCCCCGCGACCAGGACAATGGCCGCAAGAGCCAAACAGGTCGAGCGCGACGCGCTGGTCACGGCAGTATCCATCATCTTCGCCAGCGCCAGACATGCCAGAGCACGATGTCGAAAAAGCCTGACCCGGACTTGATCCGCGGGGTGTAACGGTTTTCGGGCGACATCATGCTCAACCTATAACAAACGATCACGTGTGTGACTTGGGTTTCTCAAACCCGATCATCGTGATCCGACGCCTGAGCGCCAAGATCAAGCCCGATCGGCCGGACGCGCCGAATCCTCAAGAAACTCGCGCAGCCGGTCGGCGTCGACGTCACGCGCGACATAGGCTTCACCGATTCCGCGCGCGAGGATCAGCGTCAAGCGCCCCCGGCGCACCTTCTTATCCTGCGCCATCAGCGCCAGCATCGTTTCGGCGTCTGGCGCTCCGCCTGGAATGGCGGCTTTGGAAACCGGCAGACCCACTGCCTCGAAGTGGTGGCGGACGCGTGCGGCGTCCTCAGGCGGACACAGTCCCGACGCGACGGAGTAGTCGAACGCCATAACCATGCCGATGGCGATGGCTTCGCCATGCAGAAGCCGGTCGGAAAAGCCCGCATCGGCTTCGAGCGCGTGGCCGAATGTGTGACCGAGATTGAGCAGCGCGCGGACGCTGCCCTCACGCTCGTCCGCCTCGACGATGCGTGCCTTGGCGTTGCAACTCACTTCGATCGCATGGGTGCGCGCCGCGCCCGCGCCGGACAGGACGGAAGCATGATTCTGTTCAAGCCAGGCGAAGAAGGCGGCATCGCCGAGCAACCCATACTTCGCGATCTCGGCATAGCCCGCTCGAAGCTGACGGAGTGGCAGCGTATCGAGGACATCCGTATCGGCCAGAACCAGCGAGGGCTGGTGGAACGTTCCGATGAGGTTCTTGCCCTGCGGTGTATTGATGCCGGTCTTTCCGCCCACGGACGAATCGACCTGCGCGAGGAGTGATGTCGGAATTTGAACGAAGCGCGCGCCGCGACGCAGGATCGAGGCCGCGAAGCCCGCGAGGTCGCCGATCACGCCGCCGCCAAACGCGATCACGAGGTCGCCGCGCTCGACGCCCTGCTCAAGCAGACGTTCACAGAGCGGCGCTAGCCGCGCGAAGGATTTGGTCCCCTCGCCTGCCGGTAGCACAATCTCGCCCGTCCGGACGCCGGAGCGTTCGAAGCTCGATTTCAGGGTCTGAAGGTGCAGCCGCGCGACGTTGTCGTCCGTGACGATTGCGACCCGCGCGCCAGGAAAACCGGCGGCGATGCGCGCCCCGGCCGAAGCCAGCAGCCCAGGGCCTATGGCAATTTCGTACGCGCGGTCGCCGAGATCGACGCGCACCGTCCGTTCCGACACGTGTCCGGCGGACGAAGCCATATCGTTCATTCCGGGCCGCCACAGGCTTTGGCCACAGACCCGCCGGCGAGGACGGACATGATTTCCGCCACGATCGTGTCGTGCGGAACATCGCGGCTTTCGACCGTCAGGTCGGACTGCGCATAGACTGGATGCCGGGTCCGCATCAGCTCCTGCATGATTTCGGCGGGATCGCCGTTCTGAAGCAGCGGGCGGTTGTCGCGTCGGGCCACGCGCGCCAACAGGACGGGCAGATCGGCCTTGATCCAGATCGATACGCCACGCTCCTTGATCGTTGCGCGCGTCTCTTCGCACATATAGGCGCCGCCGCCGGTCGCCAGCACCATCTGCCCGCCGCCGAGGAGCCGGGCGATCACCCGGCGCTCGCCTTCGCGAAAATAGGGTTCGCCGTGATCGGCGAATATGTCGCTGATGTTCTTGCCGGCGGCGGTTTCAATCTCTGCGTCCGCATCAACGAACGACAGATCGAGCGCAGCGGCTAGCCGGCGGCCGATGGCTGACTTGCCGGCTCCCATCAGGCCGATCAGCACGATGCTGCGACCGCCGAGCGCAGTCCGGATCTGACTGGCCTGGCCGTGTGCTGCGGCCGCGCGGCGGCGGGGGCCGGCTCCGGGACGCATGGGTTCGATTTCCTCGGCGCGCGTTTGCTCCGTGACGCCCGCAGACGGTTCCACACGTGGGCCGGACTGACAATTGCTTTTCGAATCGGCCATCATATGGTGCGGGGCCCTGTCGCGGTTTCGCGCGGGTCATACAATTGCGCGGCCACCCAAGCCAAGACATTCGAAGCGATAAAGCAAACGCATGCCCACACTGTTTCGGTTTCTCATGTTTTGCGG
The DNA here is from genome assembly GCA_046717125.1 of Methyloligellaceae bacterium. Lineage (GTDB taxonomy): Bacteria > Pseudomonadota > Alphaproteobacteria > Rhizobiales > Methyloligellaceae > JBKJVQ01. The sequence continues at coordinate 3,276 of JBKJVQ010000050.1, forward strand.
GCTCATCGCAGGTGTCGTGCTGGGGGGGCTTTACGCGCTCGGCGAATATTATCCGCCACAGCAGAAGGAGATTTCCCATCAAATCCGCGACCTCAAGGTTCGGGACAAGTAGGGTCTGCACCGCGGTTGTTGCCTTCTTCGTGCTGCTCTGGACGGCGGCGCCGGCGCCGGCTCAATGGGGCCGTGATGCGGACGTGCAGCAAGGCGGCGATCTGCCGCCCCCTGCGCCCGCGCCTTTAGAGGATTCGCCTTCGGCCCCACCGCTTGACCTCGTGCCGCCACCGAACCAGCCGGATTTCGATGATGGCGCGGGCCGCGATTCGCAAATCGCGCCGGATGTTCAAGACCCTGGCGCCGCGCCACAGCCGGATAGCGACTGGGCCCAGCCGCCGCCCTCCGATCCGCCGCCACTTGACGCCGCGCCACTGCCGGAGCGTGCAGAACCCGAGCCGCGGATCGCGCCCGCCGACCCGGTTGAGCATCGCCACGCGAAAAGCTCGCTCGGCGGCGATGTCTGGAGCGGAGCGCAGCCCGAAGAAATCGCATCGGTTCTGCGCGCCCTCCCTTTGCCGAACCGGACGCCGACGCTGGCGAGGCTGATCTCCGATTCTCTCACGCGCGCGCCGGGCGATCCTGAGATCGCGCTGGATGCGTTGCGGCGCGCGGGCGCGGCCGATGCGATGGTTGCGGCCGCGGGGACCGCGAACGGCGCTGACGCTCCTCGGTGGCGGACGCTGGCGTATCTTGCGGCGGGAAAGGACGATCGGGCGTGCGCGCTTGCGGGCCAGCCCGACGCGCCGGACGGCTCCGATCGGGGGGAGAAGCGCGACTCGTTGCCCAGTCTCCTGCTGATCGCAGCCTACTGCTCGGCCGCCAAGGGACAGATCGACGCCGCGTCGCTCAGCATCGATCTCGCGCGAGAGGCCGGCGATGACGTGCGGCTCGCCGAGCGCGTCCTGAAGGACATCGATACGGCGGGACCGGTGCGGGAGCTCCCGGACAGGATCGATGTCCTCGACGCTGCGTTTCTCGCGTTGACGCCCGGCGGCGGCTCAGACGCAGAACTGGCGCGCGCCTCGCCGCTTGGCCTTGCCCGGTATGCTCGCGACGCAAAGCTCAGGGATGACCGCCGGGCCACCGCCGCCGAGCGTGCGGCCGCGCTGGACATCGTCGATGGAGCGACGCTTGCCGCTGCCTGGCGCGACGCGCCGAAGGACGGCAAGAGTCCGGCGGCGCAGCGTGCGGCGCTGTTCCGTGCAGCAGACAGCGCGGACAGTCCGGACGAGCGCGCGAGAGCCGCCAGAGCCCTCTTCAACAGCGTCGACGAAGGCATTCTCGACTTTGCCGGCGCGCAGGCGCTGAGCCCGGTCGTCGCTCAGATCGTGCCGTCGGAGAACCTGATCGCATTCGCCGAGACGGGCCTCCGGATCGCGATGCTTTCCGGGGATTTTCCGCGCGCCGCCGCCTGGGCACAGCTCTCCGACAGCCAGGTAGGGCGCCGGTGGCGGGCGTTGCTCGCGGTTGCGGCGCCCGATCCGGACAGCGCAACGCAAGGTCTGAACGCCGCGACCGACCTTGCCCTGTCCGGCCGGCTGAAGCCCGATGCGATGCACCGCCTCGTCACCGTGCTCGATGCTCTCGATCGCGACGTGCCGATCCCGCTCTGGGAAAAGGCGAGCGCGTCGCCGCAGCCTTCCGACGGCTTTCTGCCCAAGACCGGCGTGCTGACGGCGCTGAAGGAAACCGCCGAACGGGGCGAGACCGGGCTCACGATCCTGCTCGCAGCAGCCGCACTGGGGCCTGACGGGGCGGCTCGTGCCAATCTGATTGCGCTGGGCGACGTGGTGCGCGCGCTCAACAAAGTCGGTCTCCGCCAGGAGGCTCAACAGCTCGGGCTCGATGCGCTCTATCCGCTCTGGCTCGCCAGTGATCGCGCGGCGCTCAGGTGACGACGGCCGCCCAGTCCGCGAGCGATGTCGCGCTGTTCCTCGACATGATGGCGGCAGAACGCGGCGCAGCGGCCAACACGCTTGTCGCCTATGGGCGCGATCTCGCCGATCTCAGTGGATCACTAGCCGCAAAGGGCCATTCGACGCGCGATGCGTCCGTCCGCGACTTGCGGCGCTGGCTGGAGGCGCTGACGGCGCGCAAGCTTGCGGCGAGTTCGCGGGCGCGCAAGCTCTCGGCGATGCGGCGTCTGTTCCGCTTCCTCATGGCCGAAGGATTGCGGCAGGACGATCCAAGTGCAGGCCTTGACGGTCCAAAGCGGGGCCGGCCGCTACCGAAGACGCTGACGATCGACGAAGTCGACCGCGTTCTCGCTGTTGCCCATGCACAGGCGAACGCCGGGCAGGGGGAGTCTCCGCGGGCGCTGCGGCTCGTGTGCCTCCTCGAAATGCTTTACGCGACCGGCATGCGCGTGAGCGAGCTTGTCACGCTGCCACGCAACGCGGCGAACGCCGATGCACGCATCCTGAACATTCGTGGCAAGGGCGGACGCGAGCGGATCGTGCCGCTGAACGACGCCGCGCGTGCTGCGCTCGCCCGCTATCTGGAGGCCCGCGACAAGGCGCTTCCCGGTACGAAGCATCTGTTTTCGTCGCGCGGCAAAGAGGGGCATCTGACGCGCCAGCGGCTCGGGCAGGAACTGAAGCGGATCGGCGAGCTGGCAAATGTCGATCCGGCGAAACTCTCTCCGCATGTGCTCCGCCACGCCTTCGCCAGCCATCTTCTTGGCGGCGGTGCCGACTTGCGCGCCGTACAGCAATTGCTTGGTCACGCAGACATCTCCACGACGCAGATCTACACGCATGTGCTGGAAGATCGGCTGCGCTCGCTTGTCGAGATGCATCACCCCTTGTCCGACCGGAATGCCGGCGG
>JBKJVQ010000051.1:0-13786 GCA_046717125.1 Methyloligellaceae bacterium
ATGAGTTCGGCCGGCTCGCGCCCGGCTTCCGCGCCGACATCGTCGCGTTCGAGCCTGGCGACATCCGCATTCTCAAGACTTGGGTCGCGGGACGATGAGCTAGTTGAAAGGATTCCAGTCCGCGCCACTTCCATGTGTAAACGCGTTCGAAGCCGCTGACGATGAAGATTTGCTACCTGCGTACTTCGGTTGGTGTTGACGCCAAGGTTGCGCTTGCAGCCTTTGAGAAGACCGGCTGTCAGCAGGTCGTCGTGGATGCAACACTCGTGTCGGATCGGCGGAACCGCCGCGTTCGACGCCGTGCTCAACCGGCTTTCGGGCGGCGATACGCTCGTGGTCTGGACGCTTGCCAGCGCGGCTCCGTCGTTGGAAGCCTTGGTGTCGCTGGTTTGCCAATTGATGGAAAAAGACATCTCGTTCGAATCCCTGACGGAACAGTTTACAACTGCCGGAAAATCTAGGGCCTCTGTGGCTGCGACCTTCGATCAACTTCGGCGGTTCAAAGATGAGATTAAAAAGTCCCACATCCACCGAGGGTCGCACGGCCAAAGGATCGGCCGCCCGCGCGCCCTGGATGAGCGAACGATCGAAAAGGCGCGCATACGTGTTGTAAAAATGGGCGAGGCCATTGACGTCGTGGCACGGGATCTCGGCGTCTCGCGGGCCACGCTTTATCGTTACATGGATGCTGAGCATTGACCGTACCCGGTGCTATGCGCATTGGTCACACGCAGGCTGATTACGCCCGCGTCTGAAGCGTCCGCGTTTCCTTGAGCCTGTAGTCGGGGCGCTTGGACAGTTTCTTGCGAATCTTGGTGAAGTATTCGAGCGCCACACCGTTGGTCGAGCGCACCTCGGCGAGGATTTGATCGAATGCGTCAAGTGTTTTTTTTTGGCGGGCCTTGTCTGCAGCAGTCTGGCGTCGTCGGGACATAGAACAGCTCCGAACTCAGTGATCCGCCACACGGTAGAGCGCAAGTTTTTTGCGCACTACAACGTGTGTTAGTTTGCGGCCTGTCCTACACGTCTTTGCCGGTCACGGCTTCCCTGCCAGGAAAAAGCGGACCATTTCGGCGGAGGCGTCCGGCCCTTTCGGGTCGGTGAACGAGCCGCTGCGATGTCCGCCCGACCAGGCATGGCCGGCAGCGTCCACGAGCCAGTATTCTATCGCCGCCGTCCCATCCGGTTCCGTCACGAATGTCCGGGTGAAGCCGCGGCCGCATTTCGATTCTCCCTGTTCCTGCCGCACCTTGGCTGAAGGCGCGTTGCGGTGCGCGGCGTCGAGGATGGCGTCGGCGTTGGAGGGATGCACGGTGCGGTCGTCCCTGCCCTGGAAGATGATCGTGCGGACCTTCGGTCTGTCTCCCATTGCCGAGGACGCGGCGCGCCGTGGCATGTGACCATTCTTGCCGCCCATGGCCGCGAATGCCGACATCACGTCGTTTGCCGATCGGTAGGCGAGGCCGGAATGGATGCCGGCTGCGGCGTAAAGATCGGGATAGGTTTCAGCCATCACCGCCGCCATTGCTCCGCCTGCGGACAATCCCGCGACGAACACGCGATCCCGCTTCAGGCCGAACTCCGTCATGATCTCCTGCGTGATCCCGGCGATGATCTGCGGCTCTCCCTGGCCTCGCGCCTGATCGGCAGGCTCGAACCAGTTCCAGCACGATGAAGAATTGGCCGCCGGGCTCTGGCACGGATACGCGACGAGGAGTCGGTGTTCCTCCGCGACGGCGTTGGCCTGCGTGCCGGCGGCGAAATCGTCCGCGTCCTGCTTGCAGCCATGCAGCATGACGATGAGACCGCGCGGCCTCTCTTTTGCCGACGCTGGAATATAGAGCTTGTATTGGCGCGCCCCCGCCGGGCAGGCGAAGGAGCGCGTCAGGAATTGTGCGGCGTCCGGTATCGGCGGCGCTTTCGAACGCCGCGCCGGTACCTGCACGCCCGGAAGCGACGCGAAAGGATCGACGGTTTGCAGGACCTTGTGGCGGCCGCGCCCGATCTTCCCAAACAGTTCCCGCAGGCGCGGCAGTCGAGTGCCGTTGGGTTGCGCGCCGGCACCGGGGGATGCGGGACTTGGTTGCGGAGCCGCGCCCGCATCCGGCATGCGGATTTCGCCGTCGGCATCGACCTTGCGCGACAACAGACGCTGCACCGGCAATGATGGCGTGACGTCCTTCGACGCGGCCGCCCCACTCTCGCGGCGTCCGTGCAGGGCATCCTGGATGATGCGCGTGGCCTCGCGCGGATCCTGCGCCTGCGCCGCGTCTGTTGCCCGGCGCATCGCCGCGGAGAATTCGTTGTCCATTCTTGTTTCCCTTTTGTGCGTCTGGTGTGGCTTGCTAGCGAATGCGATCGGCGAGCGCCGCCTTGACTTCCGGGCTCGCCTGCAATGCGCCGAGCACGGTGATCGACCCGATGGTCGCGGATGCGAGTTCTGCAGGAACGTCGGCCGCAATCCGCGCGAGGCCGACGATTTTGATGTGCAGCCGCTCCCCCGACGCCTTTACTGCTTCGAGATCGGCGCGGCTGATGTCGCGCAAGCCAAGTTCCATGGTGTGCCGGTCGATAGACTGCGACACCTGTTCGTTCTGCGCGCCGAGCTGGTTACGGATGGCCGTGCGGATGAAGTCCGTCCGGTTCGAATAGAACCCTTCCCGAACCAATAGGTCGACGCGGCCCAGGTCGACATAACCCAGGTTGATCGTGATCTTTTCCGAGTCGCTTTGGTGTTCCCGGAGCACACGTATATTCGAGGCCATATCGATCTCCATCCATATGGATGGTATATGGATGGCATCTGGCTGGTGTCAAGAGCACTTTGGCGAATGGGACGTCCAGAGAGGGTCATCAGGAGCGGGGAGAGAACGCGCGATTTTGCCAAACATCCACGGAACGGCGCAGCGTTGACGACGTTTCACGGCCAGTCTCGCGCTGCGCGTGTGCGGCGCTTCCCCATTGAGAGGTCAAAATGAAAATACTCGGCAATTCCCGGCGCGCGCTTCTCGTGCTGGGCGTCATCGGTGCTGCCTGGGGCGTCGCGCTTGCTCCCGCCTATGCGCAGGACACGAAAAGTCCGAGCAAGGAAGAACTCATGGGCGAGATAGACGCCGACATGAAGGCGGTCATGTCCAAGCTCACCGAGCTTGGCGCAAAACCGCTTGAGACGCTTACGCCCGAAGAGGCGCGCTCGCAGCCGACGCCCGCCGACGCCGTGATGGCGGTGCGCAAGGAGAAGGGCAAGCCGGTCGACCCGATCAAGCTCAAGGACGTGAAGGACGTACAGATCGAAGGCGCGGCGGGCCAGATCCCCGGCCGCATCTATACGCCGGAAGGCGAAGGCCCCTTCCCTGTCATCCTCTATTTCCACGGCGGCGGCTGGGTGATCGCCGATCTCGATACCTATGATGCGTCGGCAAGAGCGCTGGCGAAGGGCGCCGATGCGATCGTCGTATCATCGCATTATCGCCAGGCGCCGGAGCACAAATTCCCTGCCGCGCATGACGATGCGTTCGCGGCCTATCAGTGGGTCCTGAAGAATATCAAAGACCATAACGGCGATCCGATGCGGGTCGCGGTCGCTGGCGAAAGCGCGGGCGGCAACCTCGCCGCCAACGTGTCCATGGCCGCGCGCGACAAGGGCCTGCAGATGCCGGTGCACCAGCTCCTCGTCTATCCCGTCGCGTCAAACAACATGATGTCGGAGGCCTATGTCGAAAACACGAATGCCGTGCCGCTCAGCAAGGCGGGCATGGAATGGTTCGTGAAGCACGTCTTCGACTCGCCGGACCAGACCAAGGATCCGCGGCTGAACCTGGTCGGGGCGAACCTCAAGGGTCTGCCGCCGACAACCATCATCCTTGCAGAGATCGATCCGCTCCGTTCGGACGGCGAGCTGCTGGCGGAGAAGCTCGAAGCGGCCGGCGTCGATGCCGAGGTCGAAAGCTATGACGGCGTAACCCATGAGTTTTTCGGCATGGCGGCCGCGGTGGACGATGCGGAAGATGCGCAGGGCGTTGCGTTCAAAGCCTTGACCGACGCGTTTGAGGACGACGACGACGACAAGGACGAGAAGGCCGAGGACGCTGGGGACAAGAAGTCGCAGTAAGCTGCCCGCTTCGTAGTGGGCAAAAAAAGGGACGGCAAGGCGCCGTCCCTTTTTTGTATCTAGCTGTTTGCCGATCCCGGCTCGAACTGCTTGCGGGATTGCTTCGCAAGCGTCTCTGACGGCGTGACGCTCGCGGCTGCGACAGTGAGCTTGTTCTTCCACCCCGTGACGACCGCATCGTCGCCTTGCGGCGGAGAATGCCGAGATCGAAGACGGCGATACGGTCGCGGTCTGGGGCTGCGGGCCGGTCGGGCAATTCGCCATTCAGAGTGCGTGGATGTTCGGCGCAGGCCGCGTGATCGCGATCGACAACGTGCCGGAGCGGCTTGCCATGGCGGAGAAGCACGGCGAGGCCGAGACGATCAATTTCGACAAGGAAGACGTTTTCGACCGATTACAGGAGATGACGGGCGGCCGCGGGCCCGACCGCTGTATCGATGCGGTCGGCGCCGAAGCGCATGGCGGCGGCGCCATCGACGCGATCTACGATAAGGTGAAGGCTGCTGTGTACCTTGCGACGGATCGCGCGCATGCCTTAAGGCAGGCGATTATGCGCTGCCGGAAAGGCGGGACTCTATCTGTACCCGGAGTTTATATCGGCGTGGTCGACAAGCTGCCGATGGGGGCGCTGATGAACAAGGGGCTCACGCTGAGGACCGGGCAGACCCATACGCATCGCTATCTCGCGCCGCTGCTGCAGAAGATTGTCGACGGCGCGATCGATCCCTCCTTCGTGATTACGCACAAGCGGAAGCTCGAAGACGGTCCTGAAATGTACAAGACGTTTCGCGACAAGAAGGACGGCTGCATCAAGGTGGTGCTGACACCTTAGTCAGCAGACCTGAGTTCAGCGCACGATCGAAGCCTTCTCGGCTCTTGCAAGAATGGCCTGCGCCCGTAGGATTTCGCTCCGAGTCGCTTCCATCACTTCGGAGAGTTCGCTCGTCAGCCTCCGCGTCCGCCCGGTGTTCGACATCGCGTCGACGAATCTTGGTGCTTCGACCGGCCCGGTGCGCCTCCGACAACTGTCGAGAACTTCAGCGAACGGCAGGACGAAAAGTACCGCGCCCTGGTGATCCGTCACGTCGAAGGAACAGGCTCGCGGATCGCGCCGTTGGCGGAGGCGCTCATGCCAGATGTCCTGCGCGCCCCTGAACGCCTCTAGAAACGCGGTCTCCACACTGTCGAGTTCAACGCCGACCTCATCCGCGAAATAGGCCGTGTCGTCGAAGAAATTGAAATGATAGCGCGGCATGGCTCCTGTCCCTACGCTGACATTCATTCACAACGCGCCAGCGGCGTGCTGTTTCCGAATTGCTGCAGAACAAAAGGCTACACCGTCGGGAATATCCTACCACCTCAGACGCCGGACGACCGGGTGGAGGGTCATCCGACGTCAAGGCGGCGATGGAGCTTATTCGCCTGCTAGACCGCGTTCCTGGGCTGGAGGGAGGTTGCCGAATGGTGCCAACCGGGACGCAGAACGTAGATCATCGTCAATTGATGTTTTCATCGCAGTAACATGCGTTAGAATAGGCAGTTATTTCTCCCGCATCGTGCGGCCGATCAAGTCGGTGACCCAGATGGCCTACAATCTACTCAAACGACTGAGCAATTTCGTCGAGCTTTCAGCGGCGGAGCGCGACGCCGTGCGTGAAGCGTTCGGCCGGAATATTCACGCGCACCGGCCCCGCACGCACATCATTCACCGCGGTGATGATCCGACCCATGTCCACCTCTTCCTCGACGGCTGGGCGTATCGCTACAAGGTGCTGGACAATGGGCGGAGGCAAATCCTCGGCTTCCTCGTTCCGGGCGATCTTTGCGATATTAATGTCTTCATCCTGAAGCGGATGGATCACGCGATCGAAACCCTTACACCCGGCAGCGTTGCGGCCATATCCCGGGAAAGCCTTGGTGAGCTGACAAGCGCCTTTCCGAAAGTGATGAAGGCCATGTGGTGGGACACGCTGGTCAGCCACGCCATCCAGAGGGAATGGCTGCTCAATCTTGGCCAGCGCCCGGCGGCCGAACGCATCGCGCATCTCCTCTGCGAGCTGTTCGTCAGACTGCGCTGCGTCGGGCTGACCGACGGCTTGCACTGCGACTTCCCGCCGACGCAGGTCGACCTCGCAGACGCGACCGGCCTTTCGCCGGTGCACGTCAACCGCTCTTTGCAGCAATTACGATCGTCCGATCTGATCGAGTGGAAGGGTCGCACCCTGACTATTCCCGATTTCGCTATCCTGGCAAACTTCGCGCAATTCAACGCGGACTATCTGCACCTCGATCGCGTCGGCATCGCGGCGGACGCGGAGGGCTGAGCGGACTGATGCTTGTTGTTGGAAGGGACGTCCCTCCCCTTGGGGAGGGCGGCGCGCCCGCGCGCCGGCTGGGGTAAGCTGTTATCTTCACCCATTTTGGAGAGTTGAACCCAGCCCGCCCGGCTCTGATCGATCAGACCGCTGACGATTGCTGCGCCTGCCAGTCCTTCATCTCGATGCGCAGCTCGCAGCGGACGCCGCCATCCGTGAACGACAGGTCGGTCGTGCCGCCCAGCATGTGCGGAAGTATTTCCCGGATCAGTCTCGACCCGAAGCCCGGCTTGGGTTGGCCGTCGATCGGCACGCCGTCCTCGACCCATTGAATGGTCAGATAGGACTTCGTCTTTTTCGTCTCCACACGCCAGACGACCGACAGCGTTCCGCCAGGCTTGGACAGCGCCCCGTATTTGAGCGCGTTCGTCGCCAGCTCGTGCAGAGCCAACCCGATCGTCTGGGCCTGTGCCGATCGCAAAGAGATGTCCGGTCCCTCGATCGCAATCGATCTGCCGCCGTTGACGCCGCTTGTCTCCGAGTCGACCAGTTCGCGCAGTGATATGCCGGCCGCTCGTCCTCCGATCAAATCCTCGGTGCGGGCCACTGCTGTAATCCGCTCCTTCAAGTCCTCCGCGTACGCACCCACGGGACCTTTGCCGTTCTGCGACAGGGTAATGATGGCGGCCACCTTGGTGAGCAGGTTCTTCACCCGGTGCTGCAGTTCCGCGAACAGCGCATCCCGTGCGTATTCCGCGTTGCGGCGCTCGGTCTTGTCCTCGATGGCGAGCAGCAACAGCGAGTCCTCCGGCAGCCGTCTTGCGTTAACCAGCAGATGCCGCGTTCCCAGCTCGCGGAAAGTGTGATGCAGCTCGACATCGTTGAGCACCCCGTCGGCGGGCATCGTGTCGCGGAGGGCGCGCCTGAGTTCCGGGATGTCCCAGTCGCCGCCGCCGATTTCGTACAGGACGCGCCCCTCGGTTTGAGGGGCCGTCAGCTGGAACTGCTCGTGGAAGGCCCGGTTGGCCGACTGCACGACGTAATGCCCGTTCAGCACGACCAGCGGCTGCCTTGTCGTGTCGACAATCCTCTCGGCGTAGTTCTTGGCGGCGGCCACCGCCTCCTCGGAATGCTTACGCTCGGTGATGTCGGTGAAGGTGGCCACCACGCCGTCGATCCGGTTGTCCTCGGTCCGGTAGGGCTGGATGCGGCGCAGGAGCCAGCTTCCGTCGCCGCCCGCGACCTCGCCTTCCTTCGGCAGCAAGTTCTGCAGCACATCGGCCGCGTCGGGCATGAAGGCCTTATCCTGAAACCCTTGCGCGAAATCGGCGATCGGCCGGCCGATATCGCCCTGCCGGATCTGGAACATGTCCCGGATCTGCGGGCTGAACCAGCGGATGCACAATTTCGCATCCAGGAACAGGGTGGCGATCGCCGTGCTCTTGAGAAGGTTGTGGAGGTCGTTGGTGCGGTCTTCCAGCTCCTCGACCTTGCCCTGAAGCTGGGTGTTGACGGTGTTCAACTCCTCGTTCAGCGACTGTAGCTCTTCCTTGGAGGTCTCGAGTTCCTCGTTGGTCGACTGAAGCTCCTCGTTCATCGAGGTGATTTCTTCGTTCGACGCTTTCAGCTCCTCGTTGGAGGTTTCGAGCTGCGCGACCGAGAAGCGCAGTTCCTCGCGCGCGGCCCGCAATTCTTCTTCGAGCTGCCCTTCGGAGAGGGAGCTGTGGTCGATGTCGGCGATTTCCCGTTTTTCTCCGGTAGCGCCGGCGTGACGCTCGAAGCTGACGAGAAAGCGCATGCCCAACTTGCGCTGGGTGACCGGCGATACCGTCAACGTGACCCTTTCCCCGGCGGGCGATTTCATCCCGGCGTCAGCCGAGACGGCCGCCTTTTCCTTGGCCGCCTGGCGGATCGCCGCGCGCAGCTTTGTGCGCAGCTCGTCCCGCGCGATCGAGATCAGATCCAGGGTCGGTTCGCCGTGGGGAGCCTTGAGATAAGGGTCGAGATCGCCGTGGAAATAAAGGGCGCGGCTGTGCTCGTCGATCAGGACGGAGGGCGGCGCGAACGTCTCGACAAGGGCATCCCGCGCCTCGTCGCCGGGCGCGCGCAGACGGCTGGCATCGTTATGACCAAGATGGGCGACGTCGCGGCGAGCGCCGCCCACAATCGGAAAATCGACGAGCTCGTGCCGGGTCGAACCAGATCGCTTGTATATGCGCCACTTTTTGGAGACCGGCTGGAACAGCTCCATATGCTTGCCAACGGTCTCGGCCGTACCGAGGAAGAGGTATCCCCCCTCCCGCAGCGAGAAATGCAGCAGCGCGATGATCTTCTCCTGGTATTCCGCCTCCACATAGATCAGGAGGTTGCGGCAGCTCACCAGGTCGAGGCGGGAGAACGGCGGATCGGCGAGAAGGTTTTGCGGCGCGAAGATCACCGCTTCGCGCAGGGCCGGCTTGGCCCGGTAGATTTCACCCTCCTTGTCGAAGAAGCGGTTGAGACGCGCCTCCGGAATGGCCTGGGCGATGGTCTCGGGGAACAGACCGGCTCTTGCGCGCGCCAACGCCTCGGGCGCCGCATCCGTCGCGAACACCTTGATGTCGAGAGTCTTCTCTGCGTCCTCGGCGCGCTCCAGCAGCAGCATCGCGATGCTGTACGCCTCCTCTCCGCTCGAACAGGCGGGCACCCAGACGCGCACCGACTGTCCTTCGGCGCGCGACCGGACGATCGGGGCGATGACCTTTTCGTCCAAAGCCCCCCAGGCTTCGGGGTCGCGGAAAAACGACGTCACGTTGATCAGGAGGTCGCCGAGCAGCGCCTGCAATTCCGCGGGATCTGCGCGCACCTTCTCGGCGTATTGCCGCATGCTTTTCATTTGGCTGAGGCCCATGCGGCGGGTGATGCGCCGGACCAGCGTTTTCTGCTTGTAAGGCGAAAAGTCGTGGCGGCCGCGCGTCCTGAGCACCGCAAGAATCGCGTTCAGTTCGGCTTCGCCGGCGGTCGCGAGGTCGTCCTCGGACCGGTCCAACTGGTCGTAAGCGTTCTCGACGTAATCGAGGATGACGCCCGGCATCTCCTCGACCGGCAGAATGCGGTCGGCAAGACCGGCGAGGATGACGTTGCGAGGCATCTCCGGATGTTCGGCGGTGTCCGGATCCTGCACGAGGACGACGCCATCCGTCTGGCGTATCCTCTGCGCGCCGCCGGACCCGTTCGAGCCGCTCCCGGACATGACGATGCAGATGGATTTGTAGCCGCGGTAATCGGCCAGCGACTCGAAGATCGCGTCGACGGGATGGCGCCTCTCTGCCTCCGACTCCGGCTGGCGCGCCTGCAGCCGATCGTCGCCGATGGTGAGGACGGTGTTCGGCGAAATCACATAGATGCAGTTCGGCCGGATCCGCCGCGGCTTCTCAACCTGAACGACATCGAGATTCGTCGCCCGCTCCAGCACCGATACGAGATGGCTCTCGTGCGACTTGGACAGATGCAGCACGACGACGAAGGCGACGCCGGGTTTCTTCGGCATGGCCTCGAAAAATTTGTTGAGCGCCTGGATGCCGCCGGCCGAGGCGCCGATCGCGACGATCGGGCAACCGCTCGCGCCGGGCGCAACCTCTTTCGCGCCATGCACGATTTCTTGTTCAGACATAACCTACCAAGCTTCGGATACAGACCCTTCCGCCGGACACTATACAGGTTCAAACTGGTGATCACACCTCAAACGCTAACCAACGACGCTACGAGGACGGTTACGCGAGTTTAAACGGCCGGCGCGCGCTCCAAGAGGCTGGCGAGGTTCGATAATTTCAATCAAGAATGCGGCGGCCAGCGATTCCGTCCGGCATCGAGAATGGGGCCGCGCGTGCAGTTGAACCTGGCCGATACGCCCGACAAGGATGGACCGCTCCGCGAGGACATCCGTCTGCTCGGACGCATCCTCGGCGATACGATCCGCGACCAGGAAGGCAACGCCGTGTTCGACATCGTCGAGCATGTGCGTCAGACGTCGATCCGGTTCCATCGCGACGAGGACACGGTCGCGCGCCGCGAGCTGGCGGAGACGCTGAGCGGACTGTCCCGCACCGACGCGACCAAGCTGGCGCAGGCATTCAGCCATTTCTCGCATCTGGCGAATATCGCTGAGGACCAGCATCATATTCGCCGGACACGCGCGCATGCGCTGGCGGCCTCCGCGCCCCGCGAAGGCACCATGCTCCAGGCGGTGACGCGAGCGCAACGCGCCGGCATTTCGCCGCGGCGGCTGCAATCGTTCTTCGCCGAGGCGCTGGTCTGCCCCGTCCTCACCGCGCATCCGACCGAGGTCCGGCGCAAGAGCACGATAGACCGCGAGAGCGAGGTCGCGTTCGTGCTGGCCGAGCGCGATCGCGTGCTGCTTACGCCCGACGAGGAAAAGGCGTGCCAGGAAACGCTGCGGCGCGCCGTGCTCACGCTCTGGCAGACCAGCATCCTCCGGCGCGAGCGCTTACGCGTCGTCGACGAAGTGACGAACGGCCTTGCCTATTACGACCAGACTTTCCTGAGCGAGATACCGCGCTTCTACGCCGACTTGGAAGATCAGCTCGCCGCGTCCGATCCGGCATGGGCACAGGAAGAGTTGCCGTCATTCCTGCGCATGGGAAGCTGGATCGGCGGCGACCGCGACGGCAATCCTTATGTGACAGCAACGGCCTTGCGGCAGGCGCTGCAGATGCACAGCCAGCGCGTCCTCGAATTCTATCTGAGCGAAGTCCACAGCCTTGCTGCCGAACTGCCGCTCGACGCGAAACTAGTGCATGTGTCGGACCCGCTGCAACTGCTCGCGGAGAAATCGCCGGACCAGTCGCCGCACCGGCGCGACGAACCCTACCGCCTCGCCCTTTCCGCGATTCATGCACGGCTCGCCGCGACATCGCGCGCCATCGCCCATGGTGACATGATTCCGGTCTCTATCGGGGGAACGCCGCCATACCCGGCGCCGGAGGAGTTTCTGGGCGATCTCCAGATGGTCGACCGTTCGCTGATGCGGAACGGCTCTGGCCTGCTGGCGCGCGGGAGATTGCGGGCCTTGCGGCGCGCCGTCTCCGTGTTCGGTTTTCATCTGGCCGGGATCGACACGCGCCAGAATTCGGTCGTGCATGACCGCGTCGCCGCGGAACTGTTCGAAGCCTCTTCGCCTGGCGCGAGCTACAGAGCACTGCCCGAGGACGACCGGATTGCACTCCTCGCACGCGAACTCGCGACGCCGCGGCCGCTCGGCTCGCCCTACGTCCGCTATTCGGACGAGACGGCCTCGGAGCTTGCGATTCTGCGGGAGGCCGCGAAAGCGCATTGGCGCTACGGCGCGGCGTCGGTTCCGAACTATGTCGTCTCCCGGACGGAAGGCGTATCCGACGTGCTCGAGGCCGCGCTCCTCCTGAAGGAGGTGGGCCTGCTGCGGCCGCACGAGGGCGAACTCGATGTGAACATCGTGCCGCTGTTCGAAACGATCGAGGATCTGAGGCAGTGCAGCGTTGTCATGGACCGGCTGCTCGGCCTCTCCGCCTATGCGGTGCTTCTTGCCAGCCGCGGCCGGGTGCAGGAGGTGATGCTCGGCTATTCCGACAGCAACAAGGACGGCGGCTTCCTTACCTCGGGATGGGAACTCTACAAGGCCGAGATCGCGCTGGTCGAAACATTCCGCAAGCACAATGTTCGCCTGCGCCTGTTTCACGGCAGGGGCGGCACTGTTAGCCGGGGCGGCGGACCGAGCTATCAGGCCATTCTCGCGCAGCCGGGCGGCGCGGTGCAGGGCTCGATCCGGATCACCGAACAGGGCGAGGTGATCGCCGCCAAATATTCGAACCCCGAGCTTGGACGCCGCAATCTCGAAAGCATTGTCGCCGCGACGATGGAAGCGACGCTGCTGCAGCCCGATCAATCCGCTCCTTGTGCTGAATATCTGGAGACGATGGAGGAGCTTTCGGGCGTCGCCTACCGAACCTATCGCGCGCTCGTCTACGAAACAGAGGGCTTCGAGCGTTATTTCTGGGAATCGACCGTCATCGACGAAATCGCGAAGCTGAATATCGGCAGCCGGCCCGCATCGCGCTCGCCGTCGCGCCGGATTGACGATTTGCGCGCGATCCCATGGGTGTTCGGCTGGGCGCAGTGCCGGCTGATGTTGCCCGGCTGGTACGGTTTCGGCTCGGCCGTGAGGTCATGGCTCGAAGCCCATCCGGACGGGCTTGAAACCCTCCAGACCATGTATCGCGACTGGCCGTTCTTCCGGACGCTGCTGTCCAACCTCGACATGGTGCTGGCCAAGAGCGACATCGCCATCGCCTCGCGCTACAGCGAGCTGGTCGAGCCGGAGCTGCGCGAGGCGATCTTCCCCAGAATGCGCGACGAGTGGCAGCTTTCGATCAGGCAGCTTAACGCGATCCTTGAGCAGGACACGCTGCTATCACAGAACCCGCTGCTCGCGCGCTCGATCCGTAACCGCTTCCCCTATATCGATCCGCTGAACCATCTTCAGATCGAACTGCTCAAGCGGCACCGCGCCGGCGACAGCGCCCCGGAAGTGGTGGAGGCGATTCACCTCACGATCAACGGCATCGCTGCTGGCCTGCGTAACAGCGGGTAGCGCGCTTGCATGATTGGAAAAATCGCGCCCCTCAACGAATTGAGTTTGATGGCGAGGTCGTGCCGCTTGCTTCCCCTCCCCCTTGTGGGGAGGGGAAGGGGTGGGGGTCGGATCGACCCCACCGTCCGCGCAAGAGCGCGGCCCGCCTCCCCATATGGGGAGGCTATTCTTTTCCCTCGCAGCATCGTCCCAGTCCACCCTACGACTTCCCTCCGCCCTCGTACGTGACGACCCGATAGAGGTAGATCAGAACGATCCCCCCAATGACCATATACGTCACCGGATCGAGATAGTCGGCAACGCGCGTGTATTGACTTTCGAGCAGGTAACCCGCCAGTGTCAGGACCGACGTCCACAGCAACGATCCGGCCGCCGTTATCAGGATAAACGGGACGATCGGCATGCAGACGAGACCTGCCGGCACCGAGATCAGGGTACGGATCGTCGGTATAAGGCGGCCGAAAAAAACGCTCGCGTAACCGTGCCGCTCGAACCACCCGGCCGCATTGTGCAGGTCGTCCGGCGAAAGCGTCAGCCAGCGGCCGTGCCGTCCGGCGAACGCCTTCAGCCGCTCGCGGCCGCACCAGCGGCCGGCGAGATACCAGGGCGCAGCGCCGATGACGGAGCCGAGTGTGCCGGCGGCCACGACGCCCGCGAAGTTCAGATCGCCCCGCGCCGCCGTGAACCCAGCAAGCGGCATGATCGCCTCGGACGGGATCGGCGGAAAGATGTTTT
>JBKJVQ010000052.1:0-2866 GCA_046717125.1 Methyloligellaceae bacterium
CAGCACTACATCAGCTTTGGCAACCAGCTCGGCGGCGATCCTTTGTCCGCCAGGGGTGCGTAGATCAATGCAGATGTTTCGCTTACCGCGATTGAATGCGACATGGATCGGACTCTCGCTACCATACCAAGGCGGTCCCAGCCGGCGCCCTGGATCGCCAGCGGGCGATTCCACCTTGACGACATCCGCGCCGAGATCGGCAAGCATCATGCCGCACGTCGGCCCGGCGCCGATCTGACTGAAATCGACAACGCGCAGGCCCCTTAGAGCATGGCGAATCGGCGTGGCGTTATGCATGATGAGAAATATTCGCAATCATGTTCGTGGGGTCGTACACGAGCAGCACGACCTCGGTACGGCCGACCCGGCACCAATCTGCGTAAAGTCGACTTACAGCTTCTAGTCGATCTTGACGTTGGCTTCCTTAGCCACCTTCGCCCACTTGCTGAAGTCGCTTCGCATTGCGGTGGCCATCTCCGCTCGCGGGTGGAAGCCGGGGTCGAAGCCCTGGGAGACCAGCTTGGCCTGGACGTCCTTGTCCTGAACCACTTTCGACAACGCAGCCTCTAGCCGCTCAAGTGCCGCCGCGGGTGTGCCTGCGGGGGCAAGAATGCCGTACCAAGTGGAAGCTTCGTAACCCATCACTCCGGATTCGTTGATGGTGGGGACGCCGGGGAGCAGAGCGGAGCGCTTCGCTCCCGTCATGGCGATCGCGCGTAGCTTGCCCGCATCGATGTGTGGCTTGACCGACGGCAGTGTCCCGAAGGCGAGCTGGACCTGTCCGCCCAACAGATCGGCGATTGCCGGTCCTGTACCTTTATAGGGGATGTGGACCAACGATGTGCCGGTCATTGTGTTGAACAGTTCAGCGGCCAAGTGCTGCGGCGTGCCGCTACCGGGTGTTCCGTGGTTCAGCGCGCCAGGCGATTTTTTCGCTTGCGAGATCAACTCGGGTACCGTCTTTGCCGCGACAGCCGGATTCGCCACCAGCACGAATTGAACGTTGGCCAGAATCCCAACCGGAACCAGATCCTTCATTACATCGAAGCTCATGCTCGAGTAGAGACTCGGGTTGATCACCACCTGGTTTGACGCCATCAGCACCGTATAGCCATCAGGCGCCGCCTTGGCGACCTCCGCCGCCCCGATATTGCCCGCGGCGCCGGGCCGGTTTTCAACGATGACCGGCTGGCCAAGCAGTTCGGCCAGTTTCGGCGAAATGGCGCGCGCAAGAATGTCGTTACCCCCGCCGGGCGCGAACGGCACGACCAGGCGTATAGGTTTCTCCGGATAGGCCGCGCGTGCGGGAAGGGTCAGCACAGCGGCCACGCTTACAGTCAGAATTGCTAAGAGGCGTCGCCGATCGATAAACCGCATGTCATCTCCCTATCCCAGGTGGTTAGCAGACTGAATGGCAGACCGACGTTTCACTCGCCTCGGAATGCGGGCGGTCGTTTCTCGGAAAAGGCCAGACGTCCTTCGCGGCGGTCCCGCGTGGCGTAGATGTGCCCCCACACGAGCTCCTCGATGTCGAGCGCATCGTCGAGCGACAGCGAGAACGCCTTCTCCGCCAGGTATCGGACCGCCCTCACCGCCAGAGGCGCATTGGCGGCGATTTGCGTTGCCAGCTCTCGCGCACGCGGCAATAGCGCGTCCGGAGGGACGACTTCGACAACGAGTCCCCACTGGAGCGCTTCCTGTGCACCGATCAGTTCGCCGGTGAGCAGAAGTTTCATCGCGAAGGCGCGAGGCAGTGATCGCATCAGTCGCTGGATGCCGCCGACCGCGGGGATGCTGCCGATACGCACTTCCGTAAGTCCGAATCGGGCGTTGGACGCCGCAATGCAGATGTCGCAATTCAGCGCGAGTTCCATGCCGCCGCCGGCCGCCACTCCATTAACCGCCGCGATCAGCGGCTTTGAGAGCGGTAACCTTGGCAGGGCGATATTCCGTATGTACAGCGCGTTGTCTTCGCGCCACGAGCGATCGAAAAAGTCCTTGCAAAATTCGAGTTCGCCCATTGTCTGGTGGATGTCGGCCCCCGCGCAGAACGCCCTCGCGCCAGCGCCCGTGACAATTGCAACGCGCGCATTGGCGCTCGCTTCGAACATCTCAAGCGTCTCGCGGAACCGCCGCATCGCCTCAGGGTCAAGGGCGTTCATCCGTGACTGGCGATCTATCGTCACGATCGCAATGCTGTCTTCCTCGGCGTAATGGATCGGCTCCAAGTCTTCCCCCGTCTATCCCACAGGCACACCGAAATTCATCATCGCATATCCTAGAACGTCGGAATGGCCACCGTCGGCTCCCCGGTCGCCTCCGGAAAAACAATTTCCCGTGATGGACACCTATAAGAAAAACCCACTGGCCGCCGCCCGCTCGCAGGACTATCGTACGCCGATCCTGTCGCCGAGCGAGGCCGGATCGCGCATCGGCAGCTGTTGAGGAGGAGTGCCAGCATCATGCGTGCGATCGTGGTACGCGAAAGTGGTCGCCTGTACAATCGCACAACGGCGCAACTGCGCGACCATGCCGAAATCTGCGGACGACGGGAACCCAAGTCCGGCCGCGTGCTGATCACCAAGTTCGCCGACCAGCGCAAGGGCAGCGTGCTCGACTTCTGGTTCGAGCTCGAACGCGGGGTAAAGCGACAAGGGGAGACTCCGAGGTTGGCGCATATGAAAGAGAACTCTGATCGGGAGGCTGTGATGAAGCGTTGCGTGATCTCGCTCGTTGGTGCGGTTCTCGTCGCGTTCGCGACGGTGGCACAGGCGGCTTGGCCGGAGAAGCCGGTGCGGCTCATCGTGGGATTCGCGCCGGGCGGCTCCGACATCGGCGGCCGGATCATCGCGCAGAAGCTGTCGGA
>JBKJVQ010000053.1:0-12880 GCA_046717125.1 Methyloligellaceae bacterium
AACCGTCGGCGGCCTCAACCTGCGGTGGGCGACAATGCACAACGCCGGGGCGCGGCGCCGCGGGGGCCGCGCCCACCCCCTCTTACCATCATAGCCGGCGCAGATTCTCTCGGAACCGCTTCGGCCTGCGCGCCGTTCAAGCCGCCGAGACCACATCCCGGCCTCCGTGCGCCCTGCCCCCTTGCCCTAGCCCATGACCTGGCATGGCTGCGGCCCTCCTCTTCATCGCTCTAAGGAGAACGCAAGATGGCCTTCGAACTTCCGGAACTCCCTTATGCCTATGACGCGCTCGACCCGTATATGTCGGCAGAGACGCTCGAGTTTCACCACGACAAGCACCACAAGGCCTATGTCGACAAGGTCAACGAGCTGACGAAGGGCACAAATCTCGAAGGCAAGTCGATCGAGGAGGTCGTCAAGGCGAGCTACGGCAAGGACCAGGCGCTCTTCAACAATGCTGGCCAGCACTACAACCACATCCATTTCTGGAAATGGATGCGCCCGAACGGCGGCGGGACGAAATTGCCGGGCGCGATCGAGAAACACATCGAATCCGACCTCGGCGGCTACGACAAGTTCAAGAAGGACTTTATCGCGGCTGGCGTCGGCCAGTTCGGCTCAGGCTGGGCGTGGCTCGCGCTGAAGGACGGCAAGGTCGAGATCATCAAGACGCCAAACGGCGAAAACCCGCTCCTGCACGGCGCCGTGCCGCTTCTCGGCGTCGATGTCTGGGAGCACTCCTATTACATCGACTACCGCAACGCCCGGCCGAAATATCTCGAAGCCTGGGTCGATCACCTCATCAACTGGGAGCATGTCGAGGAGATGATGGGCAAGCACGCTTAAGGGTACGCAGTACCTGGGACACTGTCTTCGCCGGGCTTGTCCCGGCGATCCCTAACCCGCAGCGTTTCAGTTGAATCGCGCCATTCGTGCCTATGGCTGCCCGAGACAGGCCCGGGCAAGACACCAAGTCTGGGCACCCCCGGGCATGAAGGCGAGTCGGTTCACAGTGCGGCCTACCGCTTCCGCCCGGAGAAGGTCCCCAGCACCCCGCGGACGATGGCGCGGCCGAGCGCCGTGCCCGCTGAACGCGCAACGGATTTGACCATCGATTCGGTGGCGGACTGACGGCGCGGCCGGGCTGGTTCGCGCGGCGCCCTCGGCTCCGGCGCAGGCGCGCGGCGGCGCGGCGCAGGCCCCTCCTCATAAGCATCTCCCTTGCGGGGGACCCGGAATTCGCCTTGCCGCTCGATCCGGAACTCTCCGTAGCGTTCGTATTCTCCGCCCTCTCCCTCGTCCCTGCCCGAGCCGCGCGGCAGTGATGTTTCCTCCGCGCCGGCCTCTTCTGCCGCTGCGGCGGCTTTGCCCGTGAGAATCTCGTAGGCGGACTTGCGATCGACCGCCTCATCGTATTCGCCGAAGATCGGGCTCGCCTGGACGATCTTCTTGCGCTCATCCATCGTCACCGGGCCAAGCCGCGACGACGGCGGGCGGATGAACGTGCGCCCCACCATCGAGGGCTGGCCCTTGGCGTCCAGCGTCGAGACCAGCGCCTCGCCGACCCCAAGCTCGGTGATGACTTTTGCCGTATTGAGTTTCGGATTGGCGCGGAATGTTTCGGCGGCAGACCGCACGGCCTTCTGCTCTTTGGGCGAGAAGGCGCGCAGCGCGTGTTGCACGCGATTGCCAAGCTGGGCGGAGATGGCATCCGGCACATCGAGCGGCGATTGCGTGACGAAATAGACGCCGACGCCCTTGGAACGGATCAGCCGCACCACCTGCTCGACCTTCTGCACCAGCGCCGTCGGCGCTTCGTCGAACAGGAGATGCGCCTCGTCGAAGAAGAAGACGAGTTTGGGCTTCTCGGGATCGCCCACTTCGGGAAGCTGCTCGAACAATTCCGACAGGAGCCAGAGCAGGAAGGTCGCGTAGAGCCGTGGCGACTGCATCAACTTGTCGGCGGCGAGGATCGAGATGAAGCCGCGCCCATCGCGATCGGTTCGCATAAGGTCGTCGACCTTGAGCGCGGGCTCGCCGAAGAAATGCTCCGCCCCCTGCTGCTCCATGACGAGGAGGCGGCGCTGGATCGACCCGAGGCTGGGCTTCGAAATGTTGCCGTACTCGGTCGTGAGGTCCTTGGCGCGCTCGCCGAGATTTTGCAGCAGCGCGCGCAAGTCTTTCAGATCGAGGAGCAGAAGCCCTTCTTCATCCGCCAGTTTGAAAGCGATGTTGAGGACGCCCTCCTGCGGCTCGGACAGCTCCATCAGGCGCGACAGGAGAAGCGGCCCCATCTCCGACACGGTCGTGCGGATCGGGTGCCCCTTCTCGCCGAAAAGGTCCCAGAAGATGACCGGACTGGCCTCGAACTCGTAAGGATCGAGCTGCACCTCTTGCGCGCGCTTGACGAGGAAATCCTTGGGCTCGCCCTTGGCGGCGAGACCCGAGAGGTCGGTCTTTACGTCTGCCGCGAACACCGGAACGCCTGCGTTGGAAAACTGCTCGGCGATGATCTGCAGCGTGACCGTCTTGCCCGTGCCCGTCGCGCCGGTAATGAGCCCGTGGCGGTTGGCGAGCCGCAGCAAGAGCTCCTCCGGCTTGTCGCTCCGCCCGAGAAAGATGGTTCCTGCGCTCGCGCCGCCGTCGGCCATGTCCCGTCCCTCCGTTTCGCGCAACTTTATCCGAAACCAAACCTGCGACAACTCGGCTGAGGTGGGGGAGAAGCCGAGCGACACGGCCTAAAGCGTGTTAGAGGGTGATGATCATCAATTGAGGGATTGACGCATTGGCTCTCGCTGGTCTGATGCGCCGGAAATTGCATCAAGCTTGAACGGCCGCGGATCGAATTTCGAGGAGACTGCAAAACGGCATGAGCGTCATTCAGGAGCCTCAATCCGCAACTGAGCGCCACGTGGACCTGTGGCGTGACCTCGTCGAGAAGGCGCTGAGGGGGGCGCCGTTCGAAAGCCTCGTGACCCGGACGTTTGACGGCCTGACAATCGCGCCGCTCTATCTTCCTGGCGACGCGCCGCGGCACGGGCCGCTGGCCCGCTCGGCGGATTGGGTCGACATTCGCAGCGCCTGCGCCCAGAACGATCCGGACGCCGCAAACAGCGTCATTCTCGCGGAGCTGGAAGGCGGCGCGACGTCTATCTCGCTGCAGCTTGAAGCGCCGGGCCAAATCGGCATCTCGGCCGATGCGCGTGCGCTCGAAGCCGCGCTCGACGGCGTAGACCTCAAGCTCGCGCAAATCTGGCTTGCCCCGGGCGAGCATTTCGAAGCTGGCGCCGCTGCGCTCGACGCGGTCTGGCGCGAGGCCGGCATTCCGAATGGCGAAGCAGCCGGAGGCTACGGCGCCGATCCGCTCGGAGCGCTGGCCCGCACCGGCGGCCTCGATCGGGCCGTGTCGCAGGCGCTCAACGCAATGGCCGCGCTGGCGGGCCGGGCGTTCCGCACCCATCCGGGCGTCCGGGCGGTCGCGGTCGATGCGTCGCTCTACCACGACGCCGGCGCGAGCGAGGCGGACGAGCTGGCCGCGATGGCTGCGACCTTCATCTGCTATCTGCGCGCGCTTGAAGAGGGAAGGCTTTCCGCGGAGGATTCCTTTCGGACCACCGAATTCACGCTCGCGGTGGATTCCGATCTCATCCTGTCCATAGCCAAACTTCGCGCGGCGCGGCTCGTGCTCGCGCGCGTCGCCGAGGAAACCGACGCGGATGCACGGCCTGTTCGTATCCGGGCTGCCACGTCTCGCCGCATGATGACGCGATACGATCCGCATACGAACATGCTGCGCATGATGGTGGCTTGCGCCGCGGCGATCATGGGCGGCGCGGATGCGGTGACGATCCGCCCGCATACCGACGCGCTGGGGGCAGCCGACGGCTTCGCGCGCCGCGTTGCGCGCAACATGCCGATCGTGCTGCAGGAGGAGTCGTTTTTGGCAAAGGTCGCCGATCCCGCGGCAGGCAGCTACGCGCTGGACCATCTGACCGGCGAGCTCGCCGCGAAAACATGGACGCGGTTGCGCGAGATCGAAGGCGCCGGCGGCATGATCGCTGAGCTGCAATCCGGCACGATCCAGGGGCGCATCCGCGAAACAGCCGAAGCTCGGACGAACGACATCGCCACGGGGAAGATCGAGATCATCGGCATCAATGCCTTCGCAAGGCTGGATGAGCCGCCGCCCGCCGCTGCTGAGCGCGATGCGCCGTCCGACGACAGCGACAATCCGGCCGTTACGGTCGAACCGCTTCCCCTTCGCCGCGACGCCGAAGCAGTCGAAGCACTGCGGGAGGCAAGCGATGCCTATCTGAGCCGCACCGGCCAGCGCCCGTCCGTCTGGCTGGCGACGCTCGGGTCGCCGAAAGAGTTCACCGCCCGCGCGGCTTTCGCGCGGAGCCTCCTCGCGTCGGGCGGCGTCGCCTCGATTGAGCCCGGCAAACTCGAAACGGCGTCTGCGGCATCCGACGCCTTCCGCAACAGCGGCGCGAAAATCGCCTGCATTTGTTCATCCGACGAAACCTATGAGGGACTGGCGGAGCCCGTCGCCCGCGCGCTCAAATCCGCCGGCGCAGACTACGTGATCCTCGCGGGCCGGCCCGGTGACCGGCGCGACGCCTTGCGCGCGTCAGGCATTGACGGCTTCATCCATAAAGGCTCCGATCAGGCCGCAATCCTCTCGGAACTGCTGGATCGCCTCGGCGCGAGGCCGCGCGCATGACGAAAATACCGGATTTCTCGAGCCTCGACTGGCGTGCGCCGCGGCCCTCATCCCCCCGCGCCGGCGAGGCCTGGACGACGCCCGAAGGCATCGATGTGAAGCCCGCCTATACGGCTGACGACGCGACCGGGGCATCCGCAGACGCAGTCCCTGGCGCGGCGCCGTACTTGCGCGGCCCCTACCCGACGATGTACGTCCAGCGCCCCTGGACGATCCGTCAGTATGCGGGCTTTTCGACCGCCGAGGATTCGAACGCCTTCTACCGCCGTAATCTTGCAGCCGGACAACAGGGCGTTTCGGTCGCCTTCGATCTTGCGACCCATCGCGGTTATGATTCTGATCATCCGCGCGTGATCGGCGATGTCGGCATGGCCGGCGTCGCGATCGATTCGATCTACGACATGCGTACCCTGTTCGACGCCATTCCGCTCGACCGCATATCCGTGTCGATGACGATGAACGGCGCCGTGCTGCCGATCCTCGCGCTCTTCATCGTCGCGGGCGAGGAACAAGGCGTGCCGCCCGAAAAGCTCTCCGGCACGATCCAGAACGACATCCTCAAAGAGTTCATGGTGCGGAACACCTACATCTACCCGCCCGCGCCCTCGATGCGGATCGTATCCGACATCTTCGCCTACACCGCGCAGCACATGCCGAAGTTCAATTCGATCTCGATTTCCGGCTACCACATGCAGGAGGCGGGAGCGACCGCGGATCTCGAACTTGCCTACACGCTCGCCGATGGCGTGGAATATGTCCGTGCCGGGATCAAATCCGGCATGGATGTCGATAGTTTCGCGCCGCGCCTGTCCTTTTTCTGGGCGGTCGGCATGAACTATTTCATGGAGGTCGCCAAGCTGCGCGCCGGCCGCAAGCTCTGGGCCGAGCTGATGGCGCAGTTCCAGCCGAAGGATCCGCGCTCGCTTTCGCTGCGCACCCACTGCCAGACGAGCGGTTGGTCGCTGACGGCACAGGACCCGTTTAACAATGTCGCCCGCACTATGATCGAGGCGATGGCGGCGACCGCCGGCGGCACGCAATCTCTGCATACCAACGCGCTCGACGAGGCGCTTGCCCTGCCCACGGATTTCTCCGCTCGCATCGCCCGCAATACGCAGCTCGTGCTGCAGACCGAATCCGGAACGACGCGCACGATCGATTACTGGGGAGGCTCCTACTATGTGGAGCGCCTCACCGCCGACCTCGCCGCGCGTGCGATGGAGCATATCGCGGAAGTCGAGGAGATGGGCGGCATGGCGGCCGCCATCGCGGAAGGCGTGCCGAAGCTGCGCATCGAGGAGGCGGCCGCGCGTACGCAGGGGCGCATTGATTCCGGCACCCAGACCATCGTCGGCGTCAACGCGCTACGCGTGGACGATGAAGGGCCGCTGGATATCCGCAAGGTCGATAATGCCGGCGTGCGCCGCCAGCAGATCGAGAAGCTACAGCGCCTGAAACGCGAGCGCGATTCACGACAGGTCGAGGCTGCTCTTGACGCGCTGACCGTCGCGGCCGAAACAGGCGAAGGCAATCTGCTCGCGCTGTCGGTTGAGGCGGCGCGCGCCAAGGCGACGGTCGGCGAGATTTCGCTGGCAATGGAGAAGGCCTTCGGCCGCCATCGCGCGGAATCGCGGGCGGTCTCCGGCGTTTACCGGGCGGAGCTCGGCAATATGACGAAAGAACTGGACCGCATCACCAAGCGTATGGATGCCTTCGAAAAACTCGAAGGCCGCCGGCCGCGCATCCTGATCGCCAAGATGGGACAGGACGGGCACGACCGAGGCCAGAAAGTAATCGCGTCCGCCTTCGCCGATCTCGGCTTCGACGTCGACATCGGCGCGCTGTTCCAGACGCCCGATGAGGCCGCGCGCCAGGCGGTCGAAAACGACGTACACGTCATCGGCGTCTCATCGCTTGCGGCGGGGCATCTGACGCTCGTCCCCGCCCTCCGCGAAGCACTGGCCGCCGAAGGGCGCGACGACATCATGATCGTCGTCGGCGGCGTGATCCCGCCTCAGGATCACGACGAGCTCCGCGCCGCGGGCGCAAAGGCGATCTTCGGCCCCGGCACGCCGATCGCGAAAGCCGTCGGCGAAGTGATGGACCGGCTCGAGGCGGAGCTGGGTCTTGGGGCCGAAGCAGCGGAGTAACCGCGATGACCCGCGAGGAACTGCTTCAGAAACTTCGCGAGCTGGCCCCGGATATCAAAGCCGAAGGTGTCGTATCCATGTCGCTGTTTGGGTCGCGCGCGCGTGGCGATGCAAGGCCCGACAGCGACATCGATCTGCTCATCGATGTCGCGCCAAATGTGCGGTTCTCGCTGCTCAACGTTTCGGGAATCGGTCTGCTGATTCAGGACGCTACCGGACTGCCCGCGCAGGTCAGTTTGCGACGCTCGCTAGACGCTCGAACCAAAGAGCGTATCCAGGATGATTTGATACAGGTGTTCTGAGTGCCACCCACTCTCGCCGACCGATTGCACCACATCCTACAGGCCATAGACGACGTCGAGCGGCTGACCTCCGCTACCGGTGAAGCGCAATTTGCTGCCGATCGCTTCCGGCGCTTGGCGGTCGAGAGAGCGTTGGAAATCGTAAGCGAAGCGTGCCGGCATATCCCGATCGAGCTTCGTGAAACCGAAAGCAGCATTGACTGGCGGCGGATGCTCGACTTCGGCAACGTGTTGCGACACGCCTATCACAACATCGACGTGGGCATTGTTTGGACCATCGCCACACAGGATGTGCCAAATCTGAAAGCAGCGGTGAATCGGTTGGAGAGGAGCGCCAGCTAGGCAGCAACAGACCTTCGAGTCGAACCACTCCACCGCACAACCGAAAGCAGATGCGATTTTAGCGTTGGATGGTCATAGCCCGGGGCTGATCTCGCCTTTCAGCATTTTGAGCGTAACCTTCTCAGTTCATCGTATGGCCAAATGCCCATTGCCAAACAACAAGCCCAAGCGCATGCATTTAGTGGGTAACACAGTGATTCTCACGCCATTTAGTGATTCGCAATCCTTCTCTGGGAGATTCACGATGAGCGATGACACGATTCGCCGGGCGGCTGCCGAATTCTTCGGAACCTTCTGGCTGGTATTCGGGGGTTGCGGCGCTGCCGTGTTGGCTGCGGGCTTCCCCGATCTCGGTATCGGCTTCCTTGGCGTCGCCTTTGCGTTCGGTCTGACCGTTCTGACCATGGCCTATGCGGTCGGGCATATTTCCGGCGGCCATTTTAACCCCGCCGTGACGCTCGGGCTGTGGTCCGCTCGGCGCTGCGCCAATGGCCACGTGATTCCCTATATCGTGGCGCAGGTCGTGGGCGGTCTCGCCGGCGCGGCGGTGCTTTATCTGATTGCCTCCGGAAAGGCCGGCTGGACCCCGGGCGGCTTCGCCTCCAATGGCTACGACGCCCTCAGCCCCGGCCAATATAGCCTTCTCGCCTGTTTCCTCATCGAGTTCCTGCTCACGTTCTTCTTCCTGTTCATCATCATCGGAACGACATCGAAGGGCGCCGCTGCAGGATTTGCCGGCATCCCGATCGGATTGGCTCTCGTGCTGATTCATCTGATCTCGATCCCGGTGACAAACACGTCGGTCAACCCGGCGCGAAGCACCGCGACCGCGCTGTTTGCGGGCGGCGACTACATCATGCAGCTCTGGATGTTCTGGCTCGCTCCAATTGCCGGCGCGATGCTCGCAGGCATGCTGGCGCGCTGGTTCTACGAGCCGAACGACGTTCTGGTCGAGACCGTCGTGGTCGAGGAGCGGGCGCTCTAGCCGACTGGTGGTTGTGAGGGAAGGGCTGAGGCAATCCAGGAGCGACATGCACGGTCGCGCAACTGGATTGCCTCGCTGTGCTTTCCGATCCGCGCGGAACTACTCCGCCGCCTCGGCGTGCGACGCGTCCGGCGTCCACCGCAGCACAGGTTGGCGCGCGGCGCGGGTTTCGTCCAGCCGCCGGCGTGGGGCGTATCGCGGCGCGTCCTTGAAACGCCCGGTCCCGCCCTCCTTCGCAGCCATCGCCAGAGCGCGCAGCGCATCGATGAACTGATCGAGGCTCGCCATCGATTCCGACTCCGTTGGTTCGATAAGCAGCGCTCCATGCACGACCAGCGGGAAATAGATCGTCATCGGATGAAACCCCTCGTCGATCATCGCCTTGGCGAAGTCGAGCGTCGAGATGCCCGTGCCATCGAGGAAGTCGTCGTCGAACAGCACCTCGTGCATGCATACCCGATCGCCGAACGGCTGGCTCATCACGTCGCGCAGCCGCGCACGCGCATAATTCGCGTTCAGAACTGCGTCGTCCGATGCCTGCCGCAGCCCGTCTGCTCCATGGCTCAGCATATAGGTCAGCGCACGGACGAACATTCCCATCTGACCATGAAAGGCGCTTAGCCGGCCAAAGGGGTTCGCGCCGGCCGCAGCATCAGCCGTCTCTACCAGCGTTAGATGCTGCCCGCTCCGCTTCACATAGGGCAGAGGCGCGAACGGAAGGAGGGCTTCGGAGAACACGACCGGCCCCGCACCGGGTCCCCCGCCGCCATGCGGCGTCGAGAACGTCTTGTGGAGGTTGATGTGCATGGCATCGATGCCGAGATCGCCCGGCCGCGCCCGCCCCATGATCGCGTTGAAATTCGCTCCATCGCAGTAGAAGAAAGCGCCCGCCGCATGAACGACTTCGGCGATCTCGATGATCTCACGCTCGAACAAACCGCACGTATTCGGATTGGTCAGCATGATTGCCGCGACGTCGGGGCTCAGCGCGGCGCGCACGGCCTCGGCCGAGACCGTGCCGTCGTCACGCGCCGGAATCGTGCGCACTGCGTAGCCGAGCAGCGCGGCCGTCGCCGGGTTGGTTCCGTGGGCTGACGCCGGCGCGAGCACGATGCGGCGTGTCTCGCCCCGCGCCCAAAGCGCGGCCTTGATCGCCATCATGCCGCAGAGTTCGCCATGCGCTCCTGCCTTTGGCGAAAGTGCGACGCCCGCCATGCCCGTCAGCTCTAGCAGCCACTGCGCCAGAGTCTCCATCACCAGCAGCGCGCCCTGCACCGTTCGCTCCGGCTGTAGAGGATGGATGTCGGCAAAGCCTGGCAACCGAGCCATGCGTTCGTTGAGGCGCGGATTATGCTTCATCGTGCAGGAGCCGAGCGGAAAGATGCCGGCATCGATCGCGTAATTGTTGCGCGACAGCCGGACGTAATGGCGCACGGCTTCCGGCTCCGACAGACCCGGCAGACCGATCTCGCTGCGCCGTTCGAGACCGCCGAGCCGCGACGCTCTGCCCGTTGGCTGCGGCAGGTCGACGCCGGTGCGGTCAACAGCGCCGATCTCGAAGATCAGCTTTTCCTCGATCCTGAGCCCGCGATTGCCGGTGAACGTGTCCGTTTCCGGCTTTAGCGGCTCCGGCCGCGTTTCGCGCCCGACGACATTCAGCATCACAGCACCTCCGCCAGCGCACGCGCATAGGCTGCGCGGTCGACGTCCGTGTTCAGCTCCGTCGCCGCAACAACAATCAGATTACGGAGCGAATCCTCATGCGGTGCGAGGCGCGCCAGGGGGACCCCTCCCAGTATGCCGCGTTCCGCGAGCGCATCGACGATGGCGCGGCCATCGCCCGGCACGCGGATCGTGAATTCGTTGAAGAAATGGGGTGTCACGATTTCGACGTACGTCACACGCTCCAGCTGGTCGGCCAGATCGCTGGCACTCTCGTGATTCAGCGTGGCCAGCCGGCGCAAACCGGCCTCGCCGAGCAACGTTAGATGTATGCTGAAGGCCAGCGCGCAGAGCCCCGAATTCGTACAGATATTGCTCGTCGCCTTCTCGCGGCGGATATGCTGCTCGCGAGCGGATAGCGTCAGCACATAGGAGATGCGGCCCTCGGCATCGACTGTCTGTCCGCACAGCCGCCCGGGCATCTGCCGCAGAAATTTTTCCCGCGTCGCAAACAGGCCGACATAAGGTCCGCCGAACGAGAGGGAATTGCCGAGGCTTTGGCCTTCGGCGACGACGATATCCGCGCCCATGTCGCCGGGCGAAACGATCGCGCCGAGCGAGACGATCTCGGTCACGACAACGATCAGCAACGCGCCCTTCGCATGCGCGCCATCTGCAATCGGCTTGAGATCAAGCACGCCGCCGAACACGTCCGGGTACTGAACGACGACGCAGGAAGTTTCGTCGTCGACCAGCGCCGCAAGTCCCTCGGCCCAGTCGATATCGGCAGGCGGCAAAATGACCGGCAGTTCGGCGAGCCGTGAGACCGTCTCGATGGTCGAGCGGTACTGCGGATGCACCCCGCCCGAGATCA
Organism: Methyloligellaceae bacterium; assembly: GCA_046717125.1. Classification (GTDB taxonomy): domain Bacteria; phylum Pseudomonadota; class Alphaproteobacteria; order Rhizobiales; family Methyloligellaceae; genus JBKJVQ01. The sequence continues at coordinate 11,039 of JBKJVQ010000053.1, forward strand.
CCGCGCGCTTGCGCTTGGTTACGCGCTGCGCCATCAGTACGGCCTCGGCCGCGGCAGTCGATCCGTCATACATGGAGGCGTTGGCGACCTCCATGCCCGTCAGCATCGCCACCTGGGTCTGAAACTCGAACAGGCAGTGCAGCGTGCCTTGCGCGATTTCGGGCTGGTAGGGCGTATACGACGTGAGAAATTCCGAACGCTGTATGAGATGATCGACGCTCGCCGGTATGTGGTGCCGGTAGGCCCCGCAGCCGATAAAAAATGGCGCACTGCCCGCCGCGACATTGCGGGCGGCGAGCCGGCTCATGAAGCGCTCGACCTCGATTTCGCCGCGCGCACGGGGCAGATCGGGCAATTCTTCCAGCCGGGCGGCCGCTGGAATGTCCGCGAACAGATCGCCAATCGCGTCCGCGCCGATCGTGGCCAGCATCGCGGCACGATCCGCGTCCGTATGCGGAAGGTAGCGCATCAAGCTATCCCCGCCACATAGGCTTCGTAGGTGGCCCGGTCCATCAACGCGGCAAGCTCGTCCGGTTCGGAGAGCCGGATTTTCAGGAACCAGCCTTCGGCCTCGGGGTCGCGATTGACGAGCGCCGGATCCTTGGCCAGCGCCGTGTTCGCATCGACCACCTCGCCGGAGACGGGCGCATAGATTTCCGCCGCTGCCTTGACGGATTCGACCACCGCCGCCTCGTCGCCCTTGGCGAGCGTCTTGCCGGCTTGGGGCAGCTCGACATGCACGACATCGCCGAGCTGGTCCTGTGCGTGCGCCGTGATGCCGACCACGCCGACATCGCCCTCGATGCGGATATATTCGTGGTCTTGCGTGTATCGTATCTCAGCCATGTGTTGCGTCATCTCGCTGTGCGGTTTGGGACGAAAGGGAGCGGTACGATTTCGGCGTCCTCAGCGCGGCCCCTTATGACGAGGACGACTTGCGTGCCGATCGATGATGCGTCGCGCGCGACATAGCCCATGGCGACGGGACCGCCGACGCTTGTTCCGTATCCGCCGCTCGTGACGACGCCGATCGGGACGCCTTCACGGTCGAAAATGCGGGTGCCCTCTCGCGCAATGCTGCGCCCCGCAGGCCGCAGACCGACGCGGCAGTTGAACGGCCCGTCGCGCAGCTCGCGCAGAATCCTCTCCGCGCCGGGGAAGTCACCCGATTTCCGGCGGCGCTCCGGGATGGTCCAGTCTAGCCCCGCCTCGACCGGGCTGATCGTCTCGTCGAGCTCGTGTCCGTAAAGGCAGAGCCCCGCCTCCAGCCTGAGCGTGTCGCGCGCGCCAAGCCCGCCCGGCTTCACCTCGGGCTCGCGGAGCAGAGCTTCCGCGACGTCCTCAACGCTTACGGCAGGAATGGAAATTTCGAACCCGTCTTCTCCGGTGTAGCCGCAGCGCCAGACGAAGCATTCCACGCCGTCGAACCGGCACGCGGTCATGTGCATGTAGCGCAAGCGCCCGGCCACCTCGCAATGCCTCGCGAGAACATTCGCGGCCTCGGGCCCCTGGAGCGCGATCAGCGCGCGGTCGGCGATCGGCACGATTTCGACATCACGCGAAAGCCGGTCGGCGAAGTGCCTGTAGTCAATGTCCTTGCGACCGGCATTCACAACCAGGAGCAGGACTCCATCCCGCGCGCCGCCGTTCGGACGCGTCACGATAAAATCGTCGATCACGCCGCCGCCGTCGCCGGTCAGCAAGGCATAGCGCGAACGGCCAGGCGCCAGCGACGCGATGCCGGAAGGCGTCAGGGTTTCCAGCGCTTCCGCCACGGTTGCATGATCGGCACCGACCAGCATGGCCTGTCCCATATGCGAAACATCGAACAGGGCCGCCGCT
>JBKJVQ010000054.1:0-2818 GCA_046717125.1 Methyloligellaceae bacterium
CCGTTCTCCTGCATGCCTTTCTTAAGAGCGTCGATGAGAATGCGCTCGACTGCGCAGAGCCGCTGCCGAGCACTCCAATAATTGCGGGCTTAAACTGCCCATGCGCCACCCGCGGCCACGCTGCCGCGCCGCCGAGAAGTGTGATGAACTGGCGCCGTTGCAGATGACCCAATTGCATCCGCTGCCTCTGGTCAGTACCCGCGACAGCATACCGGATGGCGAGCCGGAGTCAGCGGCTCGTGCAGCAATATTTCGACCCCCTGAGCGCCGCTGTGGGTCTTGGGTGTGTAAAAACGCCTTGGCTGAAGCATTGACGCTGGCGACCCTGGGCGCGGCGGCCGGGTGCAGTGATTTTTCCGAGTTTTGTGGCTTTTCGTTCTGGAATCGCTCCTGATTGGGATGCCAGCCGTCCTGGGCGGTTCTGCAATGGGAAATGGCCGCGTGGCGGCGGCAATTATGCCCTCATCGCCGCCATGAGCGGTTGGATGCCGATGATTGTTCATGACGCGCGTGAGGTTGAATTACTCCACACCAGCTGTGTGTACCGAAAACCTCATCCGGCGGCACTGTCACGTTAATGGGAAATTTGCAGGCCAAAGGACCATGGCCGCAAGGGTTCACGCTGCGACTGTGGCTTGGCGGCATGTCAGCATAGCCCGATCGCGAAACACGCGTAGGGTTCCGCGGGAGATCAGATGGCGTTGGATGTTGAACACATTGTAGACGGTGGCGTGGGTTGAGAGAAAGCGCTGCGCCGATCCAGGTGACTTGAAGCGCTTCATACGTCGTTCGCGCTGTCGCAATGGCTGATGGGAATTCTCTGCCCGGTTATTTTTCCATCGACCTGTGTCGTGCCGCTGCGCAACACCAAGTTCGCGCAGTGCAGAGCCGTAGGATCCGAGCTTGTCGGTCACGATGGTAGCTGGAGTGACGCCCTGCTTCTTCAGAAGTTTCGCATCAGCTTGAGCGCCGCCTTGCGGTCTCGCCGCGGTTGAACGAGGATATCCAGGACCTCGCCTTCGCTGTCCAGGGCACGCCAGACGTACCGCTGTTTGCCGTTGATGGAGACGAACACTTCGCCGAAATGCCGTCGCCCGCCCGATCGCAGGGGTCAAAATTTGGCCGCCGATTGACAATGTACGTTCCCACGGCAACGCTGGAACCTGCAGGGGGACGGGCTCCATTGCCTAGCAGGGCCTGGGCAAACAGTATGAAGCTCCATGCGAGCGCAAATTCCACGCCCGCATCGGTGAACCAAAAATCCTTACGTGTAGCCCAGAAGTAGACAATAGCTACTACCCACTTTTCTTCGTAGGTGAGTCATGATTGAAGCTCTGGATGATTCCCGAAGCAAGAGAAGTTCGGCTCAAGCCGAAGGTACGCAAGGTGCTTGAGGCGCTCTGCCGGGCACCGACCGCAGCGCAGCGCGACGTGAAGCGGGCGCGGATCGTGTTGCTGGCGGCTGAGGGTCGCAGCACCCGTTCGATCGCCGCGGAAGTGGGCGTTCAGCCGCGCATTGTCAGCAACTGGCGGCGGCGCTTTGCCGACCACGGCCTTGGCGGGCTTAAAGACCGTCCACGGGCGGGCAAGAAGCCGATCTACGGCCAGGCGACGAATAAGCGCATTCTGGCGCTTCTGGAGAAGCCGCCACCTGCCGGCTATGCCCGGTGGACGGGTCCGCTGCTGGCCAAGGTGTTGGGCGACGTTGACGTTCAATATGTCTGGCGCTTCCTGCGCGAGCACAATATCGATCTTGCCGCCCGCAAATCCTGGTGCGAGAGCAACGACCCCGAGTTCGCGGCGAAAGCCGCCGATGTGGTCGGCCTTTACGTCGATCCGCCCGCCAAGGCGATCGTTCTCTGTGTCGACGAAAAGCCTTCGATCCAGGCCTTGGAGCGGGCGCAAGGCTATTTGAAGCTGCCGAACGGACGCGCCTTGACCGGCCAGAGCCACGACTACAAGCGGCACGGCACCACGACCTTGTTCGCAGCGCTCGAAGTCGCCACCGGAAGGATCATCGCGGCGCATTCAAAGCGTCGCCGCCGTGTCGAGTTCCTCGGCTTCATGAACAGCGTCGTTGCCGCCTTCCCGGATCGCGAGCTTCGCGTCATCGTCGACAATCTCAACACGCATAAGAAGAACGAGCGCTGGCTCAAGAAACACCCCAACGTCCATTTCCATTTCACCCCAACCCGATCGTCCTGGCTCAATCAGATCGAAATCTGGTTTTCGATCCTGCAGGGCCAATCCCTCAACGGCGCCTCCTTCACCGCCGTCGAGCAGTTACAGGAGCACATCGATGCTTTCATCGCAGCATACAACGACACGGCCGAGCCATTCACTTGGACCAAGACAAAGGTCTACCAGCGGCGGTTCAAAAATCGCCGTATCACTCAACTTTGATTCTGGGTACTAGCTGAAGCCCCGCAGGCGACAGGACCCCGCGTCCACTTGCATTCCGCGGGTTAGTGCTGGAATGTTCCTCTCTGGCCCAACGATAGGAGGAGTTATGCGCAAGACGTTATTCGCGCTCACAGCTGCGTCGGCAGTTTTCTCGGCGAGCGGTCCGCTGTCGAGCCGCGCACAAGCCATGACGCTAGGGTCCCCGCTCGCAGTCGATGCCGTCCACCACATCGAAAAGGTGGCTTGGTGTATTGACGACTGGGGCAACGAGTTCTGGTGCCGCGGTGGGAGGGGCCCTGGCAGGGGTCCCGGTTGGGGCGGCGGCGGAGGCGGCGGAAGCGGAGGCGGCCCTGGCTGGGGCCCCGGTTGGGGCGGCGGCGGCGGAGGCGGCCCTGGCTGGGGTCCCGGTTGGGGC
>JBKJVQ010000055.1:0-3862 GCA_046717125.1 Methyloligellaceae bacterium
TACTTGTAGTCCCCCTCAACGCATCCCCCGATACGCAACTATATTCGGGCGAACGTGGCCAGCGTTTTTGGCCGATTTGTGTTTTGCCCCCTCGCCCCTGTGGCCCTTGCGCAACATTGGCCCCCCGGCCCGTTGCGCCCTACAGAAACTTCAGGTGCACCAAATCATTTCACGTCGCAAAAACCACTAGCATAGAACGAGCGCAAGGCCAACGCCGAAGCCTGTTCCTGCGACCGCTTACTCAGAAGCAAGGCGCCTTGCAGCCTCAGAGGCATGGAACATTCAGCCATCACCATCCCGCATCTGGATCGGAAAGATTTTTATGAGACCGATGCCGATCGACAACACTGCCGCGAGAACGCCTGTCGCCTCATAAACGGTGATTCACGTCATTCCACACTGAAAAAATCATCAACATGAGAACGAGCGTCAGGCCGATCCGAAAACCGATCTCCTGAGTTCGTTCACTCAAGGCCCGCCCCCTGATCGCTTCGATGGCGTAAAACAGGAGATGTCCGCCATCGAGCATGGGTATTGGAAAAAGATTGATAAGGCCGATTCCAATCGAAAGAGCAGCCGTCAGGGTAATCAGCGAGATAAAGCCCAGCGATGCGGCCTGTCCTGCGAAGACAGCAATTCCGATCGGACCGGCGAGTTGCTCCGACGATTCTTTTCCCACGACGAGCCGAGCGATAAACTTGAGCGTCAGCTCAATCTGGGAATAAGTTTCACGAACGGCCATGCCTAACGCGGTCACTGGGTCGTGTCGCTCCAAGACCCATTGATCGGCTGAAGCTGTACGTTTAATTCCAAGAGCCAGGTGCCTGGTCTTGTTTCCAAGCTTATCCGTCGTCTCTTGATACTCGGGCGTCGCATCGATATTCAGTTCGCGCCCTGCCCGGCGAACCGTGAACCTCAGGGGGCTTCCGCCACTCGTGAACACGGTGCGCTGCACAGCTGAAAAACTTCTCACCTCTCGCCCGTCTATGGCGACGATCAAGTCTCCCGCTTGAAACCCGGCCCTTTCGGCGACGCTGCCGGGCGACACCTCATCGACGATAGCCGGCGTGTTGCGCTGCCCGATAAACGTAAACAGCAGCGCGAAAATCACGATCGCCAGAATGAAATTGGCGATCGGTCCCGCCGCGACGACCGCGGCGCGCTGCCAGAGCGGCTTGCCGTGGAAACTCGTCGCGCGTTGCTCCGGCGTCATGCGTTCAAGCGCCTCGCGATCCGGGACGCTCGCGGCGTTCTCGTCGTCCATGAATTTCACGTAGCCGCCAAGCGGGATCCACGCGATTTTCCAGCGTGTTCCGTGACTGTCGGTCCAGCCGAAAATCTCGCGCCCGAAGCCGATCGAAAACGCCTTGACGCCGACCCCGCACCAGCGCGCCACAAGGAAGTGGCCGAGCTCGTGGAAAAAGACGACGACCGTCAAAACGAACAAGAATGCCGGCACCATCAGCAGGCTCTGCTCGCTCAGTCCAAACAGGGATTCCATGGGCGAAGACTTTCCTCGATCCGGGCTTTCTGATTCTCACTGCATTACAAGGCGAATTTAAGCAGGATTCGCGAGGTTTGCTCGCGCGCGCTTCGATCCGTCGCAAGCACATCCTCGACCGAGCCGGGTTTGGATCCGCACAGGTTCGGGGATCGTTCAATCGTTTCTTCGACTGCGGCGGCGATTGAGCAAAATCCGATCCTGCCCGCAAGGAACGCCTCCACCGCGATTTCGTTGGCCGCATTCATGACGGTCGGGGACGCGTCGCCGGCCACCATCGCGGCCCGCGCCACGCGCAAAGCCGGGAATCGCGCCTCGTCGGGGGCCTCGAAGGTCAGCGTGCCGACGCTCGCGAGATCGAGACGCTGGGTCGGCGCATCCATGCGCTCCGGCCACGCGAGGCTGTAGGCGATCGGCACGCGCATATCGGGACAGCTCATCTGCGCCAGCACCGAGCCGTCCCGATACTGGACGAGGCAATGGACGACCGACTGGGCGTGGATCACGATGCCGAGCTGGTCAGAAGCGAGGCCGAACAGGTGCCGCGCCTCGATTAGTTCAAGTCCCTTGTTCATGAGCGTGGCGTAGTCGATCGTGATCTTCCGCCCCATTGCCCAATTCGGATGGCGTAGCGCCTGCTCGGGCGTCACAGCCTTCATGTCCTCGCTCGACCAGCTTCGAAACGGCCCGCCCGAGGCCGTAAGGGTCAAGCGCTCCACGCCTTCCGCATCCCCCGCCATGCACTGGAACGCGGCGCAATGCTCGGAATCAACCGGGAGCAGAGTCGCGTTTGCCCGTGCGACGGCCTCCATGAAAATGCGCCCGGCGGAAACGAGGCACTCCTTGTTGGCGAGCGCAATCGTACGGCCGGACATAATGGCTGCGAAGGTTGGCGCGAGGCCGGCGGCGCCGACGATCGCCGCCATGCAGATATCGGCCGGCCGCGTCGCTGCCTCCACGACCGCATCGGGGCCGGCAGCCGCCTCGACGCCCGAGCCGGCAAGCGCGGACTTAAGCGCGCCGTAGAGTTCGGGTTCGCAGATAACCGCGGCTTCGGCCCGGTATGTCTTCGCGAGATGGGCGAGGCGCTCGACGTTACGGTTGGCCGTCAGAGCGGCGATCGCGAATTTTTCCGGATTGCGCCCGATCAGATCGAGCGTGCTTTCGCCGATAGATCCGGTCGCACCGAGTATGGTGACGCGCTTGCGCTGGCGGCTTGCGACCGTCGATGTGCTCGGCTCCCGGAATTGGGTCATTGCCATAAGAGTAGCGCCTCTCCCGGCGGAAGCGGCCATCGCACCAGGGCGATAGTGGTCGCGGTCAGGATCGCGACCAGCAGTCCGTCGATACGGTCGATCATACCGCCGTGGCCCGGTATAAGCTGGCTCGTGTCCTTGACGCCGAACCTTCGCTTTACGGCCGACTCGCCGAGGTCGCCGGCATGGGCGGCGAGCGAAATGACCAGACCGAGCAGAACGAGCGGAGCCATCGACGCGCCTTCCACGAAGGTCGCGAATACCGCCGCGGTGGCGAGCGGCGCGATCGAGCCGCCGATCAGGCCAGACCAGGTCTTGCGAGGCGAGAGGCGCGGATTGAGCTTGGGTCCCCCGATGAGACGGCCGGTGATGTACGCCGCGCTGTCGGCCGTCCAGACGATTGCGAACACGAACAGAATCGCGGTTGCGCCCCACACAGGGTCGCTGCGGAGCCAGACCATCGCCAGCGCGGGGAGCCCGGCGTAGGCAACACCCGCGATGAGCCAGCCACGGCGCTCGCTGGGTTTTGCGATGACGAATGAGCCGATGACGGCGACGAGCAGGCAAAGGAATGCCGCCACATAATACCCGGCCGTCATGGCGATGACCGCAGCCGCAATCGCGCCCGTCTGAATCCAGACACCGCGCGATTTCACGCCGTCTCCTACGAGCTGCGCCCACTCCCACAGAACGATTATTGCGCCGACGATCACCAGCGCCGCGAAGGGCCAGACGCCCCAAACACAAAGGCTGACCGCAATCGTGCCGAGGACAACAGCCCAGAAGATGCGCTTTGCGAGGCGGATCCGCGCGAGTCGCGCATCCTCGGCAGGCCGGTCCAAGGAACCGGCCCCGATCACGCCGTCGACCGGGCGGCGAGCCCCCCGAAGCGGCGCTCGCGCGCCGCAAAGTCGGAGATGGCGCGCGCAAGCGTTTCGCGCGTGAAGTCCGGCCAATAAACGTCGGTGAAATGCAATTCAGCGTAGGCGAGTTGCCAGAGCAGAAAATTGCTGAGCCGCATCTCGCCGCTCGTGCGGATCAAAAGGTCAGGGTCAGGCAGGTTAGCGGTATCGAAATAAGAGGTAAGCCGGCTTTCGTCGACATC
>JBKJVQ010000056.1:0-2768 GCA_046717125.1 Methyloligellaceae bacterium
GAACTCATCCGCACGCACGTCACGTTGGGCGACATCGGCGCCGCGCTGCGCGTCTACAAGTCCCTGTGGGATCTGCTCGAGAACGAGTACGACGTCGAGCCGTCCAAGGAAACGCAGGAGCTCATCGCCGCCGTGCGCATGGCTCAGCCGATGCCAGGCGCAGTCAGGACGTCCACGACACCTGCGTCGGCGCCGATGGGGCTCATCAGCTCCGTCGCGCCGCCGAACCAGCGCCTGCTCGTACCGGCGCCGGCCAAGGCTGAGCCGAAACTGATCGTGGCCATCAGTGTCTTTGAAGCGGCGGGATCGTTGCAGGAGCACACCCATCTCGTGCAGGGCTTCAGGCGCGACCTGATCGCGCGCCTCGTCCGCTTCCGCGAATGGCTGATTCGCGACCAGGCCTTCGGCAATCGCGCCGGCAACGGCGATACCACCGAGTACGTCATCGAAGGCAGCGCGCTGCAGCACAAAGGCGATGCCGTTCTCGTGCTGACGCTGCGCAACACCACGACCGGCGACTATCTGTGGAGCGAGCGCGTGCCCGTCGCGCTGGAAAGTTGGTTCGATTCCCAGCAGGAGATCGTGCAGCGCATCGCCTCCTCGCTCAATGTCTACGTCTCCGCCGGTCGCCTCGCCACCGTCGTGCGCAGCCCCAGCAGCAACCTCAAGGCCTATGACCGCTGGCTGAGATCCCAGGTGCGCCTCGTGAGCTGGTCGCCCGAGAAGTGGCACGAGGCAGAAGATCTGCTGAAGGAAATCATCGCCGATACGCCCAATTTCGCACCGGCCTATTCCAGCCTCGCCGCGCTCAACACGTCGCTGCACTTCTACTATCCCGGCGCCTTCCGCAACCGCGAGCGCGAGCAGCAGGCCCTCGACTATTCGCGTCATGCTACCGAACTCGATCCCACCGACGCGCGCGGCCAGCTCGCCCTCGGCTGGGCTTACGCCATGATGAAGAACTACGACAACGCCGCAGCCCATCACGTCACGGCGCGTGAGCTGAACGACTGCGATCCCTGGATTCTGACCTCCGGCGCGCTCGGCTGCGCTTTTCGCGGTGAATACGACAAGGCCAGGGGATTGTGCGATCAGGCCTTCGTCGCCTCGCCATCGCCGAGTCCCGCGCAATGGGGCTACCGGGCCGAGGTCAGCTATCTATGCGGAAACTACGCGGAGGCGGCGGACGCCGCGGGCAACGCAAGCAAGATCGTGCACATGGGCGGATGGAAAGCCGCTGCTTTGGCAAAGGCCGGCAAGCCTCAGGAAGCGCACGCCGCACTCCATGAGCTGTTCAACACCGTGCGCGGCCAGTGGTTCGGTCACGCTCATCCGACCGAGGACGAGATGACCCGCTGGTTCCTGCATCTCTTCCCGATCAAGAATCGCCAGGATTGGGAGCGCCTGCGCGAAGGCTTCGAGGCCGCCGGCGCCCCACGCTCGGACCTGCAGCACCACGCCTGGTAGGCGCGGCGCTGCTGTCTTCCTTTACTCGCAGCTATTCACCGCATACTCGCCGATGCGGGCGGAATGCAGATCGCGCTTCTCTTCACCCACCGGCGGCGGATCTCGGAAGAAATCTGAATAAAACGACGGCAGTGGATAGGGCTCGTTCGGATTTGCCATGACCTTTTCCTCACCGGAATTGATCAGCTCCGCCGGCGGGATCCGGATCGTCAGGATGTGCCGGTCATTCTGAATGATGACGAGGCCCGTGATGAAGCTCGGGCAATCGGGCTCCCGCATACCGGCGTCGGCAATCTGCTGCTTCAGCTCTGTCAGATTGCGCGGCTTTGCCTGCTCGCCCCTGGCCCATCTCTTCAGGAGCTTACCCCACTCCTTCTCGTCGCCGGGTTTCACCTTGAATCGCATTGGTTCTGGCATCGCTTCATCCTCCAACAGTTTCCCTACGGCAAAAAAGGCGTGCGATCTCGGCGAGCATCATCCGAAAACCGCAGCTCCGCCATGAATCCGAGAAGCTCGCTCAAGGTGTCGAGCTTGCGTTCAGCCGCACAGTCTTGCGTCAGTGTGACCTTGTTGAGAGCCGATTTGGCATCCTGCCCGAGCAAGCTGAGGCAGACATGCTCGATGCGCTCTCGCATGGACCGTCCGGCCTCGGGCCCGAACGGCTGATTGCGAAGTGCGCTGTAGAAGGCATCGGCAACAAGGGTGGATCCGAAGCGCCCCAACCGTCTGCCTCCCTGGCCGGGGAACAGTATTTTGTTGCCGCGCGGCTCGGCCGGCATTGGCCGTCCCGCGCCATCGAAGTCATGCGCGGCCTCGAACAGCACAAAGAATACCAAAGGCGGATCGTGCCTCAACTGTGGAAGCTGCGGCACAATCTCGGCGCCTGCCGGGGACATGCCCGCCTCCGTTCCGAACCATTTTGCAAGCGCCTCCGACCAGACGTCGAAGTCCGGCAGCAAGTCGAGATGCGGGAGCTGAAGCTCATTGAGCTTTACCCGGATCTCTTTGAACAAGGCGGGCACGGACCACAGGCCGGTATACGTCGATGTCAGAAAGTCCCGCGCCGGCAGACCGCGAACGTCAATGCCGGTCTGAGCCGCCAGAGACTTTGGGCCCATGGTCATGAAGCCATGGGAGTAGAACGGCCCGATGCGCCGGGAGAGGTTCACCTTGTCCCGATTGCCGAAGAAGAAGTCCCAATCGACAGCCCACTGCCTCGAAACAGGAAGCCCAGCGAAGTTCGTCTGCCTGCTTTCGATCAGGGCCTGCGCCAACTCTTGATTGGCAAACGTGCTGTTCGT
>JBKJVQ010000057.1:0-3006 GCA_046717125.1 Methyloligellaceae bacterium
CCGCCTGGATGCGCGCCACCAGCTCGCGCGGGTTGAACGGCTTGGCGAGGTAGTCGTCGGCGCCGGTCTCCAGTCCCATGATGCGGTCCACGTCGTCGCCCTTGGCGGTGAGCATGATGAGGGCGATCTTGTCGCCGGCCGCGCGCAGGCGCCGGCAGACGGCAAGGCCATCCTCGCCCGGCAGCATGAGGTCCAGCACCATCAGGTCGTAGCGCATGCGCTGCATCTGGCGGTCCATCGCCGCGGCGTCGGGAACGGTGTCCACGGCGAAGCCCTGCTCGCCCAGGTAGCGCTTGAGGAGGTCGCGCAGGCGCAGGTCGTCGTCGACGACCAGGACCTTGCGGCGCGGAGCGGTCTGCATGGCGCCAATCGTAACGGCTCGCGGCCGCGCGCCGGGGCGCGCTTTACATGGAGTTACAACTCGGTGCGCGGCGGGAAAACACTTTGCGCGTTGTTGGAGGTACGCTGCGGCACATCGGTCGGGCGCTTTACAACCCTGGGAGCTATCGAAATGAAACATGTCCTGCTACTTGCCGCCGCGGCCCTGGCCTCGGCATCCACCCTTGTGCTCGCCGACGCGGGCCCCGGCCACAAGCGGGGCGCGATGATCGAGCGCCTCAAGGCGGCCGACACCAACGGCGACGGCATGCTGAGCCGCTCGGAAGCCGCCGCGCTGCCGCGGCTGGCCGAGCGCTTCGACGCGATCGACGCTAACCGCGACAACCAGGTGACGTTCGACGAGCTGCGTGCCGCCCGCAAGGCGCACCGCGGAGCGCGCAGCGCCGACGCGAATGGCGACGGCAAGGTGACGCGCGAGGAGTTCCTCGCCCGCGCCGCGGCGCGCTTCGAGCGCCTCGACGCGAACCGCGACGGCGCCCTCACCGGCGACGAGCTGCGCGGCGGCCGCCATCACCACGGGCGCGGCGCCAAGCAGTAATCCACGCATGAAGCACCTCGGCGCCTTCCTCCTGCTGCTCGCCCCGGCGCTCGCCGCGGCGAAGGGGATCGGCGCCGAGGGTGCCCGCCACCTGCTCGACCGGGCAGGCTTCGGCGCCACCGAATCCGAAGTGCGCGAGTTCGCCCCGCTGGAGCGCGCCGAAGCCGTCGATCGCCTGCTCGCAGGCGCGCTGCGCGAGTCGAGCGTGGCGCCGCCGGCATTCGTCCACGAGCCTTTCGTCCCCTACTACCGGCTGCGCGAGATGGCGGCCGAGGAGCGCATGGCCGCCCAGCGTGTGTTGTTGCGCGAGGCGTTCGAGCTGCGCGCCTGGTGGCTGCGCGAGATGCTGGCGACTCCCTCGCCGCTCACCGAGCGCATGACGCTTTTCTGGCACAACCATTTCGCCACCGGCCAGCAGAAGGTGCGCTCCAACGGCCTCATGTACCGGCAGAACGCGTTGCTCAGGCGCGAGGCGCTGGGCAACTTTTCGACTTTGCTGCACGCGATGGAGCGCGATCCGGCGATGCTGGTCTGGCTCGACAACGCCGGCAGCCGCCGCCAGGCGCCCAACGAGAATTTCGCGCGCGAGGTGATGGAGCTCTTCACCGTGGGCGAGGGCCGATTCACCGAGAACGACGTGAAGGAGGCGGCGCGCGCTTTCACCGGATGGAGCCTCGACCGCGACAGCGGCGAATTCATGCTGCGCCGCGCATGGCACGACCGGGGCACGAAGACCGTGCTCGGCGTGAGCGGCGCGATGGATGGCGATGGCGTGCTCGATATCCTGCTGGCGCGGCCCGAAACCGGCGAATTCATCGCGGCCAAGCTGTGGCGTGAATTCGTCTCGCCGCAGCCGCAGCTGTCGGAGGTGCGCCGCTGGGGCGCGCTCTTCCGTGAGTCGCGCTACGAGGTGAAGCCGCTGCTTCGCGCCATCTTCACGTCCGAGGCCTTCTGGGCCGAGGAGAACCGCGCAAGCCTCATCAAGTCGCCGGTGGATCTCGTCGTCGGCACGCTGCGCACCTACGAAATGCCGGTGACCGACCTGCGCCCGGCCGCGTTCGCGTGCGCGGCGCTGGGGCAGAACCTGTTCGCGCCGCCGAACGTGAAGGGCTGGCCGGGAGGCGAGGCGTGGATCACCTCGTCCACGCTGCTCGCGCGCAAGCAGTGGCTCGAGCGCGTCTTCCGTGGCGGCGACAACCTCGCAGCAGCGAGGCGCATGGGCGGGGGCGAAGAGGCCGACCGCATCCGCGAGCACGTGAGCCAGCCGGCCTACCAGCTCAAATGAGCTTGCGCCTCGACCGCCGCGACTTCCTGCGGCTCGCGACGGCGTTGCCGTTCGCGGGCATGGACATCGCTGCCGCGGCCGCGGCAGCGGAGCGCCGCCTGCTGGTGCTGGTGGAGCTGCAGGGCGGCAACGATGGCCTGAATACGGTGGTGCCGTTCGCCGATCCGGAATACGCACGCTTGCGCCCGCGCCTCGCTGTTCCGCGCGACCAGGTACTGCAGCTCTCCGAGCGCATGGGGCTGCATCCGTCGCTCGCGGCGCTCAAGCCGGTGTGGGATGCGCGCGAGCTCGCGGTGGTGCAGGGACTGGGATATCCGGATCCCAACCTGTCGCACTTCCGTTCGATCGAGATCTGGGACACGGCTTCGCGCAGCGACGAGTTCCTCGAAAGCGGCTGGCTCGCGCGCGCGCTCGTGCTGTCGCCCAGCCCCGCCGCGTTCGCCGCCGACGGCGTGGTGGTGGGTGCGGGCGGCATGGGGCCGCTCGCCGGGCCCGGCATCCGCGCGCTCGCGCTCGCCAACCCGGATCAGTTCCTGCGCAACGCGCGCCTCCTGCGCGGAGAAGGCGAGGCCCGCAACGCGGCCCTCGCGCATATTCTCAGGGTCGAGCGCGACATCGTCCTCTCCGCGCAGCGCCTGCACGCCGGCCGCGCCTTCGAGCAGGCGTTCCCGCCGGGCGCCTTCGGCAACGCCGTCTCGAGCGCGGCGCAGCTCGCCGCCAATGCCGCCGGGATTTCCGTGGTGCGCCTGTCGCTCAACGGCTTCGATACGCACGCGAACCAGCC
>JBKJVQ010000058.1:0-4414 GCA_046717125.1 Methyloligellaceae bacterium
GACGGGAAACGCATCTGGACTTACAAGGAGGCGCTGCTGCCGGACACGATGCCGAAATCCCTGCTCGTCGTGGGCTCCGGCGCCATCGGCATTGAGTTCGCCAGCTTTTTCAGGACGCTCGGGGGGGGGGACGTGACGGTCGTCGAGATCATGGACCGCATTCTCCCCGTCGAGGATGCGGAGATTTCCGCGCTGGCGCTGAAGTCGTTCCAGAAGCAGGGCATGACGATCATGACCGGCGCTTCCGTCGAGAAACTCGACGCGTCGGGCGAAGAGGTCACGGCGACGATCAAGTCCGGCGACAAGACCGAGGAGAAGAACTTCGACCGCGTTATCCTTGCCATCGGCATCAGCGGCAATGTCGAGAATATCGGGCTCGAAGAGGCTGGAGTGAAGGTAGAGAGGGGGCACATCGTCGTCGATGAGTGGGTCCGCACCGGCGTTGAGGGCGTCTACGCGATCGGCGATGTGGTCGGCGCGCCGTGGCTCGCGCACAAGGCAAGTCATGAGGGCGTGCTGTGCGTCGAAAAGATTGCGGGCGTTGAGGGCCTGCGTCCGCTGGATATCACGAACATTCCGGGTTGCACCTATTGCCAGCCGCAGGTTGCCAGCATCGGTTTGACCGAGGAGGCCGCGAAGAAGGCCGGGCACGAATTGAAGGTTGGCCGCTTCCCCTATCAGGCGAACGGCAAGGCGATCGCGCTTGGGGATACGGAGGGACTAATTAAGACCGTGTTTGACGCGAAAACCGGCGAACTGCTCGGCGCACATCTGATCGGCGCGGAGGTCACGGAACTGATCCAGGGTTTTGCAATCGGCAAGGCGTGCGAAGCGACCGAGGAAGAGTTCATGCACACGATTTTCCCGCACCCCACCCTGTCCGAGATGATGCATGAATCCGTACTCGACGCGTATGGCCGGGTAATCCACGCGTAGTCACGGGCCAACCGCCCGCTCAACTGCAATCGCGAGAGCCGCGAATTCCTCCACCGTGAGCTCCTCGGCGCGCCGTGTGGGGTCGATGCCGACCTCCGCCAGCGCCGCGTCGCCGATCGGGCCGAGCTGTCGCAGGCTTGACCGCAACATCTTCCGGCGCTGACCGAACGCCGCCGCGGTCACGCGCTCAAGCCAGGACACGGCGCAGGCGGGTAGGGGCTCGATCCTCGGTACGAGTTCCACCAGCGCAGAGTCGACCTTCGGCGCGGGCGTAAAGACGCTTGGCGGCAGCGTGTAAAGGATGCGCGCCTCCGTGCGCCACTGGGAGATGACCGACAGCCGGCCGTAGTCCTTGGTTCGAGGCTTCGCGACAATCCTCTCGGCCACCTCCCGTTGGAACATCAGCACCATGCGGTCGAACCAGGGCGGCCAGGGCTCCGTCTTGAGCCACGCGATCAGAAGCGGCGTCGCCACGTTGTAGGGAAGGTTTGCGACGATGCGGACCGGGCCGTTCGCCGCCGGCGCATCACAGCCTCCCTCAAGCGCGTCGGCGCGCGATATCGTGAGTCGTCCGGGATAATGCGCCTCGATCTGTTGCAGTGCGGGCAGGCAGCGCGCGTCCTTTTCGACGGCGATCACAAGGCCCGCTCCGTTCGCAAGCAAGGCGCGCGTCAGGCCGCCGGGTCCCGGTCCGATCTCGAGAACGGTCACCCCTTCGAGCGAGCCCGCCGCCCGCGCTATGCGTGCCGTGACGTTAAGATCGAGAATAAAATTTTGGCCGAGCGAGCGCCGCGCATCGAGGCCATGGGCGCGGATGACCGCGCCGAGGGGTGGCAGGCCGTCCGCGGCCAGCGTCATCCTGCGTGAGGTGCCGTCATGCGGTCCGCCATACGGATCGCCTCGATGAGACTGGCAGGACTGGCGCGTCCCGTTCCCGCTAGGGAAAAGGCTGTGCCGTGGTCGGGCGAGGTGCGGACAAAAGGCAGTCCGAGCGTGACATTGACGCCGGTGTCGAACGCGATCGTCTTGAAAGGGATCAGCGCTTGATCGTGATACATGGCGATGACGGCGTCATACGTCTCGCGCGCCGCTGCGTGGAACAGCGTATCGGCGGGCCAAGGGCCTGAGACCTTCAGTCCGGCCGCGCGCGCCGCCTCGATCGCCGGCGCGATGATGTCGATTTCCTCTCGGCCCATGACGCCGTCTTCCCCCGCATGCGGATTGAGCCCTGTCACAGCCATACGGGGTTCGGCAATGCCGAAACGTCGTTCGAGCTCGCACGCCGTGACTTTGATCGTCGAGAGGAGACCCGCTACGCTCAGCGCGCCGGGGACATCCTTGAGCGCAATGTGGACCGTGGCCGGAACGACCCGCAGTTCCTGGCTCGCGAGCATCATCACGGGATCGGCGTCGAATCCGGCTTCGATCGCGAGCGCGGCGAGGAATTCCGTGTGACCAGGATAAGCAAAACCGGTCCGATGAAGCGCTGCTTTTGAGATCGGGTTGGTGACGACGGCCCTCGCGCGGCCTGAGAGCGTAAGGCCGACGGCGTCCCGGATTGACTGGACCACGAAAGGCGCAAGATCGGGCGCAGGGGCGCCTGCCATAGCGTCCGGGCCGTTCTCCGAATCCAACACAGGCAGAGCAGTCGGGAAAACCTCACCGGCTTCGGCAATGTCTCCGATGGTCACGATCGGGCAGTGCAGTCCAAGGCATTCCGCCCGGTTTCGGACCGCGTTCGCAAGGCCGATGAGCGCAAACGCGGTAATCGCCAACGGCTCGCGCTTGCACCAGGCCGCTATCGTTATGTCCAGGCCGATGCCCGCCGGCTCGCCCATTGTCAGAGCGAGCGGAGCGGCGCGTTCAGTCATGGAAGGTGCGGCGCGTCACTCACCGGTACTCGATCAACGAGCCCTGCCTCAGATCGCGCATCAAGCGCGCCGCGCGGATCTGGAATTCGTTCTGTATTTTCTGCGCAGCCGCTTCCTTGGCTTGGCCGCCGTCCGCGGCAGCGGCCTTTTTGCCGCAAACCGCGTAGAGTTCTATGCCGTCTCCGGAGAGGTTAGGCGGCGTCATCTGACCGACCTTCGCGTTCATAAGAAGGGTACGCGCCGGCTGCGCCATATCGGATGCGGATTTCGATCCGAGATTTCGTACGGACGCGCCCGATACGCTTTTTACGAGCGAGTTGATCGACGCGCAGGACTTGAAACTGGAGCGCAATCTTTCGGCTTCGGCGAGGCGCTGTGCGACCGCGGCATCGCCTGCATTGGAGGGCACTTGCAGCCTGATCTGGTGCAGCTCGAGCTGCGTTCCGCTCTCGCCGCCGGCCGCCGGGGCGGCCGCTGCGCGCTCCATATCGGACTGCGCGATCATCACGTCGTATCGGAATTTTTGACGCACGACCTGCTGCCAGATCAGCGTCGCGCGAATCCGGTTTTTCAGCGTCACGACATTGACACCCACCTGGGCGAACGCGGCCGTGAGTTTGGCTTCGTCCATGTTGTTGCGTTGCGCCATCTCGGCGATCGCCTTCGAAACGTCGGCCTCGTCCACCGTGACGTTCAGCTTCTTGCCCTGCTGCATCTGGAGCCGCTCGTCGACGAGCATTTCCAACGCTTCCTTCTCCAACGCTTTCGATGGCTGTTGCTTTGTGGTCAGCGCGATAAAGCGCATGCGCTGTTCCACGTCGTAACGTGAGATGGGTTCGTCATTCACCAGCGCCACGATGCCTTGCGCATGCAGCGGCAAGTTGCCCGTGCCCAGAAGCAGTAGGCCAACGGCAGCGCAGAAGACTGCGCGAACGAAAGCGCGACCGCCGAAAGTGGATTCCGGTTTCGGCGTCAAGACGCGCGACCAGGAAGATGACCTGGAGAATGACCGATTCCGTCGGCAACGGTCATTCTCCAGGCGTCGGTAGGAATGATAGTAATGCGCGGCGGGGGCCATCGCAGTCTCCAGAGCTTGCGCAACGGGTATCAATCGCCGAACTGTTGCTCGAAAACCATGGCGTCAGCGTGGCCGTGTGCGTCAGGTGCCTGAGTCAGATGCTGCGAACGCGCCGTCGAAGGCGTCCGTCTTGAAATCGTATGAGCCGAGGTTCTTCAGCTCGAATCGAAGCGAGATACGCTGATCCGGCTCGATGTCGCGGTCGCGGATAAAGGTTTCTTCGTAGGTTACCGTCAGCGCAAAGCAATCGTCCGCCCAGCGTACGCCGATACCGTCCGTGATCCGTTGTTCGTTTGAAATGTCGTAGCGCATTTGTCCGACGAGCGACCAGCGGTCGGTCAGCGCGAGAACGCCACTGCCGAGAATTTCCTCCCGGTCCTCAATGAAGCCGAAGAGGTTCTGATCGTTGATGTCGGCATAGGTCACTGCCGCCGTAATCGGCCCGTAGGTCAGCCACGTGCTGAGATCGGTCCGGCGCAGCGCCAAGCTCTCCTCGTCGAAGCGGGACTGGGCCACTGCGCCCCAGCTC
>JBKJVQ010000059.1:0-34843 GCA_046717125.1 Methyloligellaceae bacterium
GCCGTACGCTGCAGATTCTCGGTCGTCGCACGAAGAACAATCCGGTGCTGGTCGGACTTCCCGGGGTTGGCAAGACCGCAATCGTCGAGGGACTCGCACTCAAGATCGCGCTCGGTGACGTACCCGACAGCATGCGGTCGCGGCGCATCCTCGCACTCGATCTCGCGATGCTGCTCGGCGGCACGCGCTATCGCGGTGACTTCGAGGAGCGACTCAAGCAGGTGATCAAGGAGATCGAGGCCTATCCCGGCGCGATCATGTTCATCGACGAGATCCACACGGTGATCGGCGCCGGTGCTACTTCGGGCGGCGCGATGGATGCATCCAACCTGCTGAAGCCCGCGCTTCAGTCGGGCGGCCTGCGCTGCATGGGCTCGACGACGTACAAAGAGTACCGCCAGCACTTCGAGAAGGATCGTGCGCTCGTGCGCCGGTTCCAGAAGATCGACATCAACGAGCCGTCGGTCCCGGATGCGATCGCGATCCTGAAAGGGCTGAAGCCGTATTTCGAGGACTTCCACAAGGTCAAATATACCAACCAGGCAATCAAGTCGGCGGTCGAGCTGGCCGCGAAATACATTCACGACCGCAAACTGCCCGACAAGGCGATCGATGTCATCGACGAGACCGGCGCCTCGCAAATGCTGGTTCCCCCGCGCCTGCGTCGCAAGCAGATCGGTGTGAAGGAGATCGAGACGACCGTCGCCACGATGGCGCGCATTCCGCCCAAGACCGTGTCGAAGTCGGATACGGAAGCGCTGAAGAATATCGACGAGGATCTGAAGCGCGTCGTGTACGGACAGTCGGTCGCGATTTCGGCGCTTGCCTCGGCGATCAAGCTTGCGCGCGCGGGCTTACGCGAACCCGAAAAGCCGATCGGCTCGTACCTCTTTTCCGGTCCGACGGGCGTGGGCAAGACCGAGGTTGCGCGTCAGCTGGCGACGTTGCTTGGCGTCGAGATCTTACGCTTCGACATGTCCGAATATATGGAGCGGCACACGGTGTCGCGTCTGATTGGCGCACCACCCGGCTATGTCGGCTTCGACCAGGGCGGCCTCCTGACGGACGGCGTCGACCAGCATCCGTTCTGTGTGCTCCTGCTCGACGAAATCGAGAAGGCGCATCCGGACCTTTTCAATATCCTCCTGCAGGTCATGGACCACGGCAAGCTTACGGATCACAACGGCAAGAAGGTCGATTTCCGCAACGTCATCCTGATCATGACGACCAATGCCGGCGCGTCGGAAATGGCGAAGCCCGCGATGGGGTTCGGCCGCACAAAACGCGAAGGCGACGACGAGGAAGCGATCAACCGCATGTTCAGCCCCGAGTTCCGAAACCGGCTGGACGCGGTCATTCCTTTCAACTCGCTGCCGCCGGAAGTCATCGCCCGCGTGGTCGAGAAGTTCGTGTTTCAGCTTGAAGCCCAACTCGGCGACCGGAACATCACGATCGAGCTCACGGAAGAGGCAACGAAATGGCTCTCGGAAAAGGGTTATGACGAGAAGTTCGGCGCGCGGCCACTGGCCCGCGTGATCCAGGAGCACATCAAGAAGCCGCTGGCGGAAGAGATCCTGTTCGGCCGGCTGAAGGATGGCGGCATCGTTCGCGTCATGGTCGACAAGTCGGCGGACGGATTGGCGTTCGAATATCTGAAGCCCGACGCACCGATCAAGCCGAAGGGCGATTTCGAGGACGAGGACGACGGCGACAATTCGGAGGAGTCGCCCGATCGGGATGCGCCGAAGGCGGCTCGTTCGAAGCCTAAGAGGAAGGCGGCTCCGAACGGCAAGAAGCGTGACCCGAAATCTGCACCGAAAAAGCCCAGGCCTGGCGGCGGTATCGTGCCAAAAGTGCCGCTCTCGACCAAGAACTGACGTCGGTTAGCAAACGTGAAACGGCCGGACGCGAAGCGCTCCCGGCCGTTTCCGGTAGAGCGATCGGTGCATTAGCTACCGCATCTTGTTTCAGGACGATATGGTCCGGCCGAAACTGCAGGCCAGACCTCCGCATGATCCTCTCTCACGCGCACAAATTCATCTACATCAAGACGCTCAAGACCGCCTCGACCTCGGTCGAGGCGGCGCTCGTCGAGATTTGCGAACCGGGCGACATTGTCACACCGACGACTGAGCGGCTGATGCAGACGCGGTCGGGAAGGCAGGCGCAAAACTGGCGTCTTGACCATCCGCTCGTGCCGAAACGGCCGCTGTGGCGGCGGCTGCTACGCCGCCCCGAGCGCCATTACCATCCGTCCGTCGGCTTCTACGACCACATGCCGGCCTGGCGCGTACGCGCTTACGTTGGCGAGGATATCTGGCGCTCTTACTATAAGTTCAGCTTCGACCGGAACCCGTGGGACCGGCAGGTAAGCTGGTATTTTTACAAGTCCAAGGACAAGCATGATCGGCCGGGCGTCACGTTCGATCGCTTTCTCGAGGACCGGCGGCGTGCCTATGTCGAAAATTTCGATCTGTACTCGGAGCATGACGTTGTGATGCTCGATTTCGTCGGCAAGTACGAGACGCTGGATCGGGATTTTTCCGAGGCGATGCGGAATATCGGTCTCGAAGAAAAGGTCTCGCTGCCGGTGACGAACATTTCCTCGGACAAGGGCGCGCGCGATTATCGCCGCTATTACACGCCGGAGACCCGACAACGCATGGCCGATTGGTACGCGCGCGAGATTGTGCTGCTCGGTTACGAGTTCTAGATGGACGTTGGGGGACTCGAAATTCTCGGACGCCTAGGCGTCGCTCTCGCGATCGGCCTGCTCATTGGCATGGAGCGGGAGTGGACCGATCAGGACAACAAGGACATCCGCACGGCGGGCCTTCGGACGTTCGGGCTGATCGGTCTGACCGGGGGCGTCTGGGGGTTATTCGCAGCGCGCGTCGAGGATGCCGGTCTCGTCGCGCTTGCAATCGCGTTCGCAGTCTTCTCCGCAGTGTTCGCGGTTTACCGGCTGCGCGAACTGGCCGATGCGGGCAAGTTCGGCGCGACCCCCACCATCGCCGCGATGTCGACGTTCTCCCTCGGGGCCATGTCGTTGCTCGCGCCTGTGCAGGTCGCGGCGGCGTCTGCGATCGCGGTGACTCTGCTGCTGGTGGGAAAATCGAGCCTGCATGCCTGGGCAAGGTCGGTGAGCTGGGAAGAGTTTCGCGCGGCTCTGATCCTGCTCGTTATGTCGGTCGTCGTGCTTCCCCTGCTGCCAAATCGGGACCTCGGACCCTACGAAGCGCTCAACCCGTTCCAGCTTTGGCTTCTCACCGTCGTATTGGCCGGCGTGTCTTTTGCGGGTTACATCGCGCTAAAAGCGGCGGGCGGCTCGGCGGGTGCGGCAGTATCCGGTCTCGCGGGAGGTCTTGCCTCGTCCACCGCCGCGACGATCAGCCTTGCCCGGCACGCGCGCGAGAATGAGGACCGGCGCCGGGAACTGGCCGGAGGCGCGGTATTGGCCGGCGTCACCATGATCATGCGGATCGCGCTCTTCGTCGCGGTCCTGCACGCTTCCCTTCTTTGGTATCTCGCTTTTCCGCTTGGCGCGGCCGCGCTGGTGTTCGCCGGCATCGGGGCATGGCTGGTATGGCGCGGCCGAACGGGAAGGGACGACGAAGAGACCCTCGTCCTTCGCAATCCGTTCGAGCTTGGCACCGTCCTGCAGATCGGCGCGTTGCTGGCCGTCATTCTGGTCGCATCGAAGATCGCGGTGGAAGTCGGGGGCGGGGAGGGAGCGATCGCCATCGCCGCTTTATCTGGACTGGCAAGCGTCGATGCAGCGGCTCTCGCCTTCGCGCGATTTGACGAAGCCGGAATATCGCCGCAGCTCGCCGCGCTGGCAATTTGCGTGGCGGCCGCAACGAACACTTTGGCGAAGGCGGCGCTCGGCTGGTGGCGCGGCGGCCGCTACTTCGGACTGGTCATGACGCTGTCGAGCGTCGCCGCCATCGCCGCGGGCGCGGGTGCGTTTTTCCTCAGCCGCGGCATGACCGGCTGAATTGCATTCAAGGGTTTGCGCAGGATGTCGTCCGAAAACCGCTTCACACTTTTCGGCATCATGCTCTAGCGTGCGTGTTTACCCCGCGCGCCGGAGTGGTTAGAGCAACGGGCGAAGTCGCGCAGTCGCGCACGCGATCCGGAGAAATCCGCGTCGTTGCGCAGTCAGGGGTGGGGCGCCTCGGTTCATGTTCTCTAAAATCCTTATCGCCAACCGTGGTGAAATTGCCTGCCGCGTCATCAAGACCGCGCGGCGTATGGGCATCGCGACGGTCGCCGTCTATTCGGAAGCCGATCGCGATGCGGTGCATGTCGAGATGGCCGACGAAGCCGTCCTGATTGGTCCACCAGCGGCGGCGCAGTCCTATCTCGACATTGGCAAGATCATCGAAGCCGCCCGCCAGACTGGCGCCGACGCGGTCCATCCCGGCTATGGCTTCTTGTCGGAAAACGCCGGCTTCGCCCGCGCGCTGGAGGAAGCCGGCATAGCCTTTATCGGTCCGCCCGTGCCGGCGATCGAGGCCATGGGCGACAAGATCGAATCAAAGAAGTTCGCGGCCAAGGCCAAGGTCTCGACCGTGCCCGGCCATCTCGGCGTCATCGAAGATGCCGAGCACGCGATCCGGATTTCGGGATCGATTGGCTACCCTGTGATGATCAAGGCGTCTGCAGGCGGCGGCGGCAAAGGCATGCGCATCGCCTGGTCGCAGGACGATGTGCGCTCAGGCTTCGAGGCTTCGCGCGCGGAAGCCAAGTCCAGCTTCGGTGACGATCGCATCTTCATCGAAAAATTCATTGAAGAGCCGCGTCACATCGAGATCCAGGTTCTGGGCGACCAGCACGGCAACATCGTGTATCTCGGCGAGCGCGAATGCTCGATCCAGCGGCGCAACCAGAAGGTTCTCGAAGAAGCGCCGAGCCCATTCGTCGACGAGGCGTTGCGCCGTGAAATGGGCGAACAGGCGGTCGCGCTGGCGCGCGCGGTCGGCTATTTCAGCGCCGGCACGGTCGAGTTCATCACCGATGCGCGCCGCAATTTCTACTTCCTCGAGATGAATACGCGGCTGCAGGTCGAGCATCCGGTGACGGAGCTCGCCACGGGTCTCGATCTCGTCGAGCTGATGATCCGCGTCGGGGCCGGCGAGAAACTCCCGATCAAACAAGAAGACGTGCACCTGAAGGGCTGGGCAATCGAGGCGCGCATCTATGCAGAGGATCCCTTGCGCGGCTTCCTGCCGTCGACCGGCCGCCTCGTCCGCTATCGTCCGCCGGCGGAGGGAACGGAAAAGGGGCTCACGACGCGCAATGATACCGGCGTCGAGGAAGGCGGCGAGATCTCCATCTATTACGATCCGATGATCGCCAAGCTCGTGACGCATGCGCCGACGCGGATCGCGGCGATCGACCATATGTCCCGCGCGCTCGATTCCTTCGCGATCGACGGCATTCGCCACAACATTCCGTTTCTCGCCGCGCTGATGCAGCATCCTCGCTGGCGCGAGGGCAACCTCTCGACGCGCTTCATCGACGATGAATATCCGGACGGATTTTCGCCGCGCGTGGCGGTCGGTGAGGAGCGCGAGACGCTCGTCGCCATCGCCGCCGTCATCGACCACATGAGCAATATGCGCAGACGCGAGATCAGCGATCAGATGCCGGGCGATCCGGTGCGCTTCTCGGCCATGCGCAGCATCGAATACGCAGGCGTTCGCGACACGCTGCTCGTCGATTCCGTCGATGCAAACCTGTTCGAGGTCACGCTGCTCGACGACGCTCGCGCGCCGGTCCGGCTGATGCGCCTGACATCGGACTGGTGGTTCGGCGACCCGGTCTGGGAGGGCCGTATCGATGGTGTGCCAACCGCGGTACAGGTTCGGCCCATCCTGAACGGTTACACGCTCGCCTTCCACGGCATCGAAGGCCATGCGTATGTCTACACGCCGCGTGAGGCACAACTGGCGGACCTTATGCCGGTGAAAGTTCCGCCCGATACATCGAAGCTCCTGCGGTGTCCGATGCCAGGTCTCGTCGTTGCGATCCATGTCGGCGAGGGCGACGACATTCGCGCGGGAGATCCGCTCTGCATCGTCGAAGCGATGAAAATGCAGAACATCCTGCGAGCCGAACGCGATACGAAGGTGGTGAAGCTCAACGCCAAGCCGGGCGACAGTCTCGCCGTCGATGCGGTCATCATGGAATTTGCGTGATCACCGCAGGCAAGCCCCAGCGAACCGCGCATGTACGCATCACCGGCCATGTGCAGGGTGTCTTCTTCCGAGCATGGACCGAACGGAACGCGGTGAGCCTCGGCCTCGCAGGATGGGTCCGTAACCGACGCGACGGCAGCCTCGAGGCTCTGTTTTCAGGACAGGCCGACGCAGTCTCGGAGATGCTGCGCCGCTGCCTGGACGGGCCGCCAAACGCAGTCGTCGCAAGGGTCGAGCAGCTCGGTCCTATCGATGAGAAGCCGGCAGGCTTCAAGATTTTGCGGGACGCTTGAGTTACGCCAAGCCCGCGCTTTCGAGCGCTGACTCGAACGTCGAGCGCAACGCCATGTCCACCTCGTCCATGGACGCATCGATCGCGAGGGCGGCGAGGCTCGTGACGCCCGCGTCGGCGATTCCGCACGGCACGATGCCGGCGTAGTGCGACAGGTCGGGGGAGACGTTTAGCGCGACGCCGTGAAACGTCACCCAGCGCCGGATGCGTACGCCGATCGCCGCGATCTTGGCATCCTGTCCAGCCGACGAGACCCAGACGCCCGTGCGGCCCGCGCGTATCCCACCCGACACGCCGAGCTTGGCCAGCGCATGGATCATCCAGATCTCCAGCGCATGGACGAACGCGCGCACGTCCTTCCGGCGCCGGGACAGGTCGAGCATCACATAGGCGACGCGCTGGCCCGGCCCGTGCCAGGTGTAGCGGCCGCCGCGCCCGGACGGGAACACGGGCAGTCGCGCAGGCTCAACCAGCTCTGCGGGGTCGGCGCTCGATCCGGCCGTGTACAGGGCAGGGTGCTGAAGCAGCCAGACGCACTCGCCAGCCTCGCCGCGCGCGATGGCGTCGGCGCGCCTTTCCATGAACGCGACCGCATCCGGGTAGGGCACGAGTTCGCGGCTCGTGCGCCAGGTAATGGCGGCCGTTTCGGGTCTGGCGAGAGCTGCGTTTACCAAGCGCTAACCATGTTCATGGACTGCTGTGCATGTCGCGACACCAGTCGCCAGCAGAACAGGGATGCACTGTGAAAACAATCAACTCCGTCCCGATCGAGCTGACCGTTGTGCTCGGTCGCGCGACCCTGCCGATCCACCAATTGCTGCGTATGGGCCGCGGCGCGGTGATCGAGCTTGATCGCGGAGAGAACGATGCGGTCCAGATCCTCGCCAACGACCAGCCGATAGCCGAAGGCGAGGTCGTGGTACAGGGCGAGCGCATCGGCGTAACGGTGACGACGAAGCTGAAAAGGCGGCATATCAGACCTTGAAACATGGACGGGGCGGGCAAACTTGCGCCTCTGCTGGCGGTCTGTTAATGCACCCCGGCGCGTCGGCTAAGATCGGCGCCGGCCCTCTCTAAAAAGCGGATTCCTGCGGCGGCCTGATGCCGCTGCGATGGATCGGCGGTCGTGGCGGAATTGGTAGACGCGCAGCGTTGAGGGCGCTGTGGGCTTAGCCCGTGGAGGTTCGATTCCTCTCGACCGCACCATCCTTACGGCATGGCCGATTTGATCGGGTCATCCGATCGGACTTCAATTTGCTCGGGCTCCTTCGGTACAAGGTGCACCACGCGATAACCGCGCTTCGCGAGCGCCTTCAGCAGTATCGGCAACGCCTTCGCTGTCTCCGGCTTCCGGTCGTGCATCAGAATAATGCCCCGCTTGCGCTTCTCGATGCGGCGCAGGGTCCGGCGGACAATCTCTTTCGCTTTGATTCCCGTCCAGTCGTCGGATGTGATGTCGCAGGACAACACCGCATAGTTCTTTTTTGCGGCGTAGGCGTTCAGCGCATGAGTCGTTGAGCCCCGGATAGCGAAAGAAGGGTGCGATCTCGCGGCCTGCGGCTGCCCGCACCGCCGCGAAGCCGCGCTCGATTTCGAGGATCGCGCGTTTGACCTCAAGCCGCGCGAGGTTCGGTGGGTGCGACCAGCTATGGGCTCCGATCGTGTGTCCCCTCGCCGCCGTATCGCGGACAAGGCCGGAATAGAGTTGCGCCCAACGGCCGATTGGAAAGAAGGTCGCCTTGACGCAATGCGCATCGAGCGCGTCAAGGACGAGCGGCGTATTCACCGGATCTGGCCCATCGTCGAACGTGAACGCGACTTCCTTGTATTTGAGGGGAACGGTGTCCCTGTATTGGAACCGCCCGAGTAAAGGACCTTTGGTCGGATCGATTTCAACAATGCGACCGGAACCAATCCCGTCCGGTGCGAGGCTGCAGCGTTGCGCTGCATGCACGGGTCCTGGCGATAGCAGCAACAATGCACTCGCAATCGCCGCGTATTGCAGCAGGGTGTGCGGCAGGCAGCCGTAGACTGCGGCGCGGTCCCGAAATTGCACTGGAATGGCCGTGTCTCCCCCCGATAAGGTGCGCGCGACCCGGGCCCCCCGCGCTGTCCCTTGCGGCTCCGGTCGAGTCTGCATAATCGGATGGCATATTTCAGGCGCGGCGCCGTGGAGTGATCCATGCAGGAAGCGGTAGAGACGGTCGCCATGCGCGACGAAGAGGGCGCGTTGCGTCCCGACTTCGTGCACGCAATCGCGGCCGCGCTTGAAGGCGGCGATCTCGAGACCGTCCGCCGGCATACTTCTGGACTCCACCCATCCGATCTTGCCGATCTGATCGAGCAGCTGCGTCCCGAGCTCCGCGTACCCCTGATCGAGGCGCTTGGCGCGGATTTCAATGTGGCGGCCCTGACGGAGCTGGAAGAGGGCGTCCGCGATCAGGTAATCGAGGCGCTGCCGCAGGAAACGGTGGCGCAGGCGCTCGGTGAGCTCGATTCCGATGACGCCGTCTATCTGATCGAGGATCTCGACGCGCGCGAGCAGTCCGAGATTTTGTCAAAGCTGCCGGCGTTCGAACGCGCGGCCCTTTTGCGCAGCTTGGAATTTCCCGAGGATTCCGCAGGCCGCATCATGCAGACCGATCTGATCGCCGTGCCGCCGTTCTGGTCGGTCGGGCAGACGGTCGATTTCATGCGTGTGGCGGACGGGTTGCCGGAGACGTTCTCCGAACTTTACGTGGTCGATCCGACCTATCACCTGATCGGGACCGTGCCCCTCGCAAAGCTGCTGCGCTCGAAGCGGCCAGTGCTGATCTCGGACATTACCGAGACCGAAATCCGGCCGATCGAAGTCGACGCGGATCAGGAAGAAGTGGCTCGCGCGTTTGAGCGCTACAACTTGATGTCCGCGCCCGTGGTCGATACGGACCGGCGCCTCGTCGGCCGGATCACTGTGGACGACGTTGTCGAAGTCATCCAAGAGGAGGCGCAGGAGGACATCCACCGTCTTGGCGGCGTCGGCGATGAATCCCTGTCCGATACGGTCGGATGGATCGCGCGCAGCCGCTTGCCGTGGCTGATGGTGAATGTTCTCACCGCGCTGCTCGCGGCCTCCGTCATCAGCCTGTTCGATGCGACCATCGAGCAGATGGTCGCGCTTGCCGTGCTTATGCCGATCGTCGCCTCGATGGGCGGCAATGCGGCGACTCAGACCATGACGGTCGCCGTCCGCGCGCTCGCCACGCGCGACCTTGGCAAGGTCAATGCGTGGCGTGTCATCGGGCGCGAGAGCGCGGTCGGCCTCATCAACGGCTTTGTTTTCGGAGCGATCATGGCGACCGTCGCGTTTTTCTGGTTCGGCAGTGGCATGCTCGGGCTCGTGATCGCCGCGGCGATGATGGTCAATTTGCTGGTCGCGGCGCTTGTCGGTATCCTCGTGCCGCTCGCGCTCGATGCGCTCGACATCGATCCGGCGATTGCCTCGCCGGTGTTCGTTACGACGATGACGGATGTTGTGGGTTTCTTTACCTTTCTCGGCCTCGCGACTCTTTGGCTGATCTGAACCGGAAATGGACGAACCACCGTCGAATATTCGCCATATACCGGGGCGACTTTCCCCGCCCCGTCGCCGACACTGTCAGCGATGGGCGTTGCCCCTGTTCGGGGCGGAACGACGGGGAGATTTGTTTTGAAAATGCTAAAAGCGCATGGCGCGGAAGTGCCTGCGATCGGACTGGGGACGTGGAAGCTTTCGGGCCCGAGCGGCGAGCAAGCGTTGAGGGACGCGCTCGAACTGGGCTATCGCCACATCGATACGGCGCAGCTTTACAAGAACGAAGTCGAGGTGGGACGCGCTCTACGCGACAGCGCGGTGCCGCGCGAGCGGGTGTTCGTCACCACCAAGGTCCATCCGGACAATGCAGGCGACCGGCATCTGCAGCACTCTGTCGAGGACAGTCTCGTCCGTATTGGCGTGCATGTCGTCGATATGGTTCTGCTGCACTGGCCGAGTTCAAGCGTGCCGCTTCGCGAGACGATGCGCGCGCTGTGCGATGTCAAGCGGGCCGGCTACACACGACATATCGGGGTCAGCAACTTCCCCGTCGCGCTGCTGGACGAGGCGGTTCATCTGGCGACCGAGCCGCTGGTCACCAATCAGGTCGAATATCACCCGTTCCTCGACCAGATCTGCGTGCTGGCGGCATGCCGTCGCCACGGCATGATCATGACGGCCTACTCACCGCTGGCGCAGGGGCGTGTGCGCAACAGCAGGGTGCTTGCCGAAATCGGCATGGCGCATGGCGCAAGCGGCGCGCAGGTGGCGCTTGCCTGGCTGTTGCAACAGGACGGCGTGGCGGTGATCCCGCGCGCTTCTGGTGTCGAGCATGCGCGCGGCAATCTCGATGCCGGGCGCATCGTTCTGAGCGCCGACGAACTGGCGCGCATTGCCACGCTGGCCGAGCCGGACGGGCGCATCGTGGACCCCGTCTGGGCTCCGGAGTGGGACGAAGCGGCCTAGAGCATCATCCAAAAAAAGCCTGCCCCGGACATGATCCGGGGTGGACGCCGGGTTTCTGAGAAGATGATGCTCTAAAACGCCGCGCCTCGAGCAGGGCCGCTCAGCGCTGCTTCGGCCGCGCAGGCGGCCCTTTCCATTGCGGGGCTTGCGGATTTCTGCCCGGCTGTGGGTTAGGCCTTGGCAGTTGTTCACTTTGCGGCCGCGCCTCAGGCCGTGGCAGTTGTCCACTTTGCGGGCGCGCCTCAGGCCGGGACGGTTGTCCGTCTGGTGGCCGCATCTGTTGTCCCGGCGGCGGTTGACGATTTTTCGGTCCAACAGCGGGCGGGCGCGCCTGCTGACCGGCCGGCGCCATTTTCGGTGCAGGAGAACCTGGTCTCGGAGGCTGTTGAGCCGGCTGACCCGGGTTGGGGGGAGGAATGCCTCCCGGCGCCTTCGGTCGTGGTGGCTGCTGCGGGTTCGATTGCGCCAGCGGCGCAACCCGTCTCACGGGCTCGCGGTGCGGAGGCTGCGCGCGCTGACCGAGGAGCGGAAGGTCGCTGAATCGTTCCTCGAACGTCGCCAGAAAATGCTTCTTGGTGACCTTGGCGACACGGCTCAGCGGCATTTTCCGGAACCGCTGCCGCAGGATTTCGACCTGACCGCGCAGGGTAATCCGGAAGCGTAAGGTTTCGCGCACGGCGAGACCGAGCGCGACGAACCGGCTCGCATGCTCAGCGAGTATCTCGCCGGGAGGAGCAGGACTTTGCGCGAGCTGGAAGAGAGAATCGCGTTCCGCGTCGCTCATATGGATCGCCGGCATTCCGCCTTCTCCAATGCGCCTCAGCCTGTCGCCTTCATGCCCGCCGTCTGGCAAGCTGCGGCCGATCCGTGATCACCGACGACCTTCATAAGGCACCATGTTCTTTTATGCTGCGAAAATCGTCTGGTTTTTCGCCCAGCCGTCGGTTGCGCTGACGACGCTGCTGCTGGTCGGCGCAGGCCTGTTGTTGACCCGGTTCGCCTCGGCTGGGGTCGCCATCGTCATCGTCTGCGCAATTCTGCTCGCCGTGTTCGGCCTGTCACCTTTCGGCAATGCCATCATACTTCCGCTAGAAGACCGCATTCCCCGCGCTACGCTGGCGGATAGGGAGAAAATCGCCGGCATCGTCGTTCTCGGCGGCGCGGAGGACGTCAGCGTAGGCCGCGCCCGGAAAACGAGTTCGCTCAACGAGGCGGCTGACCGCCTGTTCGAAGCGGCGGCGCTGGCGCGCGAACACCCTGAAGCCATGATCCTGTTTTCCGGCGGCGACGCCGGCTTCATTCGCGAAGCCGGCAACGAGTCGGCTGGCGCGGCCTACATCCTCCTGCGGCTCGGGGTTCAAGACGACCGCCTGCTGTTGGAAGACAAGGCGCGCGACACATATGAGAATGCCGTCTACTCGGGCGTCGTCATGAAACAGTCGAGCCGGAAGGGACGCTGGCTTTTGATCACCTCGGCCTATCACATGCCGCGCGCCATCGGGTGTTTCCGGAAAGCGGGAATCAAGGTTTCGCCCTGGCCGGTCGATTACCGGACGCGCGGTGCCCAGGACTTCGCGCGCGGTTTCGACAAAGTATCCGAGGGCCTGCGCCGGGTCGACGTGGCGACGCGCGAATGGATGGGTCTGTTGGTTTATTGGCTGACGGGCCGCACGGACAGCTTGCTGCCACGACCCTAAAGCCTTGGAACGTCAAACCATGATGGACGCGTCGACCTTGTCCCGCGCCAAAAGGCCCGCATCCAGCCAGCCCTTAAGGTAGGACGCGGCCCGCAACTCGGCGCCGTCCTCCCCGCCAAACATCGAGATCATCTCGCACAGGACGCCGAAATTGACGCCCTTACACATTTCCGTCCACATCATGGATTCGTCGGCTTGCATGACGCGGAACCGCGTCGACAATTCGTAGCGCCAGACGATGAAGGTGGCGGGCTCGACCAGCATTGCCGCATCCGGCGGGTCCGCCTCGTCCTGTAACGCAAGCCAGATCTTTTCCGCATTGCTCTGCAGATAGATGTGGTGCGCGGACGGATGTGCGCTGAATGTCAGGCTAGGCCAATTGTCAGGCGCGACCGCGGCAAGATCGGGCATCTCGAGTGGCGGAGCGTCGGTTGCGTCGAAGGCGTCGGCAAGAGCCGCTTCCAGCGAAGCGAGGTCGGCCGTGACCTGTGTTCCAGCGTCAATAGCGTACTCGGAAAGAAAATGGGCGAGGTGGCGACCAAACCACCTTGCGTTATGAACGTCGGACGGAAAGGCCGCGATATAAGTCCGCGCCAAATCGTCGAATTCGTCGCCGAGCCAGCGCGCAAGTATGGGGTATTCGCTTTCCAGGACATCGACGAGACGGCCGGCGTACCCGAGGCGATAGACGTCGAACAGCACGTCGCGCGTCTGCTTCGAAGAATCCTGAAGGTGTTCGAGAATGGTGGGCTCATCGTCGAGGACGGCGCGCTGGAACCCATCCTGCAGGTCGGCGAGCCTGATCATTCCGCCGCCTGAAGGCGGATCCCGGGCAGGGCTTCGGCAGCGATCTTCCGCGCGTGGTCCAATTCCTCGACCAGTTCCGCCAGAGGAGGAATGTTGTCATCACGCTCGAGCAGCGTCGAAACCGGGCCGAAGCGCTCCAGCGCAGCATGGTAGAGGTCCCAGACTTCCGGACACACCGGATGATCGTGCGTGTCGATAATGTGGGTTTCCTCGTGGCTGTGACCCGCGACATGGAACTGTACCACACGGTCGCGCGGTATGCCTTCGAAGAACGTCTGGGCGTCGAAGTCGTGATTGAACGCGTTGACATACACGTTGTTGACGTCGAGTAGCAGGTAGCAGTCCGCGCGCCGCGCCATTTCGGCGACGAATTCCCACTCCGTCATTTCCGACTGCGTGAAGGTGACGTAGCTCGAGACGTTTTCGAGAACGAGGCGGCGGCCAAGTATGTCCTGCACCTGACTGACACGATCGACCACGTGGTCCAAAGCTTCTTCCGTGTACGGAATGGGCAACAGATCGTGCAGGTTCACGCCATGCACGCCGGTCCAGCACAGATGGTCGGAAATAAAGACCGGGTCGACACGCTGCGCCAGCTTCTTCAGCGCTTCGAGATAGTCGATATCGAGCGGCGAGGTTGATGCGATCGACATCGATACGCCGTGCATGACGACCGGATAGCGCTCCCGGATGCGGTCAAGCATACGCAATGGCTGCCCGCCCGGAACGAGGTAATTTTCTGAGATCGCCTCAAACCAGTCGATGTTCGGATTGCCGTCGAGGATCTCGCCGTAATGCTGCGGCCGCAGACCCACGCCGAACCCAAGATAGGGAGGCTTGGTGTTGTCCAAAAGTTTGGTTGCGCCTGATGTCATGGTCCGAACTCCGGCATTCGGTCGATCCTAACACCGCATGACAGTCGGCGCGACGAGCGATGCAAGGGAAAGCGGCGGCGGCAGGGCTGCTAGTCCCGCCGCCTTCACGCCGGGACTAGCCCTTCTTCTTTCCGGCCAGAGCCTCGCATTTTGCTTGCGACATCTTCGACCAGCCTTTGCCTTTGCAAGCATTCTTGCCCTTGCAGGCATTACTCGCGCCCTTGCAAGCGCTCGTTCCCTTGCAGGCATTGGCGCCGATGCACTTCACGTTGGCGGCTTCGGCGGGGGCCGGAGCAACGACCGCGCCGGCAACCAGCATGGCGGCGGCGGATGCGGCCAGCGCTGCGCCGGAGAACTTCATCATCTTCATACTGTGCTCCATTGAGATAGGCTTAGAAAGCAATGCTCAAACGATTGCCGACTTTTGGCTGCTTTACAAGCTAGCCCTTGACGACTTTGCCGCCCTTGTCCGTGCAATCCTTCGCGGTCATTTCCATAAAGCCCTGACCCTTGCAGGCATTCTTGCCCTTGCAGGCGTTCGATGCGCCCTTGCAGGCGCCGGTGCCCTTGCAGGCGTTGACGCCGGTGCAATGAACCTTCGCATCGTCGGCAGCATGCGCAACCGGAGCAACGAATGTTCCGCCCATCACGAGCGCCGCAGCGGCGACGGCAAGAGTCGCGCCGGATTTCGACAGCTTCATTTTAGTTCTCCCAGGGATGATATTTGAAAACGGAGTTCACTCGGACTCGTGTCCGACGCGCCTCTTACTGTCTAACCACCGCTCTTGGATCAGGTTTCCATTCGTCACACTGTCGTGAGCAATTTTGTTCGGTTCGAGCTCAACACGTAGATCAGGGTTCTCGGACGGTCGTTGCGTGACGGTTGCGCGCCGCCAACAAATTTGGCATCAATCCGCGCGCTTTGGCTTCCTGCTTGAATTTGGCCGTTTCGGCCGGGCGGAGATCGAGCCGATCTATCCGCCGAAAATTCCTTCCAGATAAAATTACCAGCCGAGAGACCCGGGGGCTCACACATGGATTTGGTTCTCTATTTGATCGTCGCGTGCGGCGCGCTTTCGATCGTCTATGGCGCCTGGGCCACGAAGTCGGTCATGGCTGCCGACGCGGGCACGGCGCGCATGCAGGAGATCGCCGCGGCGATCCAGGAGGGCGCTACCGCCTATCTCACACGCCAATATACGACCATCGCCATTGCGGGGGCGGTCATCTTCGTGTTGCTGATCTTTTTGCTCGGCGTGCCCCAGGCGATTGGCTTCGCAGTCGGCGCGATCCTGTCGGGTCTTGCGGGTTTCATCGGCATGCTGGTTTCGGTGCGCGCCAACGTCCGTACCGCGCAGGCCGCAAGCCGCAGCCTCGCCGACGGCCTTGCGCTCGCATTTAAATCAGGCGCGATTACCGGCCTGCTTGTCGCCGGTCTCGCCCTTCTCGGCGTTGCGGTCTATTTCCTGATCCTGACTCGCTTCCTCGGCTACGCGCCTGACGACCGCGTCGTGATCGATGCGCTCGTGTCTCTCGGCTTTGGCGCGTCGCTGATCTCGATCTTCGCCCGTCTTGGCGGCGGCATCTTCACCAAGGGCGCCGACGTGGGCGGCGACCTCGTCGGCAAGGTTGAGGCCGGCATCCCCGAGGACGATCCCAGGAACCCCGCCACCATCGCCGACAACGTGGGCGACAATGTCGGCGATTGCGCGGGCATGGCGGCTGACCTGTTCGAGACCTATGCCGTGACAGTCGTTGCGACCATGGTTCTGGCGTCGATCTACTTCGCCGGCACGGACCTGCTGCTGCCGCTGATGCTGTTCCCGCTGGCGATCGGCGCCACCTGCGTCCTGACGTCGATTGCGGGCACGTTCTTCGTCAGGCTGGGCAGCCGTCAGTCCATTATGGGCGCCCTTTATAAGGGAGTGATCGCCACCGGCGTGCTTTCGCTCGTCCTGCTGCTCCCGCTGACGCATTATCTGATCGGCCTGGATACGCAAATGACGGTTGCTGAAAAGACCTTCAACGGCTGGTCGCTCTATTTCTGCGGCCTGGCCGGTCTTGTCGTGACGGCGCTCATCATCGTCATCACCGAATATTACACGGGCACGAACTATCGGCCCGTGCGTTCCGTGGCGCAGGCCTCGGTGACGGGTCACGGCACAAACGTGATCCAGGGTCTCGCCATCTCGCTGGAATCGACCGCGCTTCCGGCGCTCGTGATCATCGCGGGCATTCTCGTGACGTATCAGCTCGCGGGCCTGTTCGGCATCGCCATTGCCGTGACGACCATGCTGGCGCTGGCCGGCCTGATCGTTGCACTCGATGCTTTCGGTCCGGTCACGGACAATGCCGGTGGCATCGCCGAAATGTCCGGCATGCCGGCCGACATACGCAAAACCACCGACGCGCTGGATGCGGTTGGCAACACCACGAAGGCCGTAACCAAGGGCTACGCGATCGGTTCGGCGGGTCTCGGCGCGCTGGTGCTGTTTGCAGCCTATACCGAGGACCTCAAGTTCTTCACGGCGAACGCCGAACGCTTCCCTTATTTTTCGGATGTGGGAACAGTGACGTTCGCGCTGTCGAACCCTTATGTGGTGGTGGGGCTCTTCTTCGGCGGCCTGCTACCGTATCTGTTCAGCGGCATCGCCATGACGGCGGTGGGTCGGGCGGCAAGTTCCATCGTCGAGGAAGTCAGGCGTCAATTCCGGGAAAATCCCGGCATCATGGAAGGCAAGGTGCGGCCCGACTATGGCCGTGCGGTCGATCTTCTGACCAGGGCCGCGATCAAGGAGATGATCATACCTTCGATGCTGCCCGTGCTGTCGCCGATCGTCGTGTATTTCGGGATCTATGCGATCGCCGGGAAGAACGCGGCGTTTTCGGCGCTCGGGGCCATGCTGCTCGGCGTAATCGTCACGGGCCTGTTCGTGGCCATCTCGATGACGGCCGGCGGCGGCGCATGGGACAACGCCAAGAAATTCATCGAGGACGGCAATCACGGCGGCAAGGGCTCGGAAGCCCACAAGGCTGCCGTGACGGGCGATACGGTCGGCGATCCCTACAAGGACACCGCCGGCCCTGCGGTGAACCCGATGATCAAGATCACGAATATTGTCGCCCTGCTGTTGCTGGCAGTGCTCGCGCATCAGACCTAGGTTCTGGGCTCACGACTAAAAAGCCCGGGCGCGAGCCCGGGCTTTTTTTCGCTCCGACGTTAGGAAGCTCTAGAGGCCGGGGCCGGCGCTGCGCGGACCGCCGCCGTTATTGGCACCTTCGCCGTCGAACAGCTTCCGCTGGCCGATATTGCCGAGCAACTGGCGCACGATCGACTCATCCTTGCCGTAAGCGGCCGTCTCACCCTTGGCAAATTTTACGACGCGCCCATCCTGCAAGGTGTATTGCGTGATGTTCGCCACGTTGTCGTTCCGGTCGAAATACACCGCGAGCACCTTGCGGTCGATGACGCTCGGCTTCATGAACGAGATCGTGCGTTCGGTGCTCGAAATGTAGTAGAAGGTCTCGCCGCCGATGCTGCTGCTCGTCTGCGGCGATCCGAAGCTGGAGCGAACCTGTTCCTTCGACATGCCGGGCTGGAGCTGCGCAACATCGGTGTCGCCCCAGACCTGTCCGCGGCGGTCGATCGTGCCGACGCCGCCACAACCGGCCAGCGCGGCGCTCAGCATGATGGCGGCGCAGATTTGTCCAGTAAGATTGCAACCCTGCGTGATCATGTGACCCACCCGTTTGTTACGCCCGACGCACAACTTTGCCGTCCCGAACCACCGGATGTGGCTCACTCAGCGCGGCTTAACCAGCCGGAAAAAGGCGAAAGCGCCTATGGCCTTCAACCTTTCCAGACTTTTCGGCGGACGTGAAACGCGATCCCCTTCGCTTCGTCTATATGAAGCGATTGTGGCGCAGGCGCGGCTGCCCGAACTTTACTCCCAGTCCGGATTGGCAGACACGATCGAAAGCCGGTTCGAAATGCTGGCGCTTCATCTTGTCGTCACGCAGCGATGTCTGATGCGGCAAGGTGCGATTGGGGCTGCGCTAACCCGAAACCTCTCTGAGAGCTTCGTCGAAGATATGGAGGCGGTCGTGCGCGAGC
This sequence comes from Methyloligellaceae bacterium, assembly GCA_046717125.1. GTDB lineage: Bacteria > Pseudomonadota > Alphaproteobacteria > Rhizobiales > Methyloligellaceae > JBKJVQ01. Next base: position 18,508 of record JBKJVQ010000059.1, read on the forward strand.
GCGGCGAGGGCGATCTCGCGGTCCCCAAGCGGGTCCGCCAACTCGCTGGTGAGCTCCACGGCCGCGCTGCGTCCTACGGTGCTGCTTTCGACGATGCTGAGGCGCTAGGGCACGCTATTGCGGCGTCCCTTCCGCTCGACAGCGCTGCGGCGGAAGAAGCGGGCCGGACGCTTGCCGCCTATGCGCGCGCTTGCGCGCGAGCACTCGAAGGACAGTCGTTCGAGTCGTTGTCGCGCGGGGAAATCAGCTTTCCTGCGCTACAGGATCAAAACCGCGATGGCTGACGAAAACCTTCCCCAACCCCCGATCAGTCTGCCAGTACGCCTGGATCGAATTCCGGGGACGGGGCTGGCGCGGCGCATCGAGGCAGACCCAAGCCAGCGCAAGGAAATCGCTCGCCTGCTCGATCTCTTGTCGCTTGATCTGCTGGTTCTGGATGCGCGCGTTGCGCCGGCCGAGCGCGGCCGCTTCATTGTAGCGGGGCGGTTCGAAGCGCGCGGGCAACAGACCTGCGTGGTGACGCTCGAAGGCGTGCCGTTCGCGTTCGATGAGGCGCTTGAAGCGGAGTACTGGCCTCCTAATCAGATTGAGCAGTTCGAAAGCGAGCAGGATCCGCAATCCGGCGCGCCGCTTCTCGACTGGCCCGAACCGATCGTGGATGGGGCGATCGACCTCGGCATGCTCCTCTATGAGATCCTCGCGACGAGCCTGATTCCGTTTCCCCGTAAACCCGACGTTCCGATCGAGCAGACCGTCGCCACGCCGACGCCGGATAACCCGTTCGCCGTGCTGGCGAAACTCAAGCGAAACTGAGGCATGGCCCAGAATACGGTTGTCACAATCGGTCAAGCCGCTATTTTCGCCTTCACAAGGGGGCAGGGCCGGTCGGTGGCCGGAGCCGCTTCGCCAGGATTCCGCTGACAATTCATGTCTTCCCCGATCACGATAGCGCTCGACGTCATGGGCGGCGATCACGGCCCCGGCGTTGCAATTCCCGGCGCCGCGTTGTCGCTGGTGCGCCATCCCAACACCCGCTTCGTGCTGGTCGGCGACGAAACGCGCATCAGGCACGAACTGGCCGGGCATCGGGACCTCGCGTCGCGCTCGGACATCATCCACACCGACGTGTTCGTCTCGATGGAAGAGAAGCCGAGCCAGGCTTTGCGCAAAGGGCGTTGGAAGAGCAGCATGTGGCTCGCCATCGATGCCGTGCGCGCCGGCCAGGCCGATGCGGTCGTCTCAGCCGGCAACACCGGCGCACTTATGGCAATGGCGAAATTCTGCCTGCGAACACTTCCGGAAGTCGACCGGCCGGCGATCGCGGCGATCTGGCCGACCATCGAGAGCGAGTGCATCGTCCTCGACGTCGGCGCGGGGGTCGGCGCGGAGGCGCAGGAACTCGTGAACTTCGCGCTTATGGGTGCGGCGATGGCGCGCGCGCTCTTCGATGTCGACAGGCCGTCAGTCGGGCTGTTGAATGTCGGGCGTGAGGAGGTCAAGGGCCTCGACGAGATCAGGAAGGCCGCGCAGATCCTGAAGTCGACAAGTCTGCCGATCCGGTATCATGGCTTCGTCGAAGGTGACGATGTTGGGCGCGGCACGGTCGATGTCGTCGTGACCGAGGGCTTCACCGGCAACATCGCCCTGAAAACAGCAGAGGGTACGGCGAAGCAGATCGGCGAATACCTGCGCGCGGCGATGAACCGCTCACTTTCGGCGAAACTGGGTGGCATTCTCGCCCAGGGCGCCTTCCGTGCGCTGAAAAAAAAGATGGACCCGCGTCAGCGCAACGGTGGCATCTTTCTCGGTTTGAAGGGCAACGTCATCAAGAGCCACGGCGGCACCGACGCACTCGGCTTCGCATCGGCGGTCGATTTGGCGTACGAGTTGAGTCTCAGCCGGATCGTTTCCCGCATAGGCGACGACCTCGCCGGCTTTCACGCGACGCTCGCCCTCGACGGCGTGGCATAAACCAAAGGCAAATCGTGAGCGTAGTCAGATCCATAGTGCGGAGCGTTGGCGGTTATCTGCCGTCGAAGATCCTGACGAACGACGATTTGACCCGGATCGTCGATACGACCGACGAATGGATCGTCGAACGGACGGGCATCAGGGAGCGCCGTATCGCAGCCGACGGGGAGTTTACCTCCGATCTCGGCTTGGCAGCGGCCCGTCAGGCGCTCGAACGCGCGGAGCTCGAGCCGAAGGACATCGACCTGATCGTTTGCGCGACGTCAACGCCCGACCTCACATTTCCCGCCAGCGCTGTGACGATCCAGGCCGGACTCGGCATCCATCACGGCGTCGCATTCGATCTGCAAGCCGTGTGCTCCGGCTTCGTCTTCGCGATGGTCACCGCCGACAGTCTGCTGAAATGCGGCCAGCATAACCGCGCCCTGGTCATCGGCGCGGAAACCTTCTCGCGCATTCTCGATTGGGAAGATCGCACGACCTGCGTTTTGTTCGGCGATGGGGCGGGCGCCGTTGTGCTCGAAGCACAGTTGCAGGAGGGGGCGGTGACGGATCGTGGTGTCCTCGCGTCGCGCCTGCGCTCAGATGGACGGCACAAGAACAAGCTCTATGTCGACGGCGGTCCTTCATCGACCGGCACGGTCGGCAAGCTGCGGATGGAAGGGCGCGAGGTGTTTCGCCACGCCGTTTCCAACATTTCCGATGTGATCGACGACACGCTGCATTCCTGCGGCTACAGCGCGGCCGACATAGACTGGTTCATTCCGCACCAAGCCAATAAGCGCATTCTGGACGGCACCGCGAAGAAGATCGGGCTTGCCCCGGAAAAAATCGTGGTGACGGTCGACAAACACGGCAATACGTCGGCGGCGTCGATTCCCCTGGCGCTCAACGTGGCGTACGAGGACGGCCGCATCCAACCGGACGACCTCATTCTGCTCGAGGCGATGGGAGGCGGCTTCACATGGGGCGCCGTGCTCCTGCGCTGGTAGCGCGGAAGCCAGTCAGCGCTGCCGCCCGAGAAAACACACAGTGCAATAATTCGCTCATAGAATTCGGAAAATTGCCCATTGGTCGATTGACCCTGCGTTGCGGCGGCTTGTAGCATTGGCCCCTCATCCCGGCGATGCGGGGCCGAGGCATCATGAGCGAAAAGACGTTGACCAGGGCGGATCTCGCGGAGGCCGTATTCCTTGAGGTGGGCTTGCCTCGGAATGAGTCCGCCGAGATCGTCGAACTGATCCTGAAAGAAATCGTCAAGAGCCTGGAGCGCGGTGAAACCGTCAAACTTTCTTCGTTCGGATCGTTCGGCGTGCGTGACAAAGGCCAGCGACTCGGCCGAAATCCAAAGACTGGTGAAGAGGTTCCGATTACGCCTCGACGCGTGCTGGTGTTCCGTGCCTCCAACATCATGAAGGAGCGGATCAACGAATCCCTGGCGCGGAGAAAGGCGGCGGAATAGCGGTGCGGCGGTTGCAGGAGTCACGTTTTGGAGAAGGCGCCCGAGGCATTTCGAACGATCAGTGAGGTTGCGGACGAACTGGCCGTTCCAAAGCACGTGCTACGCTTCTGGGAAGGCCGGTTTTCACAGCTCAAACCGATGAAGCGGGGCGGGGGTAGGCGCTATTACCGCCCCGAGGATGTCGATCTCCTGCGCGGCATAAGGCATCTTCTCTACGAAGAGGGCTACACCATAAAGGGCGTGCAGAAGATTTTGCGCGAAAGCGGCTCGCGGAGCCTTTTGCTGCATCGCCGCACGCGGGACGAGATGTCTCACGCGAACAGGGAAATCGAAATCCCTGATCTTGCTGCGGAAGCGGCCCATGGCGCGGCGCGGCGCGAGTCTGGTGAACGCGGTTCCCCGGAGGGAATTCCGGAACTTGCCGAAGGCGGAATGCTCGGCTGGCTCATCGATGAAATCGAACAGTGCCGACGTATTCTGAGCGATGCGAAAAGTGCTCCGTAAGCCCGGTCCTTGACCCCGGCGCGTCAAGGGGTCAAAACGGGCTCGGCGGAGCGTAGCGCAGCCCGGTTAGCGCATCGGTCTGGGGGACCGGGGGTCGGGAGTTCAAATCTCCCCGCTCCGACCATTTGGCCCGGCGCGTGAATTTGATCACGATGACTTTTGGGTCGAACCGATCAAAGTCATGAACGTGATTGATTCCAATAAGTTGAGCATGATGTCGTCCGAAAACCGCTTCACTTTTCGGCATCATGCTCTAGCATGCTCGGCATTGATCGGGATTGGGCGCTCGCCTCCCATGCCCGTGCTTCGGCGCAAATAAGGCGCCGGGAGCCGATCACCTGAAGCCGCGTGCAGTCCCCAGACCAGACCAACCAACAGGAAATAGTGCCGCCAGTGGTCGGAATCGATGATGATTCCCTCCGCGGCGATGACGATGAAGCTTGCCGCAATCGGAATCGCATAGGTGCGCCACCGGCTTCGGCGAAGACCGGCGCGGAAAGCGAAGAACAGGGTCAGACCCGTTATAAGGTAATAGCTCAGCGCGCCGAGCCAGCCATAGCTGAGCAGGGCGTTGAGATAGACGTTATGCGGATCCGCGCCCCAACGTTTCGCGAACTCGAACGGGCCGAGGCCGAGGGGGTTCTCGACGGCGATGGAGAAACCGACGACCTGCCCGTAGAAGCGGCCGCCCTGGCCGGTGTCGTACTCCTGCAGACTCGTTCGGTTATCGACGATCTCCTTTACGCCGTCCATGGACAAGGCGAAGGCCACCGCAAGAAGCAGGATCGGGACGGCCGAGAGCACGATGACGATGAGTCTTGTACGCTCCCGGTTGCTCGCGCCGGTGACGAAAGAAAACAGGGCGACGAGCGCGCTTGCGAGAACGAGGCCGATCCACGCCGCCCGCGAGAAGCTTAAGAGGATGCCGAGGCCGAGCACGCTATACGCACCGATCGCCAGCATCGACTGCCAGATCGGCCGCGTCAGCGCGAGCATGAATGCGTAGGCGCCAGGAGCGATCAGGAACGCGCCGAAGACATTCGGATCCTTGAATGTCGCCATAGCGCGACCGCCGTATCGCGTCAGGATTTCTCCGCCAACTCCGAAATAGCCGGCGACGCCAAGCGCGCTCGCGATCAGCGCCGCGCAAAGATACGCATTCATGACGAGTGGAAGGCGGCGCCCCGGGTCGCCGGCGATGAAAGCCGCGAAGAAAATCGCGGTGATGCCGAGATAGGCGGTCACAAGGTGGAAGAAGAACGGATCGTATTCCGGGACGCGTGTCAGCGACAGCACGCCGCCGGCAATCAAGCCGGCGATCAACACGATCAAACCGGTGATCCTTCTCGGGATCACCATGCCGCAAAGCAGATACATCGCAGCGGCAGCCACGATCAAAAAGTCGTAAGGGGCGGGTTCTTTCTGGACGAGGAACCCGCTGAGGACGGTGATCCAGACAAACAGATGGCCGAGGGTCCGCAGTCCGGACCTGCTGATTGCCGCGCCGTCTCGCGCGTCATGCAGGACAGCCGTGCTCTCGATGTAGTAGAGGTCATGCTCGACGCGGCGGTGGATCTTCTCGCTCGTGTCGGTTTCACCGCGCCAGCCATTGACCTGCGCCCATCCCGTGATGCCGGGCTTTACGCGATGGCGGGCGTAATAGCCGTCGACAACGTCGTGATAGAGCTGGTCCGCATGCGGACGAGGACCAACCAGTGACAATTCACCTTTCAGCACGTTGAAAAGCTGCGGCAGCTCGTCGAGGCTTGTCCTGCGGATGAAGCGACCGACGCGCGTGACCCGAGGATCGTTTTTCGTGACGAGCTTGCTCGCCCGGTGATCGGTCTGGTCGACATATATCGAACGGAATTTGTAGACGTCGATCCGCTCGTTGTTGAAGCCGTAGCGCTTCTGCCGGAACAGAACGGGACCCCTGCTGTCCAGCTTGACGGCAAGGGCGATCAGAAGAAACAGCGGCAAGAGCAGCACGATCCTCGCCAGCGCGACGGTCTTGTCAAAAATCCATTTCGCGACAAAGTCCCAATCCGCGATTGGACGATCGAGAACGTCGATAAACGGAACATTGCCGATATAGGAATAGGTGCGGGGGCGGAACCGCAGCGTATTTGAATGGGCCGACAGACGTATGTCGACCGGTAGCACCCAGAGCTTCTTGAAGAGCTGCAGCAGACGGCTTTCCGCAGCGATCGGCAGCGTGACGATCAGAAGATCGACACGCGAGTTGCGTCCGAATTCCACAAGTTCGTCGACGTTGCCGAGAAGCGGATAACCGCCGACCGTGCGAGCCACTCGCCCGTCGCCGCGGTCGTCGAACACGCCGCAGATGCGGATGTCGGTTTCGGGTGAGGCTTCCAGTGCCCGGATCAGCTCCGCTCCGGCGGTGCCGCCCCCGACGATCACGGCGCGCCGATCGAGCCGCCCGGTCCGGGCCCATCAGGGCACGCTCCCCGAGAGGAACAGTCGAAAGGCGGCGATTGCGATGAAGCCAGAGCTATACCAGGTCGCGAGCCAGACACGCGAAAACTCATCGCCCATCTTGACGAGGAACGCGATCATGGTCAGCGCGGCGAACATCATCGACCAGGCGACCGTGATGCGCGCGAAGCTGCGCGGAAAATGCGTGAAGGCTGGGGTGTTGTAGAGCCCGATCATTGAAACAACACGACGATCGTCGCACCGGCGACCAGGCAGGCTGAACCGTAGATCAGGTTCAGTGTCCAGGTGTCGGCGACATACGCGAGATGAATGAGGTAACCGAGCAAGGCCACGATGGCGAGTTCCGTCAGTCGGACCAGCCCCGCCAGAACGCGCGGCGAGATCAGGCTGCGGGACGCACCGACGCGAAATTCCGCAAGCCGTGGACGGGGCGTTGTGCGGCGATCGAATCCGGCGTTGGGAACGTGCGTGGTCGCGGCGGTCAGCGGCGAGCGCGGGGTATGCAGCGTGTCGGACATGGCGCGATCCGGAGTTGTGCATGGACACACATCCCGCAGGCGATACTCGCGGGCGCGTCCTTCCTGTCGAATGCCACAGAATCCGCTGAAGATCGTTTAAGGATGCCGGCTGCGGAACCCCCGATCGAAGTCATGGTAAACGGCTTGTTCAGAGGCGGGGCTGCGAGGCGAGGTCAGATCCGTAGAAATCGTCGACCTGACGCGCCATGGCGTCGATGGTGAAGTATTGTGCGATGCGTCTCTGGAGAATTTGCGCGCGCTCGATGAAGGGGATCGGATCGGACAGAAAATCGTCGAGGCGCCCCGCAAGCTGGACATGATCCTTCGGTTGCACAAGCATGCCGCTCACCGGTCCCGCGATCTCGGGGATGCCGCCGACATCGCTGGCGATCATCGGCAGCGAAGCCGCGCCGGCTTCCAGGACGATATAGGGAAAGGACTCGGCGCGAGAGGGCACGACGAGGCACCTGCCGCGTGTGAAAGCAACGCGAGCAGGCCGCACGCCGAGAAAACTGACCGACGATTTGAGCTTGAGGCGTCGGGCCTGTCTTGCGAATAACGCCTCGTCCGGGCCTGCGCCGACGATGGCGAGGCTCACGGGGCGGCGGGACGACACGATCGCCAGCGCGTCGAGCAACACGTCGACGCCCTTTAAACGACGCAGCTCGCCCACGAAAACGAAATCGGCCGCGGTGTCGGCGACCAGCGTTTCGTAAAATTCGCCCTTGCCGACTCCGTTCGGGATTACCCGCATGGCGACGTCGACGCGTCCGACCTTCTCGGCGAACGTCCGGGCGCCGAATTCACTCTCGAAAATCAGCCCGTCCGTATCCTGCGCGAGTCGCCGTTCGAGATCGAGATAGAGACGTCCATGAACTGACGCGCGGCTGTAATGAAGACTACCGCCATGCGCGGTGTAATAGACGCGGACGCCGGTATCCGAGCGCTTGAGTGCGCGTCCGGCCAATCGTGCATAGGCGCCGCCTTTGGCGCCATGGCCGTGTACGATTTCGATGGTGTGGGCCCGCGCCAGCCGAAGAACGTTTCGGTAAGCCGTCAGGTCGCGCCAGCCGATATTGCGGCTCATCGCGACGCGATGGACGCCGAGCGCGATCTGTTCGCCGAGCCGCGCCAGTACAGCCTCTGTTGCGGTGCTGCCAGTGCGGCTGTCGCAGACGACGCCGACAGCAAGGCCCGCATGGGTCTGCGCCAGCGCGAGGTCCACGACATGGCGGAACAGTCCCCCCACGGGCGCGCGCAGGACGTGGAGTATGCGAAGCGGACTCAACGCGGTTTTCAAAACTCTGACTCAGGCTAGAAAAAGCGTTCGAGGATATAGATCGTATCGCCCGGAAACACGGGAACGAGCGGCGAAACGATCATAGTCACTTGATCCGGGCCCATGCGACGCGTCAGGCGGACGCGCCGTTCGTTTGCACGCTCGGTGAAGCCGCCGGCAAATGGCGACGGCGGTCTCCACCGTCATGTCGGGTACAAAAGCGAATTGGCCTGGCTGCCTGACTTCGCCGAGGATGAAAAATGGACGATAGGTCTCGACCTCGACGGTAACCTCCGCGTCCTTCAAGACATTCTGGTTCAGAAGGGCGGCAATCCGCTTGCTGAGGGTGACTGTCGACACTCCACGCGCCCTTACCGGGCCGATCAAGGGCATCGCGACGTAGCCCGAGCTGTCAACCGTATACGAACGCGACAGCGTCTCCTAGCCGAATACCGTAATTCGCAGCTTGTCGCCACTGTCGAGCTCATAGGCGCTGTTCGGCGCGAAGAGCTGCATCGGCCCGACAGACGCCCGGTGAAAACCGCCGCCATGAGCGAAATAGCCTGCTGTCTTACAGCCGGAAAGCAGGCATCCGAGCGCGACGGCGGCAATAACAGCTCTGATCCACATGACAATCCAACCCGCCCACGCACCTGCGAACGATAGTGGCGGGTTAAGGTTAACAAAGGCTAAGCGGCCGTTTCACTTGAGGAAATGGTTTAAGTGTTTGGTTACCGCGCTCGTGTTAACTCCGGGGGCGAAGTAACGTGTATCGAGTAGGAATCATGAGTTACAGCGACCGCGTAGCGCCGCAGGATGATATCGACATCGCGGCCCTGGGCTCGGCCCTGTGGCGGAGCCGCTACCGCATCCTCGCCATCACGCTGACGGCAGGCGTGCTGGGCTATGTGTTCCTGTCGTCCCTCACTCCGAAATACTCCTCCGAATCGCGCGTGCTGATCGAGCACGAAGAGTCCGCGTTCACGCGTCCAGCGGTGGCCAAGGACGAAACGCGGCAAGTCCTGCTCGATCAGGAAGCAGTGGAGAGCCAGGTTCAGGTGCTCCTGTCACGCGACCTCTCCGTCGAAGTGGCGCGCGAACTCGATCTTGCAAAGAATCCGATATTCAACCGTGCGATGCCCGGCCTGTTCAAGCGTCTGCTCATCGGCGTCGGTCTGGCCAGGAAGCCTTCGGACAAGGATGTCGAAGAACGCGTGGTAAACGCGTTCCGGGAGGAGCTCTCGGTCTTTCAGGTTCCGAAATCGCGGGTGATCGTGATCGAGTTCACGTCCAGCACTCCGGAAGTGGCGGCGAAGGCCGCGAACGAGTTGGCCGCGCGCTATATCGACTGGCAGCGCCAGGAAGTGTCGTCGCGAACGAGCGGAGCCAGCGATTGGCTGGCGCGCCAGATCGATGAACTGCGCGTCAAGGTTGCGGATTCGGAGGAGAAAGCCGGACAGTTCCGGTCGAAACAGGGGCTGTATGCCGGCACCAACAACGTCACACTGAACACGCAGCAGCTTTCCGAACTCAACAGCCAGATCATCGTCGCCAAGGCGCAGCGCTCCGAGGCCGAGGCGCGCGCCAGGCTGATCCGGGAAATGCTGAAGTCAAAGGGCGACGTCGATTCGGCGTCTGACGTGCTCAAGTCCGAGACGATCGGCCGCCTGCTGGAGCAGCGCGTGCAGGTTCAGCGCCAGCTTGCCGAACTTTCGGCGACTCTCAAGTCGGGGCATCCGCGCATGCGGCAGCTTTCGTCCGAGCTCGCGGATGTGCGCACCCAGATCCGGAACGAAGCCCGGAAGGTCATTCAGAGTCTTGAGAACGAGGCGCAAATCGCGGGCGCACGGGAAACCTCGTTGCGCAACAGCCTAAACGAATTAAAGTCGCAAGCGGCGGACTCCGGCGAGGACGAGATCAAACTGCGGGCGCTGGAGCGCGAAGCCAAGGCCAATCGCGATCTGCTCGAATCGTATCTCGCCCGCTACCGCGATGGCAGCGCGCGTGGCGATCTCGGCGCTCTGCCGTCCAATGCCACGATCATTTCGCGCGCGCACGCGTCCAGCACGCCGTCATTCCCCAAGAAGGCGCCACTTACCATGCTCATCACGGCCGTTGCGCTACTGCTCAGCGCCGCGGTCGTGCTGGCGCGGGCATTGCTGAGCCCGAAGGTGCCCGAACAGATCGAAAAGCGCGTCTCCGGGGCCAGCCTGTTGCCCGCGCGCCGCGTTGTTCCGGAGCCCCAGGACATCGAACCCGCCACGGCGGAAGAGCAGGCGGAGCCCATCCGTGATGTTCCTGCGCCGCGCCTGAGATCGCTTGATGCTGTCATGACGCAGATTCAGCTCAGGCTTGCGCGCCTCAAACCGCTGCAGGTGCTAATTGCGGCATCGCGCGGGTCGGACGCGGCAATGGATGCGATCGAGATCGCACGCAACCTGGCGACTCCCCGGCGGTCGGTAATCCTTGTCGATCTGAGCCGCGCTTCGTCATCGCTCGCATCGCAGCTCAGGATGCCGCGCACGCCCGGCTACTACGATCTCGTCGCCGGTTCGTCGGAGTTTGAAGATATTATCAGGGTCGATCCCAAGAGCGCCGTGCAGGTGATCTGCGCGGGCGGCGGTCTGACCGGTCAGAGCGACAAGGTAAGCATAGAAGAACTGCCCCGCGTGCTCGAGGCTCTCGGCGGCGCTTACGACGCGACCGTGTTGCACGCGGACTCGTCCACGCTCGAATCGTTCATCGATATCCTTGGGGACGATGCGCCACAGACCGTGGTCGTGTGCGGCAGCGCGGGCGGAGCGTCAGTGGATTCGGACGATCCGGCGGTTCAAAAACTGGCGGAGAAAGGCCGGCTCGTCGCCGTCTACGACAAGTCGCGGCCGCATCGCAAAAAGTTTGGAAGCTTCGATTTCGGCAACCGCGCCGCCTCCTTCTAGATCATGATGACTTAGGGTTTACGTAACCCCAAGTCATAAACGTGATTGATCCCGTTGAGCATGATGTAGTGCGAAACCGCTACGCACCGCGGATCAAGTCCGGGCCAGGCTTTTTCAGCATCATGCTCTGGTAGACGCCAAGACGGCCAAGCCGCGGACTGAACCACAGCAACGCGGCTTCTATGCCGACGAGGCTTGGTTGTCGTCTCGGCCGTAGAGGCGCCGGCGCAGACCCTCATACAGCGCCCAGAGACGCGGGTCGTTCTTTACGATCCGCTTCAGGACTCCCTTGACCGCAGCCGGCGCGGTGATGAATGTGCCGGCCGCGCCGATCGGGAGCATGCAGTCGAACAGCGACTGCTCGACATCGCACCAATCCGATTTGTGACGTCCGAAACCGGCGCCCATGTCGTAGAGCCGCGCGCCGCGGGCGCACATGTCGGAAATCTGGTGACTGATGAGCAGTGCGCCGGGCGAACCTTTGCGCAGCTCCTCGCCCTCCGCGAGCGACGAAAAAAGAACCACAAAGCGATCCTGGTGCAGTGTCCCGCAGAAGGTGGCCGCGACGACCTCGCCGACCTCTATGTAGCCGACATGCAAGTGCGCCGGGTCGCTTCCAGGCAGGCGTGCGAGCGCACGGTAGAAGTTCCGGTATCCGGTCTCGGCAAATGCATCGTTCTGACCAAGCTCGGAAAAGCGCTCGGTCTTCTGGGCGAAGAAGATATCGAGAAGGCGCACCCGATCTTCGTCTGCCTGCGCCCATCCATATTTGACCGGCCCGATTTCACCGAGCCTCTTTTCCTTGCGCTTCAGAGCCGATCGTGAACGGCCGGAAAAATGCGACTGGTACAGCGCTTCGAAATCTTCGGCCAGCTGGACGGCATGGCCGGAATTCGCTGCCGATTGTGCGCGCAGCAGGGAGAATGGGTTGGTCGCGTCATCCCAAATTTTGGGCTGCCCGGTCAGGAGAAGCGCGCCCGCACCGGCTGTGCGTCCCGATTCGGCCACCAGACGCTTCATGTCGGCCGCGGTCAGGCGCTGCGCGAAACCGGGTTCGAACAGTCCCATATTGTAGTTATTGTGATCCTGACCGAGCCAGTGCAGCACGCGCTGTCCCATGACACTTTCGGACTGAAACGGCCAGATGAACAACGTCGCGCCATTCGGGCTCGAACCGACAATTGCGACCGGCTCCGATCCGCGCGGCAGGAGCACATGCTCGGACCAGGCCTTTGCGCAGGCGAAAGTCTGGGCATAGCTGCTTCGGGAGACCTGCTCCAGACGCCGCCAGACGGGTTCGAGCAAGCCGATGTCGGTGTGGCATGACAGGCGCACCGGTCCCGCGCTCGTCTCGACATTGATCGGTACCAGCCGGCAACGCGCCACGCCGGCGACTTCGGACTCTGAAAAACTTGAGGTGCAAAAGGCCATTAAGCGAGATCCTGCCTTCCGAAACAATCGCCGCTCCGTCAAGCGTTCAGCAAGGTTGGCTTGCCACACTACGGAGGGTGCAGGGGAAAGATCGCATTCGGCGGTTAATTCTTGATGGCGATCGGGAGAGTTGAGATGGGTCGGCCGGAGCTCTTCCGCACGAGCATGTCGCTGCTGCTGCACAGCGGTGCGCACCGGCTCATCGAGCCGTTCAGCCGCGGCGCCGGTCTGATCTTCACGCTGCACAATGTGCGACCAGCGCGAGCCAAACCCTTTGCGCCGAACGGAATTCTTGAGGTCACGCCGGAATTTCTCGATGCCGTGCTCGAGCAGACGAGGCAAGCAGGGCTCGACATCGTCACGCTAGACGAAGCCGCGACACGCCTGAGAACCGGGCAGGGCGGTCGGTTCGCCTGCTTCACCCTCGACGACGGCTATCGCTGATAACGCCGAATATGCGCTGCCCGTTTTTCGAAAGCACGAAGCTCCGATCACGGTGTATGTGCCCACCGATTTTCCGGATGGAGGGGGCGAGCTCTGGTGGCTGGCGCTGGAAGCCGCGATCGACAGAGCCGATCAGATCGTCGTCCCGTGGAGCGACGGCGAGGTCCGATACGCAGCGGCGACGACTGAGCAAAAATGGACCTGCTTTGAGGCGATCTACTGGAGGCTGCGTGCGATGCCCGAGGACGAACAGCGCGCCATGATGCGCGAGATCGCATCCAGATACAGCGTCGATATGGAAGCGATGTGCTGCGATCTGATCATGGACTGGGAGTCGCTGCGCAACTTCGCGGCCGATCCGCTCGTGACGATCGGCGCGCACACGGCGGGTCATTACGCCGTCGCCAAGCTGACGCGGGAGGCGGCGGCCCGGCAAATGGCCGAAAGCGCCGACAGGCTCGAAGGCGAGCTTGGAATGCGGCTGCGCCATCTGAGCTACCCCTACGGCGATGCTGGAAGCGCCGCGTCCCGCGATTTCGCGGTCGCGAAGGAATTGGGATTTGAGACGGCGGTCACGACGCGGAAGGGCATGCTCTATCCCGAGCACCGCGATCATCTGACCGCGCTGCCGCGCGTTTCGCTCAACGGAGATTACCAGTCGCTCGACTTCACGCGGCTCTATCTGGGCGGCGCGCCGTTCGCGCTGTGGAATGGATTCCGGCGGGTCGACGCCAGCTAATCCTGCCTCCCGTTCTGCATCCACTTGATCAGCCAGGCCGCGGGCCACACCCAGATCAGTCCGGCCGTAACGAAGAACAGGAACTGCAGCGCCCAATGCGCCTGGAGTATGCGGCCCTGCGCTATGCTCAGGACAATGACAAGATAGGTTGCGAGGCCCGCCAGCAATACGATGCTGCCGATTAATTTGCGGAACGACGGGCTCATCGTATGGCTCCGGACGAATTGCGCGCGGTGCGGTAAGGCGTGCGCCTGTGAGACATTGCCCCGATGCGGATCGCGCGGCTAGGTTCCCGACATGGACGCCACAATCATCGGTCATGTCGAGCCGGTCGCCGCACCCCCGCCAAACCTGACCCCCGTCAGAATCTGGCTGTACGCGATCGTGGCGCTGGTCTGCGCGATGATCCTTGTCGGCGGCGCGACACGCCTGACCGAATCCGGACTTTCGATTACCGAATGGAAGCCGATTACCGGAGTTCTTCCGCCGCTCAACGAGGCCGACTGGCAAGCCGAGCTTGAGCGATACCGTCAGACGACGGAATATCAAAAGATCAATCGGGGGATGAGCCTCGATGCGTTCAAGACCATCTATTGGTGGGAATGGAGTCATCGGCTGCTCGGTCGGTTGATCGGCGTGGTTTTCCTTGTCCCGTTCCTTTTCTTCTGGTTGACGGGACGACTACGCGGCGCGGAGGCCGGCCGCGCGCTGATCCTGTTCGTTCTGGGCGGCGCGCAGGGCGCGCTTGGCTGGTGGATGGTGACGAGCGGTCTGGTCGGCCGTGTGGACGTCAGCCAGTACCGGCTGACGGCGCATCTGTGCCTCGCCTTCATCATCCTGGGCTATGCGCTGTGGCTCGCGATGACGATTGGCGCACGCGCCTCGTTCCAATTGTCGCGCGGGAGCAGGGGAGCGATCGCCGTGCTCGTCCTTATCTTCTTGCAGATCGCCGCGGGTGGAATCGTCGCTGGGCTGGATGCGGGACTTGCATCGAATACCTGGCCGCTGATGGCGGGTCGCATCGTTCCCGACGGCCTTTGGGAACTGTCACCGGTCCTGTCGAACCTGACCGAGAATCCGCTCACCGCGCAATTCGTGCATCGGATGCTCGGCTATCTGGTCGCGGCCATGATCGTTGCGCACGCCGCGGTCGCGTTGAGGCGTTACGGAGACGACGCGATCCGGGCGAGCGCGCTGGAGCTGCTGGCCCTGGTGACCCTGCAGATTTCACTCGGCATTGCGACCGTGCTCTCTGGTGCCCAGATCGGCCCGGCCCTGGTGCATCAGGCCGGCGCGGTCGCGCTGTTCTGCGCGGCGGTCTGGCATTCGTGGAATATGGGACGCGTATCACGGTAGTCTCGTCAGATCTGCGCCAGAGCCTGCTCCAGATCGGCGATGATGTCCGGGGCATCCTCCAGACCGATGGACAATCGAACGACATCGGGCCCAGCGCCCGCACGGGATCGCTGCTCATCCGTCAACTGACGGTGCGTCGTCGAAGCGGGATGGATGATGAGGCTGCGCGTGTCGCCGATATTGGCGAGATGGCTGAAAAGCTCCACGCTCGACACGAGCCGCACCCCCGCATCGTATCCGCCCTTGAGTCCGAACGTGAACACCGCGCCCGCGCCGTTCGGGCAGTATTTGTCGGCGAGCGGTTTGAACGGGCTGTCCGGCAACCCTGCATAATTGACCCACGCGATCTGGCTGTGGCCTTTCAGCCAGGTCGCAACCTCCAGCGCATTGTCGCAATGCCGGCGCATGCGCAGGGGCAGCGTCTCGATTCCCGTAAGAATGAGGAACGCGTTCATCGGCGCGATGGCCGGTCCGAGATCGCGCAGGGCCAGTACGCGCGCGGCGATGGCGAAGGCGAAATTGCCGAACGTCTCGGCCAGTCTTATGCCGTGATAGGAAGGGCTGGGTTCGGACAGAGAGGGGTATTTCCCGCTTGCCATCCAGTCGAACGAGCCGCAGTCGACGATCACGCCGCCGACCGAATTCCCGTGCCCTCCTAGGAACTTTGTCAGCGAATGGATGACGATGTCCGCCCCGTGCTCGGCCGGACGGCACAGATACGGTGTGGCAAGCGTGTTGTCGACGATCAGCGGAACGCCCGCCTCTTTTGCAATAGGGGAGATGGCGGCGATATCCGTGACGATACCGCCCGGATTGGCTACCGACTCGATGAAAAGCGCTTTCGTCCGCGGACTGAGCGCCGCGCGGAAACTTTCCGGGTCGGTCGCGTCGGCCCAGCGTACATGCCAGTCATATTTCGCGAAGGCTTGGCTGAACTGGTTAACCGACCCGCCGTAAAGCTGTCGCGCCGATACGAATTCGTCTCCCGCCTGCAACAGCGTGTGAAACGCAAGGTGCTGCGCGGCGTGGCCCGATGCGACGACGAGAGCCGCCGTTCCGCCTTCGAGCGCCGCCATGCGCTCCTCGAGCACGGCCTGCGTCGGATTCATGATGCGAGAATAGATGTTCCCGAACACTTCGAGATTGAACAGCGCCGCGGCATGATCGGCGTCGTCGAACACATAAGACGTCGTCTGATAGATTGGCGTCACGCGTGCCCCGGTCGCAGGGTCGGGT
>JBKJVQ010000060.1:0-2551 GCA_046717125.1 Methyloligellaceae bacterium
GAATGATCATTTCCTTGATCGCCACCTTGGTCAGGAGGTCCACAGCGCGGGCATAGTTCGGCTTCGACGTGCCGGCCATGATACCGGGATCTTCGCGGAACTGCTTGCGCACTTCCTCGACGATCGAGCCTGCTGCACGACCGACGGCGGTCATGGCGATGCCGCCGAACAGGTAAGGGATCAGCCCGCCGAGCAGAAGGCCTACGACCACGTAGGGGTTGGCAAGCGAGAAATCGACCTGCACGCCGCGAAAGTAGGGATACTGGTTGGAGTTCTGGATGAAATAGTTGAGGTCCGACGTGTAGGCGGCGAACAGCACCAGGGCGCCGAGGCCGGCGGAGCCGATGGCGTAGCCCTTGGTCACGGCCTTGGTGGTGTTGCCGACCGCATCGAGGGCGTCGGTGGACTTGCGCACCTCCTTGGGCAGACCCGCCATCTCGGCGATGCCGCCGGCGTTGTCGGTCACCGGCCCGAAGGCGTCGAGGGCCACGATGAACCCGGCCACCCCCAGCATCGCCGTCACCGCGATAGCGATGCCGAACAGGCCGCCAAGGCTGTAAGTGATGATGATGCCGGCGACGATGACGAGAGCCGGGAGGGCCGTGGATTCGAGAGAGACCGCGAGACCCTGGATGACGTTGGTGCCGTGGCCGGTCACCGAGGCCGCGGCGATGGACTTCACCGGGCGGAAGTTGGTGCCCGTGTAGTATTCCGTGATCACTACGATGAGGGCGGTGATGCCGAGGCCGACGACGGCGCACCAGAACAGGTCGCCCGACGTGAAGGCGGCGGAGCCGCCGCCGGGACGGAACTGCGCCCCGAAGCCGCCGAACAACACGAAGTTGACGAGCGCGATCGCCGCGATCGACAGAACCCCGGTGGCGATGAGGCCCTTGTAGAGGGCGCCCATGATCGACTGGTTCTGCCCGAGCTTGACGAAGAAGGTGCCGATGATCGAGGTCACGATGCACACGGCCCCGATGGCGAGCGGGTAGATGAGCATCGTCTCCATCGCCGGCTGCCCGGCGAAGAAGATCGCCGCTAGCACCATGGTGGCGACGATGGTCACCGCATAGGTCTCGAACAAGTCGGCCGCCATGCCGGCGCAGTCGCCGACGTTGTCGCCGACGTTGTCGGCGATGGTCGCCGGGTTGCGCGGGTCGTCTTCGGGAATGCCTGCTTCGACCTTGCCGACGAGATCGCCGCCGACATCGGCGCCCTTGGTGAAGATGCCGCCGCCGAGGCGGGCGAAGATCGAGATGAGGGAGGCGCCAAAGCCGAGCGCGACCAGGGAGTCGATGATCGTGCGCGTCTCGGTCCCGTTCGTCAGCCGCAGGTTCAAGCCCCGCGTCAGAAAGGTGTAGTAGATGGCGACGCCGAGGAGGGCGAGACCGGCGACCAGCATCCCGGTCACCGCGCCCGACTTGAAGGCGACGTCGAGGCCGCCGCCGAGGGACACGGTCGCCGCCTGCGCCGTGCGCACGTTGGCGCGCACCGACACGTTCATGCCGATGAAGCCGGCGGCTCCGGAGAGTACCGCGCCGATGAGGAAGCCGACGCCGACCTGCCAGCCGAGGAGATAGGTGAGGAGGACGAACAGGATGATCCCGACGATGCTGATGGTCAGGTATTGGCGGCGAAGATAGGCCTGGGCGCCCTCGGCGATGGCGCTGGCGATCTCCTGCATGCGCTGGGTGCCAGCATCGCGCTTCATGACGTCGTTGATGGCCCACAGGCCATAGGCGATCGAAAGCAGGCCGCCGAGAATGATGAGAACGAGTGCGGTCGTCATTATGCCGTCCTTGTTGCCGTCGAGGACGGGCCAAGCCAAACCGGCGGGCGCGCGAAAAGCGCGCCATCAGCCGGCGCCAGCCCCAGAGATGCCGCCCTACTGCCAAACTTTTCTTTGCCGCGCAACGGATAGCGCGGCCTCGCGATGTGTTGCGCCGACTTTTTAGCGAGACACGGTTAGCGGCCGCGCCGGATCAGAAATGGCTGAAGGAGCCGCGCTCGTAGCTGTGCTGCCGATCGCCGTCCCGGAAGACCGCTTGCCCGTCTCCGCCTTCCACCGTGCCGATCACCGCGGCATCCACTCCCGCCCTGGCGCTCTTCTCGAGAAAGCTCGCGACGCGCTCGTCCGGAACGGTGCAAAGGATTTCGTAATCGTCCCCGCCGGTGACGAGATCGTCGATGAGGCGGGGCTCGCTCGCCAGGGCGGCCCGAGCCGCGGGCGAGAGCGGGATGGCACCGAGGTCGACCACTCCCAAGGTTCCGCTCGCGCGCATCATCTTGGCGAGATCGCCGGCGAGGCCGTCGGAGATGTCCATGGCAGCGCTGGCGTGCTCGCGCAGGGCTTCGCCGACTGCAAGGCGCGGGCGCGGGTGGAGATAGCGGTCCATGAGCTCATCCTGCTCAGCCTGGGGCATGCGCGCGGCCCAGGGCGGGTGATCGCCGCGCCTGAGGGAAAGGCCCAGCGCCGCGTCGCCGATGGTGCCGGTCACGCAAATGCGGTCGCCCAGGCGCGCGCCGCCGCGCGGAATCATGCACCCGG
>JBKJVQ010000061.1:0-2812 GCA_046717125.1 Methyloligellaceae bacterium
ACCATCCCCCGCCGGGGCGCCGCCGCGCCGCCGATGATGGCGCCAACCGCCAGGCCGCCAATGAGGGCCCCGGCACTGCCTCCGTGATGATGGTGATGACGTCGGCCGGCTTCCGCCGGCTGCGAGAAAGCCGCGGCGACCAGCAATGCGATTGCTGCGGACAGCGATCTGAACAAAGTTTTCGACATGTTGGGTCCCTCCGGAATACGGCGGGCGCGCAGCCCGTCGCGATGCCTACGCTCTACTCAAGGCTCGGATCGCGATGCTCCGGACAAAATCCGAGTCATGAACGCGATCGGATTCAACGATTTGAGCGCGATGTCGCCCGAAAACCGCTTCCACACCCCGTGTCAGGTTCTTCGGCATCTGCTCTGGCGGAATTGTCCCGCCGTTTGCGGCAAAATTACTGTTTGAGGAGTGAACGGGGGATGAATGGCGGGGCTTTTCTTGATTTCAGTGGCCTTCCCGACGGGGCCGGGGAACCGGCCTCAATGCATACCGGTTTCATCAGACCAGGAGGAGGATGAACCATGACGACGCCCAAACCAGGCATTCCCAGAGAGCAGCAATCGAAAAAGGGTCCGCCGCGCCCGGATTCGTCGAAGCACGACAGGAAGCCCACGCCATCTGAAGACGTCGCGGACAAGGGCCGCCACGAAGGCGAGGCGCAGGAGGATGCGATCGAGCAGAACACACGCCGCCAAGGCGCCCGACAGAGCGATACGTAGCGACGGCAGTCCCGGATGAAGCGTAGCGAATCCGGGACTTCGCCGGTTGAGGACTCAAAGCAGATGACGATTCCCAAGCCGCCGCTCGTCCCCGACGACAAGCGTGAGCACAAATCGCCCGAGGAAGCCGAGCGCCAGCAGCGCACGCCCGAAAACGATCCCATGACCGGCGAGGACATGGGCCCCGAAACCCGCGACGAGGGCGACGCGCGCGGCGACGACAAGGGCGACGAGCGGGTCCGCGATTAGGCTTCCGCAACTTTTCTTCCGTCCAGCTAACGCTTTCGGCCGCGCTTCCCCTTGACCGCCGTCGTTCCGGGGAGGCCGGCCCTTGACGGGCGGCGGTTGGTCTTGGCGAACGCGCCCAACGAAATCTCGCGGTTGTGCGGGCCCATCTCGTCCAGCGTCGGTTTGTGGGGGCGGGTCATCGGGTCGTAAGCCGCCTGGCGCTGCGCCAGGTGCGCCCCCTCCCGCGGCGTGTCGTCCGCGTCGATCTCGCCGACCGACGGTGGCGCATAGTTTCTGCCGATCACGCCGATCTCAACCTCGCGCTGGCGCGCCAGCGGATCGTCCGCCAGCACCAGCGCGGTGGCGCGCAGGCGCTGCACCTCGTCGCGCAGGCGCGTCGCCTCCTCGAATTCGAGATCGGCCGCGGCGGCCCGCATGCGCTTGTCCATGTCGGCGATGACGGCGTCAAGATTGTGGCCGATCGTCGCCTGGCCGCCTTCCGCGAAGCCCGTACCGGCGTCGACCAGCACATGGTCGCGCTCGTACACGGACGACATGATGTCGCCGATGTGCCGCTTGACGCTTTCCGGCGTAATGCCGTGCTCTTCGTTATAGGCGAGCTGCTTCTCGCGCCGCCGGTCGGTCTCGGCCATGGCCCGCTCCATCGAGCCGGTGACATGATCCGCATACAGAAGGACCTTGCCGTCGATATTGCGCGCCGCCCGGCCGATGGTCTGGACCAGTGATGTCTCGGAGCGCAGGAACCCTTCCTTGTCCGCATCGAGGATCGCGACCAGCGCGCATTCCGGGATGTCCAGCCCTTCGCGCAGGAGATTGATGCCGATCAGCACGTCGAACACACCGAGCCTCAGGTCGCGGATGATCTCGATGCGCTCCAGCGTCTCGACATCGCTATGCATGTAGCGCACGCGGATACCCTGCTCGTGCAGATATTCGGTCAGGTCCTCCGCCATGCGCTTGGTCAGGGTCGTCACCAGCACGCGGTACCCTTGCGTCGTGGTCTGACGAATCTCGTCCAGCAGATCGTCGACCTGATCGCGCGCGGGCCGCACCAGCACCGGCGGGTCGATCAGCCCGGTCGGGCGGATCACCTGCTCCGTAAACGTCCCTTGCGTCTGGTTCAGCTCCCAGGCCTGCGGGGTCGCGGAGACATACATGGTCTGAGGGCGCATCGCGTCCCATTCCTCGAAGCGCATCGGCCGGTTGTCCATGCAGGAGGGCAGGCGAAAACCGTATTCAGCCAGCGTCGACTTGCGGCGGAAGTCGCCTTTGAACATCGCGCCGATCTGCGGGATCGTGACATGGCTCTCGTCCACGAACACGAGCGCGTTGTCGGGCAGATATTCAAACAGTGTAGGCGGCGGCTCGCCGGGATTGCGCCCCGTGAGATAGCGCGAATAGTTCTCGATGCCGGCGCAGGAGCCGGTCGCCTCGATCATCTCCATGTCGAAGATCGTGCGCTGCTCCAGCCGCTGCGCCTCGAGCAGCCGCCCCGCCGCGTTCAGCTCGCCGAGCCGCATCTTCAGCTCTTCCTTCATGCTGCGTATCGCCTGTTTCAGCGTCGGGCGCGGCGTCACGTAATGCGAGTTGGCGTATAGCTTCACGAAGCCGAGTTCGTCTGTCTTGCGGCCCGTCAGCGGATCGAACTCGACCACGCTCTCGATCTCGTCCCCGAACAGCGAAATGCGCCAGGCTCTGTCATCCAGATGCGCCGGCCACAACTCGATCGTATCGCCCCGTACACGGAACGATCCGCGAATGAAATTGGCGTCGTTGCGCCGGTACTGCAGCGCGACCAGATCGGCGATGAGCTGGCGCTGGGGCGCTTTGTCGCC
>JBKJVQ010000062.1:0-4316 GCA_046717125.1 Methyloligellaceae bacterium
GAGCAGGCTGGCCGCCAGCTTCGCCGCCGCCCCCGGCCTGCGAGCCCGCACCACCCTCGGCGCCAGGCGCGCCACCCGGCGCTGGCTGGCCGCCAGCTCCGCTTTCACCGCCGGCGCCGGCAGAAGGCGCCGCCGGTTGTGCGCCGCCACCACCGCCACCACCCTGGGCGTTGAGATCGCCCACGGCCAGGACCAGCGCGAGCGCAGTGCCCGCCAATAGCTTCGTCGTAATGCCTTTCATGGTCATTTCCTCTTGCGTTGTGTTGCTGTTCGTTCCGGTCCGCCGCTGTTGGGGACTAAGCTGACCGGAGAATTAACGTTAGGGTGGCAAAGGGGTTTCAATCGGCCAGGGAACTTTGCCGTTCGGCGGCGCGTCAAGATTAATGTTGCAATGCAAAAGTACCCCTTGCATTGCTTGCGGCGGCGTCGGAGCATTTGCAGCAGTGCAACACGACGGCGCTAGGGGAAGGCGACCGGAGTCGAGGAGTTTAAGTATGAGCGACGCAGCGCTCGCGGCAGTGGTCACGAACGACCTCAAGGATCTTTACGAGGTCGGCGAGATCCCGCCGCTCGGCCATGTGCCGGCAAAAATGTACGCTTGGGCGATCCGCGCGGAGCGGCACGGCGAGCCTGATAAGGCCATGCAGGTCGAGGTGCTGCCCACGTGGGAGCTCGACAGTCACGACGTGCTGGTTCTGGTGATGGCTGCGGGTGTCAACTACAACGGCGTCTGGGCATCGCTCGGGACGCCTATCTCGCCGATCACCGACGTGCACAAGCACCCCTACCATATCGCCGGCTCCGACGCCTCGGGCATCGTGTGGGCCGTCGGCTCCAAGGTGAAGCGCTGGAAGGTTGGCGACGAGGTCGTCATCCACTGTAACCAGGACGACGGCGACGACGAGGAGTGTAACGGCGGCGACCCCATGTTCTCGCCCTCGCAGCGCATCTGGGGCTACGAGACACCTGACGGCAGCTTCGCCCAGTTCGCGCGCGTCCAGGACCGCCAGCTCCTCGAGCGGCCGAAGCATCTGACATGGGAAGAATCGGCCTGCTACACGCTCACCTTGGCGACGGCGTACCGCATGCTGTTCGGCCATCGCCCGCACGTGCTGAGGCCCGGCCACAACGTGCTGGTCTGGGGCGCCTCCGGAGGTCTCGGCTCCTTCGCCGTGCAGCTGTGCGCGACGAGCGGAGCCAACGCGATCGGCGTCGTCTCGGACAACGACAAGCGCGACTTCGTCATGCAGCTCGGCGCCAAGGGCGTCATCAACCGCAAGGACTTCAACTGTTGGGGACAATTGCCGAAAGTCGGCTCCCCTGAGTACAACGAGTGGCTCAAGGAGATGCGCAAATTCGGCAAGGCAATCTGGGACGTCACCGGCAAGGGCGTGAACGTCGACATGGTGTTCGAGCACCCGGGCGAGGCGACAATCCCGGTATCGGTCCAGGTGGTGAAGCGCGGCGGCATGGTGGTGATCTGCGCCGGCACCTCGGGTTACAACCTGACGCTCGACGCGCGCTATCTCTGGATGCACCAGAAGCGCCTGCAGGGCTCGCACTTCGCCAATCTCAACCAGGCGAGCCAGGCCAACAAGCTCGTCGTCGAGCGGCGCATCGATCCCTGCATGTCTGAGGTGCTTCCCTGGGAGCAGATCCCCAAGGCGCATATGCGCATGTGGAAGAACGAGCACCGTCCCGGCAACATGGCCGTGCTGGTGAGTGCGCCGCATACGGGCTTGCGCACCTTCGAAGACGTGCTTGAGGCCTCCGCCGCGATGCGGAGTTAGCGGCGAACACCCGCGAATTTTCGTCATTCCGCCGAACGCCGGAATCCAGCGCGGTCTCGGTCTATCAGTTTTCACTGGACCCCGGCTTTCGCCGGGGTGACGGTGCCTGGCTTGAATTCAGCCCCACCGGCGGATAGTTGCGGCAAGGCATGATGCCTGCCGCAGCCGACCCAGCGAAATAGATGGATTCCTAATAATGAGCCTCGCCGCCGAGACCCGCTCCGACGACACGCTGAACGCGCGGCTGGCCGCAGCCGCGGAGGCCGCCGAAGCGCTGCTCGCTCGGGCCAAGGAAGTTATCACGGGAAAGCTGGCGTCCGGCGGCAAGGTCGACGCCGAGGCGCTGGAGCGCGAGCAGCGCATGGCGCACGGCCTCGCCTGGATGGCAACGCTCGTCGCGACCGCGCGTCAGGCGGCGCTCTATGCGGAGCGAATGGAAGGCGAAGGCCGCTTCGGCGAGCTTGAATCCCTGCTCGTCCAGATCGGCGTCGGCCAGGCGCTCGGCGAGATCGGCGGCGGCATCGTCATGAGCCAGGTCGAAATCGTGCGCCCGCAGGAACTCGGTCTGTCGACGGACGATCTCGCCACGTACCAACAAGCTGTCGGCGATCTGATCGCCGAAGGCAATTCAACGGAGAACCGCGCCCGCGCCGCGCAGCTCATCGCCGAGCAGGAAGGCGCGTCGACTTTCGGCGACGCCGGCCTTGAAGAGACATTCGAGCAGATCCGCGACGAGATGCGCCGCTTTGGCCAGGCCGAAGTCGCGCCGCATGCGCATGAATGGCACCTCGCCAACGACTACGTGCCGATCGAGATCATCCAGCAGATGAGCGATCTCGGCGTGTTCGGCCTGACCATCCCCGAGGAGCATGGCGGGCTCGGCCTTGGCAAGGAGGCGATGTGCGTCGTCTCCGAAGAGCTTTCCCGCGCCTATATCGGCGTTGGCTCGCTCGGCACGCGCTCCGAGATTGCCGCCGAGCTGATCCTGAACGGCGGCACCGACGCGCAGAAGGAGGCTTGGCTGCCCCGCATCGCGTCCGGCGAAGTGCTGCCGACGGCCGTCTTCACCGAACCCAACACGGGCTCCGACCTCGCCTCGCTCAAGACCCGCGCCGTCAAGGACGGCGACGCATGGAAGATCACCGGCCAGAAGACCTGGATCACCCATCCCGTCCGCGCCGACCTCATGACCGTTCTCGCGCGCACCAATCCGGACGAGCCCGGCTACAAGGGCCTGTCCATGCTCCTCGCCGAGAAGCCGCGCGGCACGGACGAGGAGCCATTTCCCGTCGAGGGGCTGACCGGCGGCGAGATCGAGGTGCTCGGCTATCGCGGCATGAAGGAATACGACCTTTCCTTCGACGGGTTCGAAGTCGCGGGCGACGGCCTTCTGGGCGGCGAGGAGGGTCAGGGCTTCAAGCAGCTCATGCAGACCTTCGAGGCGGCGCGCATCCAGACCGCCGCCCGCGCCATCGGCGTGGCCCAGGCCGCGATGGACCTTGCTCTTCGCTACGCGCAGGAGCGCGTGCAATTCGGCAAGCAGCTGATCGCCTTCCCGCGCGTGTCCGACAAGATCGTCGCCATGGCGGCCGATATAATGATGGTCCGTCAACTGACCTATCATGCCGCGCGCGAGAAGGATCAGGGCCGCCGCTGCGATCTTGAGGCCGGCATGGCCAAGTTGCTCGCCGCGCGCATCGCCTGGGCCGCCGCCGACAACGCGCTGCAGATCCATGGCGGCAACGGCTTCGCGTTGGAATATCCGGTCAGCCGCGTCCTCTGTGACGCGCGCATCCTCTCGATCTTCGAAGGCGCGGCCGAGATTCAGGCGCAAGTGATCGCGCGGAGATTGTTGGAGAGTTAGATTACCCCGCCGGAGCACATGTTCCGTAATGCGAGGTAGCAACACTTGGCGTAATGCCCGGCCTCCGTGCCGGGCATCCACGTCTTCACACGTTTGTTGAGATCAAGCCGTGGGACAAGCCCGGCCATGACGAACTTATTCAACCGTATGAACGATCGCGGCCATCGTATTCATGGTCAAAAGCCTTGGACTCTTCGGGAGCCTTGGCGTCTCGAATCGCATCGGCGATGTCCTGCGGTAGCTCGCCTGTGCGGCACACCTGTCGCCAGCGAGGCGTCTCGTTCATGAGCCGGGCAACGCGAGCCTGTAAACACAGAACAGACACAGCCGAGCGGCGCATGGCTCACCCCTTTTCGACCGTAGCGATTATTGTCGCTCCCCACACTGATGCAAGCTGAACGCGAGCTAAATTGGCGCATTACGCCCTCTTCCTCCGCGTGAAGGCCTTTTCGCCGCGTCCGAGATGGACACCCTTTTTTGATGTCACGCACTGGAGAGATTCCATGGAGTTTTCGCTGACTCTCAAGCAGCTTAAATTCAGTGTTTATTTTTAATGTCAGAGATAAAGCCTTTCATTATCAGAGTCTGCGACTCGAGCGTTCTGTTTAATTTCTGAATTGTTCTGGCTTGCATCTCAATCTTGTGCTCTAACTGATAAATCT
>JBKJVQ010000063.1:0-13991 GCA_046717125.1 Methyloligellaceae bacterium
CGGTTTTCGGACAACATCATGCTCAATATATTAGCATCGAACGTTTATGACTTGGGGTTGCGTAAACCCCACGTCATCGTGATCTGGTGCGGCGGCACGGTTGACAGCAATCCCCGTGCCCCCGCCAATGCGCCGATGTCATCGCCATTCCCCACGCTCGATCAGGCTGAAATCAATCGCTTCGCTGCGATCGCGGACGAGTGGTGGGACGGCAAGGGCAAGTTCGCGCCGCTGCATCGCCTGAACCCGACAAGGCTGCGGTTCATTCGCGACTCGATCGCCGCCCATTTCGGCCGCGACGCCAACGCGCCCGCGCCGCTGATGGGTCTCAGCGTGCTCGACCTCGGCTGTGGCGGCGGGCTGGTTGCGGAACCATTGACGCGTCTTGGCGCGCAGGTAACCGGCATTGACCCCGCTCCCGAGAATATTCGGGCGGCCCAGCGTCATGCCGGTCAGGAAGGGCTCGCCATCCGCTACGAGGCGGCGACAGCGGAAAAGCTGATCGAGAGGGATGAAAATTTCGACGTCGTGTTGCTGCTCGAGATCGTCGAGCATGTGCCTGACGTGCCGGGCTTCGTCGCCTTGGCCTCGCGGCTCCTGAAGCCGGGCGGCATTTTGATCCTGTCCACCATCAACCGGACGCTGCGCGCCTTTGCGCTGGCCATCGTCGGTGCGGAATTCGTGCTGCGCTGGCTGCCGGTCGGTACGCATCGCTGGGACAGGTTCGTCACACCCGAAGAGATGGACGTCGCCCTTTACGCCACCGGTCTGAAGCCGGGAGAGAAACGCGGCATGATCTATAATCCGCTCTCGGATGAATGGCGTCTCGGAGCCGATCTGGCTGTGAACTATATTGGTTCGGCGACGAGGCGCGCCTGATCTCAATGCGTCAGGGACGGTAAAGACTAGCTGACGGTGAACTGCCGCCCATGCCTGAGCGACGGGATTCGCGCCCGCGCCTCCGCCACCTGCGCAACATCCACATCGGCGAAGATCACGCGCGGCTCATTACCCGCTTCGGCGACAACATCGCCCCATGGCGAAACGATCATGCTGTGGCCCCATGTCGCGCGGCCGTTCTCGTGCAGCCCACCCTGCGCGGCGGCGAAGACCCAGCACCCGGTCTCGATGGCGCGGGCGCGAAGCAATATCTCCCAGTGCGCGCGTCCGGTCTGCGCGGTGAAGGCGGAGGGCACGGCCAGCATATCCGCTCCGGCTTCGGCGAGCGCGCGGTAGAGAGCCGGGAAGCGCAGATCGTAGCAGATGGAAACGCCAAGCCGACCCCACGGCAGATCCGCGATCACGGCATCCTTGCCGCAATTGTAGTCGCGCGATTCGCGATAGACCTCCCCGTCAGGCAGATCGACGTCGAACAGATGCAGCTTGTCGTAGCGGGACGCGATTTTTCCGTCAGGCGCGATCAGAAACGAACGATTGGCGAGGCGGTCGCCGCCCGCCCGGACGGCCAGCGATCCGACATGCAGCCAGACCTCAAGTTCCGCCGCCAGCGCCGAGAGTCGCGCCAGCGCCGTGTTCCCCTCCTCGATTTCGCATGCAGCCAGCCGACAGGCCGCGTCGAGTTCCATGAGTGCTGTATTCTCGGGCGTCTGGACGTAATGCGCGCCTCCCGCGGCGGCTTCTCTTATCAGCGGCTCGGCCGCATCGAGCGAGGCAGTGACATCACCACCCGAGCGCAGCTGAACCATCGCGGCACGGAACCGCGGCGCTATGGGCTCGGCTGTCAACCCGTATCCCCGGCGCCGGCAACGCCCAGCAGCGCATCGAGCCGGCCCTCGCGCTCGAGATCATGCAGTTCGTCGCAGCCGCCGATGCCGTTCCCGTCGATGAAAATCTGCGGCACGGTCATCGCACCGGGCGCGCGTGCCCACATTTCGCGGCGCTTCTCGATATGGCTAACGTCGATCTCTTCGAATGCGACGCCCTTACGGTCAAGGAGGTGCTTGGCGCGATGGCAATAGCCGCAATACGGCGTCGTGTAGATCGTGACGTCGGCCATGAGGTTCCAGAAAAAGCGTTGAGAGGGCAGAATTAGGGGATTGCACCGCCCCGCTGCAAGGGCTCAGGCTGCGCCTTCGACCCCGGCGAGCGCGAGGACCAGCACGTCGACTCGCGGCGCCGCGCCGCCGCAGGGCGCGGGCACAGGCCTCCGCTGTCGCACCCGTCGTGAGCACGTCGTCCACCAGAACGACTCTCTTGCCTCCCACCGCATCCTCCTGTCCGCGCGCGACCCGGAAAGCGCCGCGCACGTTGCGCCGCCTCTGTTTGGCGGTCATGCCCACCTGACTTTCGTCGCCCGCGATCGTTCGAGCGCGAACGGCGCATGCGGCAGGCCTGTGCGACGCGCCACGCCGTCGGCGAGAAGCGCGGCCTGGTTGAACCGCCGCGACCAGAGCCGCGATCTGTGCAGCGGCGCCGAAACAATTATTTGGGCATCTGTCAGAAGCACGCGGCCCGCATGCGCGAGCCAGCCGGAAAGCAGGGCGACGCCATCGTGGTGGTCACCATATTTCAACGCATGGATCAGATCGCGCATCGCGCCCGAATAAAGCGCCGCGGCGCGCGCGCGGTCGTAGCCAGGCGGGCGCGCGATCGCAGCAGGCGAAAGCTGCCGATCACCGATCGCGTAGGGAAGCGGCACACCAAGCCGGTCGCAGACAGGATCGCCGATGAACTGGACGCTGGACCAGCATGCGCCACATAGGTTCCCGGGAGCGTCCACTCTGACTTCGCAGCACGGGCAAAGCGGCGGCAGGAGCAGGTCTGCCACAGCGTGTAAGCCACGCGACAGAAGTCGCGGACTCCGAAGTTCTTTCGCCCCATTCTCGTGAGCCAAGCGCCATCCCTCGCCTGTCGCGACTTGATGCTAAGCTCCGGCAAGAGCCTTCGAAAGCAAGATGAGCGGAAATCCAGACCTTTTCGACCGGACCCTGCTGCGCAAACGCCGCGAACGCGCGGCGCGAATGGGAAACCCGCCCGACTTCCTCCATAGACGCGTGGCCGAGGATATCGCCGACCGGCTCTCGCTCATCAGGCGCGAATTTTCCCGCGCCCTCGTCCTTGGAAGCGATGGCCGACGACTCGCCCCAAACCTCGCCCGGCTCGGCTGCATCGCAGAGATCGTAGGCGCCGATAGCTCGCTCACCCTGCTCGATCCGGCGGCCGGTCTGCGCGTCGTCTGCGACGAAGAGTTTTTGCCTTTCGCCGACGCTTCGCTCGACCTCGTCGTGTCGTCGCTCGCGCTGCATCACGTCAATGACCTGCCGGGAACGCTGGCGCAAATCCGGCGCGCATTGAAGCCGGACGGTCTGTTCGTGGGCGCGATGCTCGGCGGCGACACGCTGCACGAATTGCGCGCGGCGCTGACTGAGGCTGAAGCCGAACTGACGGGAGGCGCAGGCCCCCGCGTCGCACCCTTCGCCGACATGCGCGATCTGGGGGCGCTGCTCGGCCGCGCAGGGCTCGCCCTGCCCGTGGCCGATACGGACCGCGTCATCGTGCGCTATTCGAGCCTGCTGGACCTGCTGCACGATCTGCGCGGCATGGGGATGAGCAACGTTCTGAAGGCGCGCTCGCGCCAACCCCTGACCCGCGAAACGCTGGCGCTCGCCGAAGCGATCTGGCGCCGCGACCATGAGGATGCGGACGGCCGGCTGCGGGCAACATTCGAGATCGTGACATTGACTGGCTGGGCCCCACACACCTCGCAGCAAACGCCGCTCAAGCCGGGCAGTGCGCGATCACGGCTTGCCGACGCGCTCGGCGTCGAAGAACGGCCGGCTGGCGAAATCGCGCCAGGCGGAACGAGCCGCGGCTAGCTATGCAAGCCCCGGCAGGATCGCCTCGAAGATCGGAACAAGCAGTTCGCCGATGCCGTACGCGAGTGCGACGATGCCGACCGCGATGAACGTCATGACGGCGTACTCGATCGCGGTCGCGCCGGAACGATCAGCCGCGAACGCCAGCAAGATCTTCTGTAGCCTATCGAGCTTCATCATGACCCACCCAAACGCGTGGCTAGCAATCCGTTCTCGAGGGCAACGCAGAGTGGCTCGTCCGCCGGCGGCATCTCGAAATCTCCTAGATCGGATGGCGAAACCCAGGCGATCTCCTGACCCTCCAGCCCCTCCGCCCGTCCGCGCCAGACGCGGCAGATATAAAGCGGCATGAGTAGATCGAAGAGCTCGTATCGGTGGCTGGCGAACGTGAACGGAGACAGTTCGCTTTCGTCGAGCTCGATCCCAAGTTCCTCCTTCAGCTCACGCGCGAGCGCCGCCTCGGGTCGCTCACCGGGTTCGACCTTGCCGCCGGGAAACTCCCAGAGGCTCGCCATGGATTTGCCCGGCGGCCGCCTCGCAAGGAGTATCCGTCCGCTCGCATCGATCAGCGCGCAGGCGGCGACGAGAACGAGCCGGCGCTTCTCCTCCATGGCATGCTCGCATGACGGGTCTTAAGGCTGCGCTAAGCGGATATCTCGAATTCAGCTTCGGTAGTCAGCGTTGATGGCGATGTAATCCTTGGTGAGATCGCAGGTCCAAACCTGCGCGCGCCCTTTGCCAACGCCCACATCCACGCGCAGATCGATCTCGCTGCCTTTCAGATGATTGCGTCCCTTGGCTTCGCGGTAGTCGGGATCGACGGCGCCGCCCGTCGCGACCCGCGTCTTGCCGAACCATATCTGCAGGCGATCACGCTCCGCGGCCTCGCCGGCCTTGCCCACAGCCATGACGACGCGGCCCCAGTTCGGATCGCCGCCTGCAATAGCGGTCTTGACCAAAGGAGAATTGGCGATGGAGAAGGCGATTCGGCGCGCCGCGCGATCGTTCTCGGCGCCTTCGACCGTCACGGATACGAATTTCGAAACGCCTTCGGCGTCGCGCACGATCTGGTGGGCGAGATCGAGCGCGACTTCATCGAGCGCCGTGCGGAAACCCTTCAGCTCCGGATCGTCTTCCAAATCGATCGCGGGGCACCCGCGCGACGCCGCCGCGCCGGTCGCGAACAGAAGCAGCGTGTCGCTGGTCGACGTGTCACCGTCTATGGTGATCGCGTTGAAGCTCTTCTCAGCGGCCAGGGCGCAGAGATGCGTCAGCACGGATGGCGCGATCGGCGCATCGGTGAAGATGAAGCACAGCATCGTCGCCATGTCGGGCGCGATCATCCCCGCACCCTTGGCGATGCCATTGATGTGGACCTCAACGCCCCCGATCGTCGCGGCCCGCGTTGCGAGTTTGGGGTGGGTGTCGGTGGTCAGGATCGCACCCGCCGCGTCCACCCAGCCGTCGAGGCTGACCTGGGCCGCGAGTTCCTTCAGCCGCGCCGTGATGCGTTTGGCCTCGAGCTGTTCGCCGATGACGCCCGTCGAAGCGATCAAGACTTCCTCGGCGAGGCAGCCGGTGGCCGATGCCGTCTCCCCGGCGATCTTCTCCACGGTATCGCGGCCGGCCTTGCCCGTGAAAGCGTTCGCGTTTCCCGAATTGACGACCAGCGCTCGCGCCTCGCCCGAAGTCATCCGTTCACGGCACCATTCGACCGGCGCGGATGGACATTTCGACTGCGTGAACACACCGCCGACTTTCGTCCCCGGTGTAAGCAGGACGAGCATCACGTCGCTGCGCTTCTTGTAGCGGATGCCGGCTTCGGCGGCCGCAAGAAGCACGCCGTCGATGGCGGGCATGGCCGGGAGCTTTTTTGGCGCGAAAGGTGACCTGGCCATGCGCCTCTATCGACTCCCGCGTTACTCGACGGGCGGTGGCGGGGCGGCGTCGGAGGGCGCGCCCTGAGGCTGCTTCTGCCGCTGCTGCATTTGCTGCATCTGCTGCATCTGATCCGCCTGCCGCTTCTCGGCCTCGTCCATCGCCTTCTTCACGCCGGGGTCGAGAATATCGATCTTGGCGGCCTTCTTGAGCATCGCGACGGTCTCCTGCGCCTTCTGCTGCAGCAACGAGCCCATGATGCGATCCTTGACCTCCTCGAACTTCGGCAGTTCCCCCTGCCGCCGGTCTTCCAGCTTGATGACGTGCCAGCCGAACTGGCTCTTCACCGGCTTGGACACTTCGCCCTTCTGGAGCGCGAACGCGGCGTCTTCGAACACCTTCACCATGCGGCCGCGCGGGAAATAGCCGAGGCTGCCGCCGTCTGTGGACTTGTCGAGCGACAGCTCCTTCGCGACAGCGGCGAAATTGTCGCCCTTTTCGATCCGCGTAATCACCGCCTTGGCTTCGTCCTCGGTCGCGACCAGAACATGACGCGCGCTGATTTCGTCCTGCGGCTTCATGGATTTGATCTGATCGTCGTAAATCTTCCTGGCGACCGCTTCGGAAATCTGCTCGCGGATCGTCTTTTCGATATAGGTCTCGCGCAGGGCGCGACGCTTGTAATATTCCATCTTCGCCGCAAAATCGGCGCCCTCGGCGAGCTTCTCCTTCTCGGCCGCCTGCGACATGAGATGCGTCTCTATCAAGAAGTTGACGAGGATCGGCCGCCTCGACTCCTCCGGCACTTGCGCCAGTTCCCGGCCGACCTCCGACTGGGCGGCCTCCAGGTCGCCTTCTGTAATCTTGATGCCGTTCACCGTGGCGACGACATCCTCAGGCGCGGCGTGGAGGGGCGCTGCGGCGAAGAGGGCGGCGAGCGCCAGCGGAAGCAGGAATAGGATGCGATGCTGCACGGGATGTTCCTTGTCAGATTGCGTGAGCTTGGGGCCGCAGCGGAGTGGCGCGGCTGGGGGGTCGGAAGCGAGGAATGCTCACGGCGTTTCCGGTATCAATCGGGGCACTAGATATCGGTTGAGCGGACTATTGCCAAGCGCCTTACTTAGAGAAATTCGGCAATTTGCGGCGTGATGCCGATTCGTTGACAATAAACAGGGCGGCTCTTATGTCTGCCACGCAACTCGCCTTCCCGGGGGGCCTTTGCGCGGCTGTCTTCGGTGCGGCAGCAATGTCCTCCCGAGCTGATGGGCCGCCGTACCCTGCCCGCGACCGATCCCCCGGCGTCCGTATGACGTGAGTGGGCGCGACGATAAGAGGATATTTCATGCTTTCCCTTGGCTCATTGGCGAGCAGGTTCTTCGGCTCATCGAACCAGCGCGTGATCCGTGGCTATGCTCCGCGGGTAGCCGCGATCAACGCGCTCGAACCAGAGATGGAGGCTCTCTCCGACGAGGCGCTGCGGGCGAAAACGACCGAATTCCGGGAGCAGCATGCATCGGGGTCGAAGATCGAAGATCTTCTTGTTCCGGCCTTTGCGGTCGTACGCGAGGCCGCCAAACGCACCCTCGGCCAGCGCCATTTCGACGTTCAGCTGATCGGCGGCATGGTCCTGCATGAGGGCCGGATCGCCGAGATGAAGACCGGCGAAGGCAAGACTCTCGTCGCCACCCTGCCGACCTACCTCAATGCTCTTGCCGGCAATGGCGTGCATGTCGTCACGGTCAACGACTACCTGGCCCGCCGCGACTCCGAATGGATGGGCGAGATCTACAAGTTTCTCGGCCTTTCGGTCGGCGTGATCCTGCACGATCTGTCGGACCGCGAGCGGCGCGAGGCCTATGCCTGCGACGTGACGTACGGCACCAACAACGAGTTCGGCTTCGACTATCTGCGCGACAATATGAAATACACTCTCGAGGAGATGGTGCAGCGCGGGCATTATTTCGCGATCGTCGACGAGGTGGACTCCATCCTGGTCGACGAGGCGCGCACACCGCTCATCATTTCCGGTCCCGTAGAGGATAAGTCCGACCTTTACACTTCCGTCGACAAATTCATGCCCGATCTGGTCGCCGAGGATTTCGAACTCGACGAGAAAATGCGCACCGTTGTTCTCACGGAGGCTGGCAACGAGCATATCGAGCAGCTCCTGACGAACGCCGGCATGCTCAAGGGCGACGGACTCTACGACGTCGAGAACGTCTCGGTGGTCCATCACGTCAACCAGGCGCTTCGGGCGCACAAGCTGTTTGCCCGCGACCGCGACTACATCGTCAAGAGCAACCAGGTCATCATCATCGATGAGTTCACGGGCCGCATGATGGAGGGCCGCCGCTATTCGGAAGGGTTGCACCAGGCGCTTGAAGCCAAGGAGCGGGTGCAGATTCAGCCCGAAAACCAGACCCTCGCCTCGATCACCTTCCAGAACTATTTCCGGCTCTACGAGAAACTTGCCGGC
This sequence comes from Methyloligellaceae bacterium, assembly GCA_046717125.1. Taxonomy (GTDB): domain Bacteria; phylum Pseudomonadota; class Alphaproteobacteria; order Rhizobiales; family Methyloligellaceae; genus JBKJVQ01. The sequence goes on from JBKJVQ010000063.1 coordinate 8,191, forward strand.
ATGACCGGCACTGCGCTCACCGAGCAGGAAGAATTTCTGGACATCTATAGTCTTGATGTCGTGGAGGTGCCCACCAACCGGCCAATGGTCCGCGCAGACAATGACGACGAGGTTTACCGCACCGCGCGCGAGAAGTTCGTCGCGATCATCGAGCTGATCCGCGACTGCCGCGAGCGCGGTCAGCCCATTCTCGTGGGCACGACCTCGATCGAGAAATCCGAGCTCCTCTCGGAGATGCTCAAGAAAGAAAACGTGAAGCACCAGGTACTGAACGCCCGCTATCACGAGCAGGAAGCCTCGATCATTGCGCAAGCCGGCGTTCCGGGCGCGGTCACGATCGCGACCAACATGGCGGGCCGCGGCACCGACATCCAGCTCGGCGGGAATCTGGACATGGCCGTGCGCGACTGGGTCAGGGGCGAGACGGAAACCAGCGGCGCTGCGCCGGACCCAGGAACCGTGACGGCCCGCCGGGTTGAAATCGCCGTGGATATCGAAGCCCGCAAGCAAACGGCGCTCGAAGCCGGAGGGCTTTACGTTCTGGGAACGGAGCGTCACGAAAGCCGCCGTATCGACAACCAGCTCAGAGGCCGCTCGGGCCGTCAGGGCGACCCGGGCGCTTCGAAATTCTTCCTGTCCCTCGAAGACGATCTGATGCGCATCTTCGGGTCGGATCGCATGGACGGACTGCTGCAGAAGCTGGGCCTCGAAGAAGGTGAAGCGATCGTCCACACCTGGATCAACAAGGCTCTTGAGAAGGCGCAAGGTAAGGTCGAAGCGCGCAACTTCGACATCCGCAAGAATCTGCTGAAGTACGACAACGTGATGAACGACCAGCGCAAGGTCATCTTCGAGCAGCGCCTCGATCTGATGGACGACGACGACGTCGGCGAGACCGTCAAAGACATGCGCGATCACGTCATCTCGGACCTCGTCGCGACGCACGTTCCCGAAAATGCGTACGCGGAGCAGTGGGAGACCGCCGAGCTCGCCGAGGAGTACGGGCGCATCTTCGGCATCGAGGCCCCTGTGCCGCAATGGGCCCAGGAAGAAGGCATCGCCGACGAGGAGATCAAAGAGCGCCTGAAGACGGCCGCCGATGCGAAGGCATCCGCGCGCGCCACTGAGTTCGGTCCCGAGGTCAACGAGCAGATCGAGAAGGCCGTGCTGCTGCGGACGCTCGATCATCTGTGGCGCGAGCATATCGTCATGCTCGAACATCTGCGTCAGGTCATCGGCCTGCGCGGCTACGGACAGCGCGATCCCCTGAACGAATACAAGAGCGAGGCCTTCGCGCTGTTCGAACAGATGCTGACGCGTCTGCGCGAGGCCGTGACGGGTCAGCTGATGCATGTCGAGCTTGCACGCGACGACGCGCCACCCCTCCTCGACGACGACGATCTGCCCGAGATGCACGCCCATCATTTCGACCCCATCACGGGCGAGGACGAATTTGCGCTGGAGGAGATGGGCGCAGGTGGTTCGGCTGCGATGCAGCCGATGCGCAACCGTCCCAAGGGCGCTTCTGTGGATCCGGCCGACCCTGTGACCTGGGGCAAGGTCTCGCGCAATGCGGCCTGCCCATGCGGCTCGGGCAAGAAGTACAAGCACTGCCACGGCCAGTTCGGCTAGGCCGCCGTGCTAGAGCCTGCTCATCGCGGTCGGGCAACGTGCCTCTACCATGGTCGAGCCGTCATTCCCCTCCGCCCCGTCCGTGACCTGGTAACGTCCGCCGCAGACGCTCGCGACCGGCGGCGTGAGGGTCCGCTCGAACAAATCGTAGCCGGGCTTCAGATCGCGCCAGAAGCGCGCGTTGCCGTTGTCGCCGTGAAGCGCAAGGTTCTCCGGCGTCATACGGAACGGGAATGCCTGCACCGAGAACCGCGCCTGGCCCTTGTCGAGGGCGGCGGTCACGATGCGGTATATCTCGTCGACGATCCCGTCCGTCACGGCATAGCAGCCGATCGACGTGCAGCCGCCATGCACCATGAGGAAGCTTCCGGTGCGGCTATGCGCGCGGTCGAACGCGTTGGGATAGCCGAGATTGAATGAGCGGTGCATCCGGCTGTTGGGATTGAGCTGATCTTGGTCGACCGTATAGAAGCCCTCCGGCGCCTGCCGGTCTCCTTCGCGGTACTTCGGCCCGAGCATGCCGGACCAGCGGCAGATCGGATAGGTCGCAAACAGCACGAAGCGATCGCCGCGCTTCATCCAGATTTCAAGTTCGGATTCCCGCTTGAAGATGCGCACGAACACCGGATCGCCCATGGCGACCCCCTTCGCTTCGAGGCGCGCATCGAGCGCCGCAAGATCGGGCGTGTCGCGTTGCGGCAGCCCGGCATTGAAGCGTGCCTTGCGCTCCGCGCGATCGACATGCATGGCCCGCTTGTCGAGCCAGAGCCGCGCCTTGGGATAGAGCGCAATGCCGCCCGCCGTGAGAAGCACGGCCGCGACGCCCAGCAGCCCGAGCCCGAATGTTCGATTGATCCGCATGCGGGGGACCGTAGCCCGATTGAAGCGGCAACGAAATCCGGGAGATCACGATTTGCGGTCGCAGCCCCGGATTGCGCGCGCTTCGTCCGGGCTACAGAGCCAACCCTTACGGAGCAGGCGTAGCCGGCCCGAGCATGAAAGCCTTGAACGGCTTGTTCCGCTGTGAAGTGAATTCGAGGCCGAGCGCGCTGCCAACGGCCCGCTGATCGGCGATCGAGGCCGTCATCGCGGACGGATCGCCGCTGAGCTGTAGCGACGGATCCGCCGGACCTTTCAGCGCCGCCTCGTGGAACCGCGAAGCCTGCGGCAGCGCCTGCATCGGCAGATCCTGATGCGAGGGGCACGGTCCCCTGGGATCAATCTGCTCGTCCACGCCGATGCGGAACGCGACGTTGACGAGATAGCGCTTCTCGCAAACCGCGACGGACGGCGGATGTTTGACCGTCTCGAAATAATCGTAACCGCGCTTGAGCGTCTTCCAGAACGGCGCCCACGGATTGCCCGACACCTTCGCCATATTCTGGTTGTTCATGCGAAACGGATAGGCATGGACGTCGAAATAGGGCTGACCCCCGCGCAGCGATTCGCGCGCGATGATATACAGCTCTTCCATGATCGCGTCCGTCATGGCGTAGCAGCCGACAGACTTGCAATCCCCATGGATCATGACGAACTTGCCGGTGCGGCCGTTTGCGGCATCGTATTTGTTCGGGAATCCAATATTGAACGCTAGGTAATACTTGCTATACGGGTTCATCTGCTCCGCGGTAACGCGATAGAACCCTTCCGGGGCTTGTTTGTCGCCTTCCTTGATCTTCGGCCCGAGATTACCCGACCAGTTGCAAATCGGGTAGGTCTTGAAGAGCGCGAAGCGACCGTCTGCCTTGACCTTCCAGACTTCGAGCTCGGATTCTGCCTTGTAAACGCGGATGAAAATCGGAGCTTCGGGGCGCATGCCCTTTTTGGCGAGTTCCGCACGCGTTTCCGGGGACATAGGCTTGAGATGGCGCGAAGCAAAGTCGCCGCAGCCCGCAAGGCTCACGGCAACAGCCACCGCCGCGCCCATGGCGCGCAGAAACGAAGAACCCCAGACCATACGCAGTGCCCCTGGCGCATGTATGACTGCACTCTAACCCGTCACGACGATCAGGCCGCGCGGGTTAATTTTTTATGAGCGCATTGGAACCATTTTACGCTCGCCGAGTTGCGAGGCAAGAGGATTCCGGGCCACACGGATGCAAATTCCGCATGTCTGCGCGCCGGTTAACCAAGCTTACCAATGCGAGGAATTTGCGGCGGCGGATACGCCTGAGCTACCCGCCTGTTAACCAGCCATAACCGGTCTTAACCAGGCATAACCGGTCTTAACCAAGCCTACCCATTGCGAGGAATTTTCGGCGGCGGTGACTTTTCACGTCGGTCGGCGTCATCTCGCACAATTCCGATAGCGAATGGGCGAGCTTCTCGCCGGTCCGGCGCATGGCCTCGGCCGGGTCGCGGTGCGCGCCGCCCATGGGCTCCGGCACGATACCGTCGATCACGCCCATTCTCAGCAGATCCTGCGCCGTGATCTTCATGTTGGTGGCGGCATCCTGGGCGCGCGTCGGGTCGCGCCACAGGATCGAGGCCGCCGCTTCGGGCGAGGCCACCGAATAGATGGCGTGCTCCAGCATGTAGATCGCGTTCGCCGAGGCGATCGCAACGGCGCCGCCCGATCCGCCCTCGCCAATCACGGCTGTCACGATGGGAACTCCAAGCCCCATGCAACAATCGGTTGAGCGCGCAATGGCCTCGGCCTGGCCGCGCTCCTCCGCCCCGATGCCGGGATAGGCCCCGGCCGTGTCGACAAGGCTGATGACGGGCAGCTGGAACTTTTCGGCGAACTCCATGAGCCGCACGGCTTTGCGGTAGCCTTCCGGGCGCGCCATGCCGAAATTGTGCTTGAGGCGCGTCTCGGTATCGAAGCCCTTCTCGTGGCCCATAACAACCACGGATCGCCCCCGGAACCGCCCGACCCCGCCGATGATGGCGTTGTCCTCGGCGAAATAGCGGTCGCCTGCCATCGGCGTGAAGTCTTCGATCAGCGCCTGAATGTAATCCACGAAATGCGGCCGCTCGGGATGGCGGGCCACCTGCGTCTTCTGCCAGGGCGTGAGCGTGGCGTAGGTCTCTACCAGCGCCGCTTCAGCCTTGGCTTCCAGCTTCGACAGCTCGTCCGCCATCGACATGGCGTCGTCGCGCTCGGCGAGCGCGCGAAGCTCCGCGACCTTGCTTTCGATCTCCGCGATCGGCTTTTCGAAATCGAGATAAGTGCGCATGAAAGGCTGGGGCGACCGCTGCGAAAGGAGGCGTTCGTGGTATCCGGCCTGACCTAAGTGGACGCCGCGACGCCTGCCTGTCAACTGGGACGCCAAGCTTCGCCAGTCTAGGCGACCTTCAGGATCATTCCCGCCTTCAGCCTAATTCGGCAGGCGCTTTTTTTTCGGCGCTACAGCATCAGCGTCCGCGAGCAACCGGGAAAGACCGGCGATCGTCGGATCTGACACGAAAGCGTCAGCGTCGATGTCGAGATCGAACAGGTCGTCGACGGCTGAAAATAGCTGGGCGGACGCGAACGGGTCGCCGCCGTGTTCGAAGAAATCGGCGTCACGCCCCGGCAGCTCTTTGAGCATCAATATGTCCTTCCACAGTGTCGCCAGCCGCATCTCGATATCGCCGAGATCGCACGCTTCCGAAACGCGGTCACAACCGGGCTGAAGAGCACGCAAGATGAGCACGCCACGCTCGAAATCGTCGGCGAGCCTGTCACGGTGGATCTTACCCGCCGCCGTTACGGGAAACTCTTCTGCGGACATCGGCACGAGATGCTTGACCGCAAGCGCCTGCGTCCGCGCCACCGTCCGCACGATGTCGCACAGCAGATCGACGGCATCAGGCTCGTCGGAGACGGGGACGAAAAACACCGCGAGCTCCTCCACCGAGCTTCCGGGTTGACGCACCGACACCGCAACGGCTAGGCCACAATGTACGTCGCGCATCGCGCGGATCGGCGCCTCGATCTGCTCTAACGACAACTTGCGGGCGTTGGCGATGAATACGGCCTTCTGCCGGCCGATCAGCCGGAGCACTCCCTCGTCGAGCACACCCCGGTCTCCGGTCCCTTGACCGCCCGCTATCTACTCGGTCTTGCGCCCGCCGGCATTCCGGTCGGACAAGGGGTGATGCATCTCGACAAGCGAGCGCAGCCGATCTTCCAGCACATGCGTGTAGATCTGCGTCGTGGAGATGTCTGCGTGACCAAGCAATTG
>JBKJVQ010000064.1:0-17785 GCA_046717125.1 Methyloligellaceae bacterium
CGGTGAGATCTCGTGGCTGAAACCGACGCGGCCAGGCGACACGATCCGCGTCGTCAGCGAGGTGACGGAGATCGCGCCCTCGCGCTCGCGGCCCGACAGGGGAATGGTGACGCTGAGGAGCGAGACGTTCAATCAGGACAGCGAACTCTTGCAGGTCATGACGGCCAATCTGGTCGTGCCGCGCCGCCTCTCAGCCTAGCCGTTCGATCAGCGCCATCGCCGCGGCCGGGTTGCGCGCCGTCGCGCCCGAGATGACGGAGAGAAACACGTCGCGCGCCGTCTTGCCGGCCGGAGCCTTGCCGACCGTGGCCAGATCGGCCGGAACCTCGCCTGCCGCCAGCGCCCGCGCCCGGGCGGCCCATGCGTCGAAAGCCTTGTCCGTATAGCCGAGAGCCTCCCCTTCTTCCGAGCCCATAATGCGCAAGTAAGCGAAGGGCGCGGTCGGGTCGGCGATCTGCGGGTGGGCCGCGTCCCCGGCAATCACAATGCCGACGCCGTGCTTGCGGGCCAGCGCGACAAAATCGGGCCCGGCGAAGCTCGCGTGCCGGACCTCGACGGCGTGGCGGATGGCCCGCCCCTCAACGCTTCCCGGCAACAGCGAGAGAAATGCCTCGAAATCCTCGGCGTCGAATGTCTTCGTCGGCATCAACTGCCAATTGACGGGTCCGAGCTTGTTCTTGAGGGCCAACACGCCGCTGCCGAAGAACCGTTCGATCGAGGAGCCCGCCTCGGCCAAGACGCGCCGGTTGGTGGCGAAGCGCGGCCCCTTCACCGCGAACACGAAATCGTTCGGCGTCTCATCATGCCATTTGGCGAAACTGGCGGGAGACTGGGAGCGATAATAGGTGCCGTTGATCTCGATCGAGGTGAGATGGCGGGCGGCGAATGAAAGTTCGTCCTTCTGGGGGAGACCCTTTGGATAGAAATTTCCGCGCCATGGCGGATACGTCCAGCCGCCGATGCCGACGCGGATTTTGCCCAAGGCTGTCGATTTTCTTGGCGTCACGGCTGAACGTCTGGCGGAAATGCAGTCGGTCCTGGCGGAGGAAACCGATCAGTCAGCGGGTCCGATGGATTTCAACAATTCGGCAAGTGCGTCCAGCTTGAACGGCTTTTGCAGGGTCTGCGTGTCGGCATAACGCGCATCGACGCCGGCCTCGCCGTACCCGGTCGCGATCGCGAACGGCACGCCCTGCTCCTGCAGGGCAGCCGCGACCGGCCAGGATGGCGTCTTGCCGAGATTGACGTCGAGGATCGCGGCATCGATGCCGCCCTCCTTGAGATGGGCGAGCGCCGCCTCGACGTCGTTTGCGGGTCCGACGACGACGTGACCCATATCGGTCAGCATGTCTTCGAGCAGCATCGCAATCAGCATCTCGTCCTCAACCACGAGCACGTTCATGCCGGTCGGCGGGCTGACGGTCTCAGATAGGGATGCCACATCTTAATCCTGAGAATACAAGGCCTCGACAGACTCAGGTAACGCCACCCGTACCGTTTGCAAATAGCGAATGATGCACCGCAAGGTGCACGCGCCAGGCTTTGCGCCTCACAAAGCTTCACTCTTCGCCGTCGAGAATATCCCTGATCCTGGTGGCGAGCGCAGCATAAGTATACGGCTTGCCGATCAGCTCGACGCCCTGTTCCAACCGCCCCTGGTGCACGATCGCGTTACGTGCGTAGCCCGTTGTGAACAGGACTTTGAGATCCGGACGCAGCAGGCTCGCCTGCTCGGCAAGGTCGCGGCCCGTCATGCCGCCGGGGAGGATGACGTCGGTGAAGAGGAGATCGATGCCCGGCGTGCGGGCGAGAAGGCGCAACGCCGTCGGACCGTCATGGGCTTCGATGACCTTGTATCCGAGCTCCCGCAAAATCTCGACGGACAGCGCGCGCACATCCTCATGATCTTCGACGACGAGGATCGTCTCTTCGCGCGATCCGTCGAGCACGCGATGCGGATGCTCGATGTCGGGCTCGTCCTTGTCACCCGCATGGCGCGGAAAGTAGAGCTTGACGGTGGTGCCGTCGCTCCGCTCGCTGTGGATCTTCACGTGCCCGCCGGACTGCTTGACGAAGCCGTAGACCTGGCTGAGGCCGAGGCCTGTTCCCTGTCCAACGTCCTTGGTCGTGAAGAACGGTTCGAACACACGGTCGATAATATTTCTTTCGATGCCCGTCCCCGTGTCGCTCACGCAGATCAACACATATTGACCGGGCATGACTTCGGCGTGCGTCGTTGCGTAGGCCTCGTCGAGCTGGGAATTGGTGGTCTCGATCGTCAGCTTGCCGCCTTCCGGCATGGCGTCGCGCGCATTAACCGCGAGATTCAAAAGGGCGTTCTCAAGCTGGCTCGGATCGACCTCTATGCGCCAGAGGTCCGACGCGAGCACCGTCTCGATCGTGATCGTCTCGCCGAGCGACCGGTGCATCAATTCCGACATGCCGCCTATGAGCTTGTTCAGATCGATGGATTTGGGAGCGAGCGGCTGACGCCGTGAGAAAGCCAGCAGACGCTGCGTCAGGGTGGCGGCGCGGTTCGCGCCCTTGAGCGCGCTGTCGGTCGTGCGCCGCATCCGGTCCGCGTCGTCCGGGAGCTGACGGTTCAGCATTTCGAGATTGCCGACAACGACCGTCAGAAGATTGTTGAAATCGTGCGCAATGCCGCCCGTGAGCTGGCCCACCGCCTCCATTTTCTGTGCATGGCGCAATGCGCCTTCCGTTTCCCGCAGGGCCTTTTCCTGCGCCCGCATCTCGGTCATGTCGCGGCCGACGCCGTGCAGCACGAGACCCGACGGATCGAGTGACAGCCGCCATGCGACGGTCCGCCAATCGCCATCGGCGGTCGCCACCCGGTTTTCAAATCGCACTGGGCGTCCCGTCACGCGAAGCTCGTCGAGCTGCGACAACACGGCTCCGAGATCGTCGGGATGCACGAGATCGGCGTAAGGCATTTCCAGCAGGGTGACGCGATCGAAACCCAGCACGACGGTCCAAGACGGGTTTACCGCAAGCAGCCGGCCCTTAAAGTCGGCCGTGACAAGGAGATCCTCGCTCAAATCCCAGATGCGGTCGCGTTCGCGCGTGCGGTCCGCCACCTGCCGGGCCAATTCCTCCCGAAGTTCGCCATGCAGCTTACGCGCCTCGACGATGTCGTCGATATCGGTGCAGGCGCCCATCCAGCGCGCGATGCGCCCCTCCGCGTCGCGCACCGGGTGGGCGCGGCAGAGAACCCAGCGCAAGGCGCCGCTTCGATGACGCAGCCGGCACTCGACCTCAAAATTGTCGCCGCTTTCGAGCGAGTGACGCCACAGAGCCCAGACACGCTGCTGCTCCTCGGGGTGGAACATGTCGTACCACGCCTCGCTGTCGGTCGAACCTTCGGGCACGCCGGTAAAGGCATACCACTGAGGGTTGTAGTAATCGTGGAACCCGTCGGGTCTTGTCGACCACACCATCTGCGGCATCGATTCGGCGATGGCGCGAAACTTCGCCTCGCTCTGACGCAGCGCTTCGCGGGCTTCGATCTCGTCCGTGACGTCGGCATTGGTGCCGAACCAGCGGGCCACCGTTCCAGACGCGTCATGGATCGGCACGATGCGCGTGAGGAACATGCGGAAAACACCGTCCGCGCGGCGCAAGGGGAAGGTCATCTCGAACGGCTCGCCGGTTTCGAGCGAGCGTATCCAGCGCTCCTTGACCGCTGGGAGCAAGTCCGGATCGTGGACGCTCTCCCAGCCCCAGCCCTCCTGCTCTTCGAAGGATAGGCCGGTAAATTCGTACCAGCGGCGGTTGTACCAGAAGATGTGGCCGTCCGAGCGCGCCATCCAGCACAGGGTCGGGATATTGTCGGCGAGCGCCCTGAACTCTTCGGTACGGCGCATGAGATCGGTTGTATCGATCTGCAAACCGTCCCAGACGACGAGATCGTCGTCGAGGAGGCGTGGCGACGCAACGATCCGCGTCCAGCGCTCCTCGCCCGTATCGGCGCGCCTGATCGGCACTTCGATATCGAGCTGCGTCATGTTGCGCAGCGCGGCCCTCTCGGCCTGCTCGAACCCGGATTGATATTCGGAGAGGACGAGCTGCAACGGGATCGAGGCATCCGTCATAATCTCGCCCGCGCTCACGCCGAGAAGCCGCGCGCAGCCCTGCGAGGCGTAGGCGAAGCGCCGGCGGCGTCCGTCCGGCGTCATGGTGAGCCGGTACACCCACCCCTTCTCCAGATTGTCGGCCAGCGCCCGCAACTGCGTTTCGGATTCCTGCACGGACCGCTCCGCGACGATCCGGGCGGTGTCGTCACTGAGCGTCAGGACCGATCCGAGCCGCTTGCCGCCCAGCGAGACGACCGGCCCGGCATTGCCGATCGCCAGCACGTTCGATCCATCCGGGCGCCGGATGCGCCAGCGCGCGCCAACGCTCGTTTCGCCGCGCAGAACCGCGCGGGCGAGCGGCAGCTCTTCGGGCGGATACGGGCGGCCGTCCTCGGTGAAGAGATGGTAAGTATCCGAATAGTCCTTCGGCGCGACGTTGAGTGCCGATACGCCGTGGATGCGCGCCGCCGCGTCGTTGACGAAGACGATGCGTCCTTCCGCGTCGGTGACGATCACGCCCTCGGCAAGCTGGTTGAGGATGGCCACCTGTTCAGTCGCCGCTTCAATTGCCTGCGTGTTGGCGGAGCGTAATTCCTGTTCGATCGCCTTTTGGTCCGCCAGCGCCCGGCCAAGCGTCATCAGCTTCACTGTCTGACGCGCCAGCATCTTGAGTGCGCGCATCTGCGACGCGTCGAGACCGTCGGGGCGCGGCGCGGGATCGAGCACGCAAAGTGTACCCAGCGGCAAGCCGTCTTCGTCGATCAGAAGCGCGCCGGCATAGAAGCGCAGCTTCGGTTCATTCTTCACGAGCGGAAGGTCGGCGAGACGCGGATCTTGCGCGAGATCCGGCACGACGAATACCGGATCCGTCTGGCGGACCGCATGGTTGCAAACGGATTCAGACAGGGGCGTCTCGCGGATGCCGAGTCCGACCTCCGACTTGATCCATATACGGTCCGAATCAACGAGCGAGACGGCGGACACGCGCGCGCGGCAGATGTCGGCCGCAAGCTTAGTCAGGTCGTCGAAAGCCTCATCGGGCTTGTTTTCGATAATGTTGAAGCGCGCCAGCGCCGCGACGCGCTCGGATTCCGTCCAGTCGCTTCTCAGGCGCTGCGAGGAGGAGAAGGCGATGTCGTCGTTCACCTCTCGAAACTCCCGATACCGCGCCGGGGTTGCCTTTATCGCCCAGCGCCCATTGCAAAAGAGCCCGCGGCGTGCGCGGGCTCCTAGCTACAATCCTGACGTGCCTTGGATCAAGGTCAGACGCGCGTGGAGTCGAGACTGTGCGAGCCGGCGGGACGTTTCCACGACGGCGGCGGACCGTGGCGCTCGATCGCGTCGACGATTTGGCGGTGCTTCCGGTCTTCGCGCTGCATCCAGACCGCGATCACCGCATGGGCCGATGGCACGAAGAAAATGGGCGGGAAGATCAGACCCAGCAGAAAGCAGGGCACGATGATCACCGCGTTGAAAATCGCCGCGAAGAGCTGTCCGTTGAGCAGAAGCCCGAGCGGCGGCAAAAGGGCGGCGACGATATAGATCATGATGGTCTCCAGTTGCGCGGATGTTTCCGCGCCTCACATGTAGGTGCGCCGCGTCCGGAGACAATCGTTTCGCCTCAATAATCGACCCGGACGAGGTAGAGGCCATCAGGCGGAGCAACGGGACCGCAGCGGGCACGGTCGCGTGCGTGGAGAGCTGCCGCCAGATCCGAAGCCGTCCATGCGCCGCGGCCAACCTCCATCAGCGAGCCGACCATGGACCGCACCTGATTGTGCAGGAACGAGCGGGCGGACGCGAAGAGGACGATCTCATGGCCCTCACGCGCGACGTCGAGCCGGTCAAGCGTTTTGACCGGCGATTTCGCCTGACACTCGGCGGCGCGGAAGGTCGTGAAATCGTGGTTCCCGACCAACGCCTGCGCCGCCTCGTGCATGACCCCCGCGTCGAGCGGTACGGCTACGCGCCAGACCCGCCCGCGGTCCAGCGCGAGCGGGCTGCGGCGATCGAGGATGCGATACAGGTAATGCCGCGTGACCGCCGAGAAGCGCGCATCGAACGTATCGTCGACGCGCTCGCAGGAAAGGATCGAGACCGGGTCCGGCCGGAGATGAGCGTTGAGCGCATCGCGCAGCCGGCCAGGCGCCCAGTCGCGACCGAGGTCGAGATGCGCGGCTTGGCCGAGCGCATGCACGCCGCCATCAGTGCGCCCGGCGCCTCTGGGGAGAATTAGCTCTCCCGTCAGCGCCGCCACGGCCGCGCCGATCCGCGCCTGCACCGACGGCCCGTTGGACTGCGCCTGCCAGCCGACAAAGGGCGCGCCGTCATATTCGATGGTGAGCTTGAAGCGCGGCATCAGCCGAACACCGCAAAGGCTCGGGGCTCGATCAGCTCTCCCTGAACTGGCTCGGCAGAGTACGGCAGAAATTGGAGCGCGGGGCCTGCGAAGCGTGAACTGAGCTGAGTGGCGGCGCGGGCGTCGAAACCGAAGCGGCGGTAAAAGGCCGGATCGCCCAGGACGATCATGCCGTCGAGACCCGACGCATGCGCTTGGTTGAGCGCGGCGCGAATGAGCCCCGTGCCCAGACCTTGAGCTTGATGCTCCGGCCTGACGCCGACAGGTGCCAGCCAGCCGAGTTTCAGGTGCGCCGAACCTACAATACCCGCTGGACCGATCGCGATATGGCCGACGACGACGTTCCCAGACTGGGCGACGAGCGAGACGAGAAGCTCGCCTTCTTCGCGCAGGCGGTCGACGAGCTGCGCTTCGAGTTCGCCGCCGAAGACCGCGCGATGTGTGGCCGCAATCGGCTCTGCGTCGCCGGGCTTCTCCGCGCGTATCTCGAACCCGGCCACGATCAACCCGGCAGCCGCTTCCACGCGGCGATCAAGAGCGGCGAGAGTGTGTAACGGGTCGGGTCTCTGCCCGCTTCCGCCATGTCTTCCCCGAACGCGCGGGCGCGCGTTTCGGTTGTCAGTCCGAGGGCAAGCGCGGCCGGGACGAGGCCGCTATAGACGCCCGTGATATTGGCGGCGGCGGATGCGAGCGGCGCAAACCTGACCTCTGAATGAAAGCCGTCCGGCTCTCCCAAACCCGCCGCGCGGAACAGGGCCGGCAGGTTGCGACCGACCCGCATGCCCCTGTCATGCGCCTTGAAGACGCCCTCGAAAACGCGCCGGAACTCCTCCCAAGCCGGGAAATGCGGCTCGACATCAAGCGAGGCAAAATCATACTCCTGCGCGACGACGATGCCGCCGGGCTTCGTCCAGCCGACCATCTTCCGGAGTGCGGCGACGGGATCGTTCAGGTGCAGCAGGGTGATGCGCGTGAAGGCAAGGTCGAACGGGCCGTGTGAGATGTCGGTCACGTCGAAAATGTCGGCCGTGACATAGTTGTAGCGCGCCGTACCTGAGCTTCTGATTCTCGCCAGCGCCGCCTTGCCGATCGCGGGGTCGACATCGACGCCCACGACAATGCCTTCGGGACCCACGGCCTCGCCGAGGACGCGCATCGTTTCGCCCGGCCCTGATCCGATATCGAGACAGCTCATGCCGGGCGCGATGCCGGCGCGGGCGAGCGCACGGCGCGTCGCGCCCTCCCAGGCCCGCGCCTGCGCACGCAGGCGGTCGTATTCTTCTGGCGTACGGGCATGGACGTAACCGTCCGGGTTTGGCGCTGCCTTTGTCATGGGGGCGCGGCGCGTATAGAGAGAATATGATCCATCTGCCGCTCCATCTCGACCAAATCGCGCAGAAGGCGCTGCTCATCGATATCCGCGCCGTGATCCGCGCCGCCCCACTTTATACGCCGCGCATGCCGAAGACGGGCAAGCCCATGTCTGTGCGCATGACGAATTGCGGCCCGCTCGGCTGGGTGACGGATCAAGAACGCGGCTATCGCTATCAGATGACCCACCCGGAAACCGGGGAGCGGTGGCCGGCGATGCCCGCGATGCTGCTCACGCTATGGCGCGATCTCGCCTGCTACCCGCATCCGCCCGAAGCCTGCCTCGTCAATTATTATGCAGGACCGGCGCGCATGGGCCTGCATCAGGACAAGGACGAGGAGGATTTCGACGCACCGGTCCTATCCGTGTCGCTGGGAGATGCGGCGCTGTTCCGGATGGGCGGCACGTCGCGGCGGGATGCGACGCGATCCTTCGACTTGAAATCCGGCGACGTGATGCTGCTCGATGGCGAAGACCGGCTCGCCTTTCACGGCGTCGATAAGATCGTCGCGGGATCGAGCGATCTTCTGCCGGAGGGCGGCCGTATCAATCTCACTTTGCGGCGCGTGACGAAGGGTTGATACGGGAGCAGGGAAGCTATGCCGAACGCTGTCGATACGCTCCTGTCCATTCTGGATCTCGAGCAGCTCGAAGAGAACCTGTTTCGCGGCATCAGTCCGCAGGATGGCTGGCAGCGTGTGTTCGGCGGGCAGGTGATCGGGCAGGCATTGACCGCTGCGCATCGAACCGTCGAAGGACGAAACGCTCATTCGATGCACGCTTATTTCCTGAAAGCCGGCGATCCCGCCATTCCCATCGTCTACGAGGTCGACCGCATCCGCGACGGGAATTCGTTCTCGACGCGGCGCGTGGTCGCGATCCAGCACGGCGAGGCGATATTCTCGCTCGCCGCCTCGTTCCAGACAGAAGAAGACGGTTTTGCGCATCAGGCCGAGATGCCGGCCGCGCCGCCGCCCGAGGCGTCAAGCCCCGAAGGCGAGTGGGTCGAGCGCCTCCTGCCGCGCCTTCCCGAACCGATGCGCGCTTATTGGCGCGGAGAGCGTCCGATCGAGATGCGTCCCGTCGATCTTTCCCGCTATCTCACCCCTGAGCCGCGCGACCCGCGCCAGATGGTCTGGATGCGGGCGAGCGCGCCTCTCCCGGACGACCCGGCGCTGCATCAATGCGTACTCGCTTACGCCTCCGATTTCACCCTGCTGGACACGGCGCTGATCGCCCATGGCCGGGTCCTATTCGACCCGGCGCTGATGCTGGCGAGCCTCGATCATGCGCTGTGGTGGCACCGCGCGTTCCGCGCGGACGAATGGCTGCTTTATGTCCAGGACAGCCCCGCCGCTTCGGGAGGACGCGGCTTCTGCCGGGGCTCCATCTTCACCCGCGAAGGGGCATTGGTCGCTTCGGTTGCGCAAGAGGGCCTGATCCGCCAGAGGCGAACCGCCCAATAAATCAGCACTTTTGCAAAACTGCCTATCGGTTGGGCGCGCCCGCCCGCAGATCGCCCGCTCCGCTTCGCGGTGTCCAGCCGCAAGCCTAGCAAATCCCTTCGATTTCCCGGTTCTCACCGCTGCTGGCACGGCGCTTGATAACGAGTCGGCGGAAAGCCGCGCCCCACACCGGGGAAGGGACAGGAGGGAGACAACATGAAGCTGGTGATGGCGATCATCAAGCCATTCAAGCTCGACGAGGTGCGCCAGGCGCTCACCGAACTCGGGCTGCAGGGCATGACGGTGACCGAGGTCAAGGGCTATGGCCGCCAGAAGGGTCATACCGAGATTTATCGCGGCGCAGAATACGCCGTGAGCTTTCTGCCGAAGATCAAGATCGAGGTCGTAGTGCCGACGAAGCTCGTCGACAAGGCGATCGACGCGATCGTCGCCGCGGCCAAGACCGGCCAGATCGGCGACGGCAAGATCTTCGTGACGCCGGTCGAGCAGACGGTGCGCATCCGCACCGGCGAGACCGACGAAGCCGCATTGTGATGGGGGTTCCTGAAATGAAGTTTTCGATTTCGACCATGATGGCGAGCGGCGCTGCGCTCGGGCTCGCGGCGCTTGCCCTGATCGATCCCGCCCTCGCCCAGGACGCCGCCCCCGCCGCCGAGGCGGCGGAAGCGGCAGCGCCAGCGGCACCCGCCTTCGACACCGGCGACACGGCCTGGATGCTCACCTCGACCGCGCTCGTTCTGATGATGACCATCCCCGGTCTCGCGCTCTTCTATGGCGGCATGGTTCGCAAGAAGAACGTGCTGACAATGGTCATGCAGGTGTTCGCCATCTGCTGCCTCGTGACCATTCTCTGGATGGTCGCGGGCTACAGCCTCGTCTTCTCCGACGGCGGCGCGATGCAGCCCTATATTGGCGGCCTGTCCAACGCCTTCCTGGGCGCGATCACCAAGGATTCCGCCAACGCGCTCGCCCCGACCATCCCCGAAACCGTGTTCATGACGTTCCAGATGACGTTCGCGATCATTACCCCGGCACTGATCGTGGGCGCGTTCGCCGACCGTATGAAGTTCTCCGCCTTGCTCGTGTTCATGTCGCTGTGGCTGCTTCTGGTCTACTGCCCGGTCGCGCATTGGGTGTGGGGCGGCGGCTTCCTCGGAACGGCCGGCGTGCTCGACTTCGCCGGCGGCACCGTTGTTCACATCAATGCCGGCGTCGCCGGCCTCGTGGTCGCGCTCGCGCTCGGCCGCAGGACCGGTTACGGACAGGAAAACATGGCGCCGCACAATCTCGTGCTGAGCGTCGCCGGCGCATCGCTCCTCTGGGTCGGCTGGTTCGGCTTCAATGCGGGCTCGGCGGTGGCAGCCAATGCGCTCGCCGGCGTCGCCATGGCCGTGACCCAGATCGCAACCGCGGTCGCCGCCATGGCATGGATGTTCGCCGAATGGATCGTGTACAAGAAGCCGTCCATCCTCGGCATCATCTCCGGCGCGGTCGCAGGCCTCGTCGCGATCACACCCGCCGCCGGCTTCGTCGACCCGATGGGCGCGCTCTGGATCGGTCTTGCGGCCGGCGTCATCTGCTTCATCTTCTCGACCAGCGTGAAGCGGTCGATGGGCTATGACGACAGTCTCGACGTGTTCGGCGTGCACGCCATCGGAGGCATCACCGGCGCGCTGCTGACCGGCGTCTTCGCAGCCGAAGCGATCAACGGCAAGACGGGACTGCTCGAAGGCAATGCCCAGCAGTTCGTGTTGCAGTGCTATGGCGTCGGCGTAACGATCGTCTACACGGCGATCGTGACCTTCATCCTGGTCAAGATCGTCGACGTCATTCTCGGCGCACGGGTCGAGAAGGCGGCTGAGGTCGAGGGCCTCGACATCAATCTGCACGGCGAGGTCGTGCAGTAACGAGCGACAAGCATCGAGGCGCGGCCGCTGCGATCCGGCTGTGCCTCCTTCGGCGAAGCAAGCGCCTTCTTCCCTTGCGACGCACGGGCCCCGGTCTCCTCCCAAGACCGGGGCCTTTTTTTGCACAAATCCTGAGCCAAAGGCCCGGCTATTTTGCCACAATATCAGGCAGCACGGCGTTCTGTGCCGCCGCCGCGCCTCATCGATCCCCGGACAGCAGCGGCCTACGTAAGGATTTCAATCTGGTCCGGTCTTGGCACGGCTCTTGAGTGCCATGGCGCAAATTTGGGCGAACGCCGCCGAAGAGCCGGCGGAACGGGAGGGCGCAGGGCATGGATACGGGCGTACCGGGCGGCGACGTATTTTTCATCCTTCTCGGCGCGATCCTCGTCTTCGCCATGCATGGCGGCTTCGCTTTTCTTGAAGTCGGCACCGTCAGACGCAAAAGCCAGGTCAACGCGCTGGTGAAGATCCTCGTCGATTTCGCCCTTTCGACGATCGCCTATTTTTTCTTCGGCTACACGATTGCCTATGGCATCACTTTCTTCCAGCCGGCCAATGCGCTGGCCGGCGGCGCGGAAGGCTTTGCGCCGAACGGCTACACGCTGGTGAAGTTCTTCTTCCTGACGACCTTCGCCGCAGCGATCCCAGCAATCGTCTCGGGCGGCATCGCTGAGCGCGCGAAGTTCTGGCCGCAATGCGCCGCGACCTTTCTGGTGGTCGCGCTGGTCTATCCCTTCTTCGAGGGCATGGTCTGGAATGCCAATTACGGCATCCAGCCTTGGCTGGAAGCGCAGTTCGGCGCGACCTTCCACGATTTTGCGGGCTCGATCGTCGTCCATGCGGTCGGCGGCTGGATCGGGCTCGCCGCCGTCCTAATGCTCGGCGCACGCCGCGGCCGCTACGACGAGCGCGGCAGGGGCATGGGCATCCCGCCCTCGTCGATCCCGTGGCTCGCGCTCGGATCCTGGCTGCTCTGCATCGGCTGGTTCGGCTTCAACGTCATGAGCGCGGGCAAGCTGGCCGACATCTCGGGACTCGTCGCGCTGAACTCCCTGATGGCGATGTGCGGCGGCATCCTCGCCGCGCTGTTCGTCGGCAAGAACGATCCGGGCTTTGTGCATAACGGCGCGCTCGCAGGGCTGGTCGCGGTCTGCGCCGGCTCCGACGTGATGCATCCGATCGGGGCGCTCGTCACGGGTATCGTGGCAGGCGCTCTATTCGTGACGATGTTCCAGATCATGCAGAACCGATGGAAGATCGACGATGTGCTGGGCGTCTGGCCGCTGCACGGTTTGTGCGGCCTCTGGGGCGGCATCGCCTGCGGCATTTTCGGACTGGAAGCGCTGTGGGGTAAAGGCGGCGTGTCGTTCGGCGCGCAGCTCTTCGGCAGCTTCGCCGGGGCGGCTTACGCCCTCGTTGCAGGACTAATTGTCTACGGCCTGCTGAAAGCAAGCGTCGGCATCCGCATGACGCCGGAGGACGAGCAGCGCGGCGCGGATCTTTCGATCCACGCGATCTCCGCCAATCCGGAGTCCGATTTGACGGCGGCTTGATTTGCCGTATTGCGACCCCGGCCTTGAGCCGGGGGAAGCAATCCAGTCTCCTCCGGCTGGACTTCGCGCTTCGCAATGACGGATTCCGCATGACACGCTCGGCACTCGACCGCCTGATCGCTTCGCCCTTCGCCCGGCTGGCGCGGCTGCTGGATGGCATCGCGCCGGGAATGGAGCCAATCGATCTGTCGCTCGGCGAGCCGCGCCATGGCGTACCGGATTTCGTCGCGCCGATTCTGGCCGAGCATACAGCGCAGTTCGGGCGTTATCCGCCGATCCGGGGCACCGATCCCTTGCGGCGCGCGATCGCCGGTTGGATCGGTCGCAGGTATCCTTCCCTCAAAGGCCAAATCGATCCTGACAGGCAAATCCTCCCGCTCAACGGCTCGCGCGAGGGCCTGTTCTCGAGCATTTTCCCGGCGATGGCGCGGAAAGAGGTGGCGCGTCCGGCCGTCCTGATCCCCAATCCGTTCTACCAGGCCTATATTGCGGCCACAGTCGCCGCCGGGGCGGAGCCCGTCTTCCTGCTCGCAACACGCCAAACCGGCTTCCTACCCGATCTCAACGCGCTGGACCCCGCTCTGCTCGACCGCAGCATCGCGATCTATCTCTGTTCGCCGTCGAACCCCGAAGGCGCGGTCGCTGACGCAGCGTACTGGCGCAGGCTGATCGGCCTCGCCCGCGCCCACGACGTGATGGTGTTCGCGGACGAATGCTATTCGGAGATTTACGCCGCCGCCCCGCCGCCGGGCGCGCTCGAAGCCGCCCACGCTCTGGACGGGACGTTCCGCAACGTGCTCGCCTTCAACTCGTTGTCAAAACGTTCGAGCCTGCCCGGTCTGCGCTCCGGCTTCGTCGCCGGCGACGAAAATTTCATCGCCGCGTTCCAGCGCTTCCGCAATGTCGCCTGCCCGCAGACTCCCCTGCCCGTGCAGGCGGTGGCCGCCCATGCCTGGGGCGAAGAGGCGCATGTGGCCGCCAACCGGGCGCTTTATTCTGAGAAATTCGCCATCGCCGATGAGGTGTTGGGCCACCGTTTCGGCCATCGGCGGCCGGAGGGCGGCTTCTTTCTCTGGCTCGATTTCGGCGGATTTGGCAGCGGCGAAGCTGCCGTGAAAACGCTTTGGCAACATTGCGGCGTCAAACTGCTGCCCGGCGCGTATCTCGCGCAGGATCAGGCGGACGGGGTCAATCCGGGACAGGCCTACGCGCGCCTTGCGCTGGTGGCCCCGCCCGAGGAAACCCGCGTCGCGCTCGCACGTCTCGTCGAGACGCTGCGATGACGGGCAATGGAGTGTGCGTATCATGGCGGTGGCAAGGTCGCTCAAGCAGCGCCGGCGTTTTCTACCCGATGCCGTCGAGACGGGACTGAAACGCCTCGGGCGCGGATGCGCGGGCGCGGGCGTCGTTTGTTTCGCGCTTGCGGGCTGGGCGAGCCTTGCCTCCTGGTCGATCGCCGATCCGAGTTTTTCCAACGCTGTCAACGGGGTCGCGCTCAACTGGCTGGGCCAGCCCGGCGCGATCCTCGCGGACCTGGCGCTGCAGATGCTGGGCCTCGCCGCCATCGTGTTCTTCCTGCCCGTGGCGGCCTGGGGCAAGCACCTGATGTCGGCGGAACTTCCCGATCGCCTGCGTCTTCGGCTGATCGCCTGGCCGGCCGCGGTGCTCTGCGCCTGCGCCGCGCTGGCCGCCCTGCCCCAGCCGCGCGTATGGCCGCTTGAGAACGGCATCGGCGGCATCATCGGCGATTTCATCATCGCCGCGGCCCATATCGCCGGATTCCTGCTGCCGACGGCGGCGGTCTCGTTCGTGGCGGGCCTCGTGTTCCTCGCCGCCGCAATCATGCTCATTCCCTTTGCCTGCGGCAGCCGGGCTTCGCAACTCGTCGCCATGTGGGCGCCGCAGGGCGGCGAGGTGCGGCTCGCACATCTGGTCCGGGCCGGTTTCGACGGCAGCGTCGGATTCGTGCAGGGTCTGTTCGGCGCGATGCGCGAAAGTCTCGAACGCCGACGTGCCGAAAGCCTTCTGGCGCGCCCGTTGCGGGATTTCGATCCGCACCCGGACGAGATCCTGCCCGACGGAAGGATTGAGCCCGTATTCGACGCCGACGGCCGTCCTGTCCCTGCGCCGCAATCGCTCCTGTTCGAAGCCGACCCACTATCCGCGGGCGACGATGTGACCGCGCCCGCCTATCAGATCACGCGCGGTCAGGAACCCAAGACCACGAAAAAGGCCGGGCTGCGCATCGCGGCGCCTGAACCCTCCGAATACAGACTGCCGCCGATGAAGCTGCTGCAGACACCGCCCAAGGCGAGCCGCACTCAACAGGTTTCGGACGAGGTTTTGCGCCAGAACGCGCGCGCGCTGGAAGGCGTGCTGCTCGATTTCGGCGTCAAGGGCGAGATCGTCAATGTGCGGCCCGGTCCCGTCGTCACGCTTTACGAGCTCGAGCCCGCGCCGGGTACGAAATCCTCGCGCGTCATCGGCCTCGCCGACGACATCGCCCGCTCGATGAGCGCGATCGCCGCCCGCGTCGCGGTGGTGCCGGGCCGCAATGCGATCGGCATCGAGTTGCCCAATGCCAAGCGCGAGACCGTCCTCCTGCGCGAGCTGCTGGAGACGCAGGATTTCTCGGGCTCGGAGACCAAGCTCGCGCTGGCGCTTGGAAAGAATATCGGCGGCGAGCCGGTCGTGGTCGACCTCTCGCGCATGCCGCATCTCCTGATCGCCGGCACGACGGGCTCGGGCAAATCGGTCGGCATCAACACGATGATCCTGTCGCTGCTCTACCGGATGGCGCCGGACCAGTGCAAATTCATCATGATCGATCCGAAAATGCTGGAATTGTCCGTATACGACGGCATCCCGCATCTCCTCGCGCCCGTCGTCACCGACCCGAAAAAGGCGGTTGTCGCGCTGAAATGGACGGTGCGGGAGATGGAGGAGCGCTACAAGAAAATGTCGAAGCTCGGCGTGCGCAACATCGCCGGGTACAATGCCCGCGTCCGCGAGGCAGCCGAAGCAGGCGAAGCGCTCACCCGCACGGTGCAGACCGGCTTCGATAAGGAGACCGGCGAGGCGCTCTACGAACAGGAGGAGATGGACTACGAGCCGCTCCCCTTCATCGTCGTCATCGTCGATGAGATGGCCGACCTCATGATGGTCGCCGGCAAGGACAACGAGGGCGCGGTGCAGCGCCTCGCGCAGATGGCGCGTGCGGCCGGCATCCACATCATCACCGCGACGCAGCGCCCGAGCGTTGACGTCATCACTGGCACTATCAAGGCGAACTTCCCGACCCGCGTCTCCTTCCAGGTCACGTCCAAGATCGACAGCCGTACCATTCTCGGCGAGGGCGGCGCGGACCAGCTGCTCGGCCAAGGCGACATGCTCTACATGGCGGGCGGCGGCCGCATCATGCGCGTACACGGACCGTTCGTATCGGACGACGAGGTCGAGAAGATCGTCCGCTTCCTGAAATCGCAGGGCGCGCCGGCCTACCTCTCGGCGATCACCGAGAGCGCCGACGATGAGGACAGCGGGGACGAGGACGGCGAGATTACGTCCGACATGATGGGCGAGGGCGGGGACTCGCTCTACGACAAAGCGGTTAATGTCGTGCTGCGCGACCGGAAAGTCTCGACCTCCTATGTGCAGAGGCGGCTCGGCGTCGGCTACAACAAGGCCGCGTCGCTGATCGAGCGCATGGAGCAGGAAGGCGTCATTTCGGGCCCGAACTCACAGGGCAAGCGCGAGATCCTGGTCGGCGATGAGGCAGTGACGCCGTATTAGGGGTCGAGCGGGGCTTAGCTAATCCTGTTCTCGAGCGGTCATGCTGTTATGACTGACAGGTCCATCGTGTCACTGTCATTAGACGGATGGATCTCGCTCGATCAGTCCCGACAACAGGGGATGGATTTCGGACGCAAACGGATTGACGACGGTGACGCCGCCCCATGTGAAATCGTGATGGATGTCTTCCGACAGAAGAATGCGGCAAGCTGACTCTGATGCCGCAGCCAGGATGACCGCGTCCCAGATGCGAAGGCCATGCCCCGCTGCAAGACCAGCGGCCGCCAGCATCACTTCCGGGGAGGTCTCCCAGCCAGTGAATGCATGACGCCAAGTGGTGACCAAGTCGCAGGCCGAGCCGCCTGTATGCCCACCCTTGCTGACGAGCACTTTGTAAAGCTCGCCGAGGACCTGCACTGGGATGACCGTCGTAACATAGGGAAGTCGGCCGAGCAGCCGAAGCGCATCGTCTTGCCGGATAGTGTCGTTCACGCCCTCGGCACACGCCAGAATGTTCGTATCTACCGCGATCCTCACTCGTCGTAAAGTTCGTCGCGGGTCCACGGTCCAGCATTGAGAGCAGGCTGAGACCTCAGGCGTACCAGCAGCTTCTCGCGCGCTTCTCGTTGAGCTTCGAGCGCTTCCTCAGCAGGAACGATTCGCGCCACGGGCTTCCCGTGGCTGGTAACGACGTAACTCGTCCCTTCCCGCACCTTTTGCAAGATTTGCGAGAATTTCCGGTTGGCGTCGGCAGCGGAAATGGTTTTGTCCATTTCTCATATGTAGTGACTTTCACTACATATGGCAATCACCTCAGCCGAGGCTACGGAGGGCTACGGAGGGCTACGTATTCATCGACTCGAAAAACTCGGCATTGCCCTTAGTCTGGCGCAGCTTGTCGAGCAGGAAGTCGATCGCGTCCATCGTGCCCATCGGGTTGAGGATACGGCGAAGCACATAGACCTTCTTGAGCTGGTCTCCGGGAACGAGCAGCTCCTCCTTGCGCGTGCCCGAGCGGGCGATGTCGATGGCCGGGAACACGCGCTTGTCGGCGACTTTGCGGTCGAGCACGATTTCCGAATTACCCGTGCCCTTGAACTCTTCGAAGATCACCTCGTCCATGCGGCTGCCCGTATCTATCAGCGCGGTGGCGATGATCGTCAGCGATCCGCCTTCCTCGATATTCCGCGCCGCGCCGAAGAAGCGCTTCGGCCGCTGCAGCGCGTTCGCATCGACGCCGCC
>JBKJVQ010000065.1:0-3191 GCA_046717125.1 Methyloligellaceae bacterium
GAAGAAGGGAGGGCGTCAGCATGAGCGACAACATCGTGCAGCTTCCGAAGCGCGCCCGAAAAGGACTTGGACTGGTGACCATTTCGGAAGCCTTCATCGGCTCTGCGAGCTAGTTGGAGGCGGCGCGGGCAATGCTGGAGAGCGAGGCCACCGAATTCGCTTTGGATCGAGAGTTTGTCGAGGTCCTGCTGAGCAAGCAGCAGTATCAAACGATCCGCCAAGGCCTGACGCGTGTCGCCGAAATCCTCCGCACTCTCGAAGACGCACGCAGTCGGGGGGTGTCATGAGCAACCGCCTCCCGATCCTAGCCGTCGAGATACGACGCGCCCACGCAAACGTACAGGAAGCCGCAAAGACAGCGGCTGAATACGCCATAGCTGCGGGGCACGCTCTTATCGAAGCAAAGGAACTCGTAGGGCACGGGGAGTGGCTTCCCTGGTTGAAGGACAATTGCGCGTTAGCCGAGCGCACAGCGCAACTTTACATGAAGCTGGCCCGATCCGGCCACTCGGCGTCTACGGTCGCAGCGCTTGGACTGAAGGCCGCCGAAAAGGCGCTAGCCCTCAAATACTGCTTTCACCAGCCGCTGCATGATGGTGACGACGAGACGCGCCGGACTTGGTGGCTGTTCGCCCTCTTTTTAGCAGAACGACTCGGTTTCGGTGCGGAGCGCGCCGCTGAGCATATCGATTGGATCGGACGACACGATTTTAAGACCGTCCACGAGTGGCTGGTTGATGGGCCGAAGTGGGCTGCCGCCTGGGGCGGCAGGATGTCTGACCTCACCAGTGCATTCACGGAGTTCCGCGCGAAACACGATGGAGAGCCCATCGAAGACATCGAGGCTGCGCTCAACGCCATCGTAAAGGATGAGCCGCCAGCGAACCCGAAAAGGCGCAGGCGCAAAACCGCAACGGTTGCGGATTTCGCGGGGGCCCGACATGAGCGACGATTTCGACTGGTCGAACGATCCTTCGGTGCTCGTGCCGGGGCAGATGGCCATCGCCGTCTACACGAACCGCGACGGCAACGTGGTCCTGCGCCAGGAAGGAGACGCGATCGATGAAGATCAGTTCGTATGGGTTCGCCCTGATAACGTCGTCCCGCTGGCAGAGGCGATGCTGCACGAGGCCGGCATCGAGGCGACGATCAACGTCGTAGCCGGCGACGAGCGATTGCTGTTGCCGAAACCAGATGGCCGCGAGCATCGCTCCGTCCTGACGGGCGAGACGCTTCCTGTCCCCCTTGACGCGGCGGCAGGTCGTTGACGACTGCCCGACATAACAACGATGGCGGCGGGGCCTTTCGCTCTGCCGCCATCGATCTTGCACGCCGTGGCCTTGCCGTGGTTCCGCTCGGGCGGGACGACGGGAAAGCCCCAAGCATCAGCCGCTTTGACCGCTGGCGTCGGCCTCCTGGGCGGCAGGCGGTACAGCGCATGGCCGAGCAATTTCCGGATGCGAATGTCGGCGTCCTCTGCGGGCTGTCCGGCCTGACGGTCATCGATGTCGATGGCGATGCCGCATTGGCAAACGAGGCTCGCAAGCGGTTTGGCAAGTCACCGTTGGAGGTCGAGACACCATCAGGCGGCCGGCATCTGTATTTCCGCAATTCAGGCGAGAGGTGCGCGAATCTAAGGCGGGAAGGACTGGCGATCGACATCAAGGCGGCCGGCGGCTTGATCGTCGCGCCGCCAAGCCGCAAGCTCTCGACTGGCGCTGCATACCAGTTCGTACAAGGATCGTGGGATAAGCTGGCGCGACTGCCGACGATCCGGAACGCGGCGCTCGACCGGCGGTCGGTGGACGATATTCCAGCCGGCATCCGCAATGACACGTTGTTTCGGATCGCGTTGCGCGAAGCTCGCCACTGTGACGATTTCGGAGCGCTGCTCGACGTGATGCACTGGCGGAACCAGTGCATTGCACGGCCCGTCGAAAAGGGTGAGATGGAGAAGATTGCGCGGCATGCCTGGGCCTATCAGGAAGCCGGAACCAACTGGGTCGCAGGTGAGGCGAACGCCATGATCGGACGAAAGCAGTTCTCACAGGTCATGACGATCCCGAACGGATCGGATGCCATCGCGCTCTTGCTGAAGCTGAAGATGGAGCACGGCGCTCGGACAGAGCGAGGCAGGAGCTTCGCACTGTCCCCGAAGGCAATGGCGAACGCCGAGGTTATGCCGGGTTGGGGACGCAAACGTTACGAGCGCACCCGAGACGCTCTGATCGAGTGCGGAGCGATCGAGATTCATCACCGAGGGGGGCTCTGTCCCGGCGACGCATGGCTGTTCAAATTGAATTAAAGCATGGGGGCCGTTCGGGACCCCAATGTAACCTCTACCCTTTCCCCCCCTGGCTTCTCTGGCTAGACAGACAGAACCAGCAGAAAGCGAAAAATGGCGGCGGACTAAAAGCCCGTTCACCAAAGGCCGTCCGGTGATGTTCAACAGGCTGCAATGCGAGCGCGCGGCAGTCCTGTGGATTGCTATCGTTTGGCTGATCGTTCCGTCGCCGCATTCCCTCATTTGGATCGGCCTGCTCTTCGCCTGGCCGAAGCCGTTCAGATTGTTCGCGATGCGGGGCGCGAATACGATCGGCCTTCAATGAACGCACGTTCACCGCGCTGACTGACGGCGCTGGAGCGGGATTGAGCAGGAGACAGGTCATGGACAGTAATAAGGAACAAGGGGCAGGCGACGAAGACTTAAAGAGACCGCCTCTTCGGCCTATCCCGACCAACTCGGCGGAGTACATTAACACCCTGGCGCATTTTCATCGAGCGGAGATCAGCCGAATGGCTGGCTGGCGCGACCGCATCGATCGCACCAGCAACTGGTCCATCACCGTTGTGGCCGCAATGCTCTCTATCTCGCTTTCGACGCCGACAGCGCACCACGGGGTTCTGCTGTTTGCTATGCTTCTGGTTCTTCTGCTCCTCTCGATCGAAGCGCGCCGATATCGCTTCTTCGATGTGTATCGCGCGCGGGTCCGGCTGCTTGAGCGGAACCACTTCTCTCCGATCTTCGCCGCAGCCCCGGATATCGACGGGGACTGGGCATCCACCCTCAGCAAAGACCTGCGCAAGCCGCAGTTCCTCATGACACACAGAGCCGCGATGTCGCGACGCCTCCGGCGAAACTACATCTGGCTGTTTCTTATATTGCTGCTTGCGTGGGTGCTAAAAATATC
>JBKJVQ010000066.1:0-6422 GCA_046717125.1 Methyloligellaceae bacterium
GACCTGCTCCTCGAAATCAAGAGCGGATCGCTCACGCTGCATTTCCGCCTGCGGCGCGATCTCGAACAAGCCTGCGCCGAGGCGGTAGCCACCGCAATCGACGGCATTCCGGGCTTCTGCATCGGAATGGGCAAGATGGTGTTCGAGGCCCGGCCCGTCGTGGCCGATAAAGGCACTGCCGTCGCCGCCTTCATGCGGGAAGCGCCGTTCGCGGGGCGGGTGCCGCTGTTCGCCGGCGACGACATTACCGATGAAGACGCCATCGCGGAGGTGAACCGTCTCGGCGGCATCGCGATCAAGGTGGGCGACGCGCCGACATCGGCCCCGCACCGCTTCATTGAACGCAACGATTTTCTGCGCTGGCTTGCCGCAGCGCTGCCCGACCATTGATCGCACCAGTTTAGAATAGTTCAACGAAATCAAGCTTTTCGCGATCCGCAGGCCGCGCTATCAATGCCGCCATTCAGAGCATGATGCCGAAAAGTGTGAAGCGGTTTTTTCGGACGACATCATACTCAAACTATTGGAATCGATCACGTTCATAACTTTTGGTCGATTCGACAAAAAGTCATCGTGATCTGCCGATGCGAGGCGACACTCATGCAACCGATCAGACTCTTCTTGGCCGCCTTGTCGGCGGTCTTCATGACCGGCGCGGCAGCGGCGCAAACGCCTTGCCCGATGTCTTACAAGGCCTTCGAATTCGCTGTCCCGCATCTCGATCTTGCTGCCTGTCCGGCAGACCTTCCTCAGGAAAAAGCGTTCTGCCGCGCGAGCACTGGCAACGACGCAGTGCACGTGTTCGTCTTCGCCGAAGACGGCGAACAGTGCCTTCTCAGCGTCAAGAGCTACGCGGAGTTCGACTTTTCCGTGAAGTAGTTGGGTCAGCTTCCGACGGGCGTTCCGCCATTGGGGTCTCTATCCGATCGATCCCGGCTTGTTCTTATTCCAGCGCCTCCTCGACGATCTGCGTCAGAAGAGCGTCGATCTCGCGCATGGTCGCGCGTGTCGCCTCGCTGCCGTCCTCGGGCAGCTTCCGGTATCCCAGATGCACCGATTTGGGAGCGGCTTCTGTCGAGTAAAGAAAGATCGTGAACGGACAGAACGCCATGTTGGCAGGGTCTGCTTCCATCGCCTTGCGCGACAGGACCGCCGAGCAGAACTGCACGAACTGCGCCTTGTCGAACAGCGGCTTTTCCGCGCCGACATCCTCGGCCGTGCGGTCGAGCATAAGGCCGATATCGCCCTCGGTGACTTTCAGCCCGAGATTGATGATCGCGTCCTTCACGTACTGCTTCAGCGTCTCGACCTCGCCCTCGACGCGCCAGATGCGGGCGTGCGGCGTCGAGACGTCTACGGGCTCGGCAGCATGCGCGGAGCCCGCGAGTAGGCTGAAGGCGATTGCAAGAATCGTCGGAGCAGGTTTCGGTGTCATGCCCGGCCTCGTGCCGGGCATCCATACGCCCGGTCGATTTGAAACGTCGCAACCGGGGTTATGGATTGCCGGGACAAGCCCGGCAATGACCGAGTCCCCTCCAGCCTTGCCCCATCCTTGCCGCTCCATGGGCGATAGTCTAAACCGCGCGTCGAACCGCCCGGCGACCCATCCGATGAATGACGAAGCGCAAACCCCCCGGCCGGAAGCCCGGCTGGCGAAGGGGCTCAAGGACATTCCGGCATCCGAATTGCGCCAGCTGCGGCGCATGACGGAGACGCTGTCGGCTGTGTTCGAGTCCTACGGCTTCGAACCGCTGGAGACTCCAGCCTTCGAATATACCGACGCGCTGGGGAAGTTCCTGCCCGATCAGGACCGGCCGAACGAGGGCGTGTTCTCGTTCCAGGACGAGGACGGGCAATGGCTCAGCTTGCGTTACGACCTCACCGCGCCGCTCGCGCGCTATGTCGCGGAGAATTACGAGCGGCTGCCGAAGCCCTTTCGCCGCTATCAGACCGGACCCGTCTGGCGCAACGAGAAGCCGGGGCCGGGACGCTTCCGCCAGTTCGTGCAGTTCGACGCCGATACGGTCGGCGCGGCGTCCGTGGCTGCGGATGCCGAGATGTGCATGCTCGCGGCCGAGGCGCTCGAGGCGCTCGGCATCAGGCGCGGCAATTACGTCATCAAGGTCAATAATCGCAAGCTTCTTGATGGAGTGATGGAGGTCATTGGGCTTGAGGGCCACCAGAACGCTGGTCGTCGTCTGACAGCGTTACGTGCACTGGACAAATACGATCGGCTCGGCAAAGAGGCCGTCAGGGAGTTGCTAGGTGATGGCCGCACCGATGAGAGCGGTGATCGTACGGCTGGTGCAAACTTACCCAGTGGTGACATTGATCGGTTGATCTGGTTTGTGAAGGTGCGGTCAGCCACCGATTTCGACAGGCGCTCTGAGTCGAAAGATATAAATCCAATTATCAGGCTACTGAGCGATGAGGTCGGAGACGACAGCCTAGATATGCTCTCGGCGATGGATAATGCCTACGGGTCCATTAGTCCGATATTTAGGCAAGGTATTCATGAACTTCGCGAACTGGTGATCCTCGTCAAAGCAAGTGGCTTTGATGATGGCAGAATCGTCATAGACCCCTCCGTCGTGCGCGGCCTCGAATATTACACAGGGCCCGTGTTCGAGGCGGAACTGACGTTCGAGGTAAAGGACGAAGACGGCCGCCCGATGCGCTTCGGCTCGGTCGGCGGAGGCGGGCGGTATGATGGGCTCGTCGAGCGTTTCACCGGCCAGAGCGTTCCTGCGACGGGCTTCTCCATCGGCGTCTCGCGCCTCATGGCCGCGCTCGCCGCGCTGAACCCGGATGCCGAAACAGCCCCGCAGGGCCCTGTCGTCGTGCTCGTGCTCGACCGCGACCGCATCGCCGACATGCAGCGCCTCGTCCAGCAACTTCGCGACGCCAAAATCCGCGCCGAACTCTATCTCGGCCAGGCCGGCATGAAGGCGCAGATGAAATATGCCGACCGGCGCGGCAGCCCGTGCGTCGTCATCCAGGGCTCGGACGAAAAGGCAAAGGGCGAGGTCACGATCAAGGATCTGGTCGAAGGCGCGGCAGCGTCACGCGGCCTTGCCGACAACGCGCAGTGGCGCGAGGAGCGGCCCGGCCAGTTCTCCGTGCCGGAAGCCGATCTTGTCTCGGCAGTTAAGACCGTCCTCGCACGCCAGGCAAAATAGGATGGCCGCCGAATCCGCAGAGCAGTTCGATGCGCTCGAAGCGCAGGCCGCCGTCCTCCTGTCCGTGTTCAAGACGGCCGGATATGAGCCGGTCGCGCCGTCGATCATCCAGCCGGCCGACATCTTCCTCGACCAGATCGGCGAACAGCTCCGTGCCCGCACTTATGTCTTCACCGACCCGGACGGCGAGGAGCTGTGCCTGCGGCCGGACCTGACGGTGCCCGTCTGCCGGCTCTATCTCGAACGCCATCCACGCGCCGATGTCGCGGCGCGCTATTGCTACAACGGGCCTGCATTCCGCTTCCAGCCGGGCGGCGGCGACCGGACGCGCCCACGCGAGTTCCGACAGGCTGGCATTGAAAATATCGGCGATGCCGATGCGCTGCGCGCCGAAATCGAAATTGTCGGTCTCGCCATCGAGGCGCTGCGCAGCGCCGGGCTCAACGGGATGCGGGCGCGCTTCGGCGATGTCTCCCTGTTCTTCGCTCTGGTCGAAGCGCTGGGGCTGCCGGAGCGCTGGCGCGATCGGCTAAGGCATTTTTTCTGGCGGTCCAATACGTTCCACGACTGGCTTCACAAGATGGAACAGGGGCGCCCGCCCGTCGCATCGGATGCCGCGACCTCACTTGCGGATCGCATCGCCGACGCATCGCAGGACGAGGCTGAAACGCTGACTGCCGCCTGGCTCGCCGAGCGCGGCATTGTGCTGCTCGGCGACCGCACGCTGAAGGAAATCGCGGCGCGGCTCGCCGATGAGGCGGCAGATCTGCGCGCCGAACCGCCGCCGGCCGAATCCGTCCAACTGATCGAGCGCTATCTTGCGATCTCCGCGCCACCGCTCGAAGCCGCCACGCGCATCGGCGAGATCACGCGCGCCGCCGGCGTCGATCTCGACCGCGCGCTCGATACCCACATCCGCCGCTTCGATGCGCTGCAGGCGCGAGGTATCGCGCTCACGCATGCGCTGTTCGCCACCGAGTTCGGACGCAACCTCGAATATTATTCCGGCCTCGTCTTCCAGATCGAGACGGGGGAGGAGGGCATCGCCGGGCAGGTGGCGGGTGGCGGCCGCTACGACGGAATGCTCGCGACGGCCGGCGCAGGCCGCGATGTGCCCGCGGTCGGCTGCGCGATCCATACCGAGCGTCTGCTGGCCGCCGTGCGGGGGGGCAACGGATGAGCGATCCACTGCTCGTTGCTGTCCCCTCGAAGGGGCGCATCATGGACGACACGCTGGCCCTGTTCGCGCGCGCCGGCATCGCCTTGCGCAAGACCGTCAACGAACGCGGCTATCGCGGCGCCATGGAAGGCGTCGAGAATGTCGAGGTCAGCTATCTGTCGGCCTCCGAAATCGCGCTCAAGCTCAAGCAGGGGCGAATCCATCTCGGCGTCACCGGCGAGGACCTCGTGCGCGAGATGATCGTCGACGCCGACGAAGCCTGCGCATTCATGCGTCCGCTCGGATTCGGCCATGCCGATATGGTCGTGGCCGTGCCCGATTGCTGGGTAGACGTTTCGCGTATGGCCGATATCGAAGACGTCGCCGCCGCGTTCCATCGCGAGCATGGCCGCCGCCTGCGCGTCGCCACGAAGTTCCCGTCCCTGACGCGACGCTTCTTCGCGGAGAAGGAAGTCGCCGGTTACCGCATCGTCGAGAGCGCGGGCGCGACAGAGGGCGCACCATCCTCGGGCGGAGCCGAACTGATCGTCGACATCACCTCGACCGGCGCGACGCTGAAAGCGAATCATCTCCGAATCCTGGAGGACGGGATTGTCCTGAGGTCGGAGGTCAATCTCGTTTGCGCGCGCCGCGCCCGCTGGTCGCCGACGCTCGAATCGGTGCGGGACCTGATCGTCAGCAAGATCGACGCGGCTCTCGAGGTCCCGGACGCGGAGACCCCTTAACGCTGTTTTCAGCTCCGCAGGGGAGCGGTAACGCATTCCTCGTACAATCCCGCGAATCGGCGAGATGTCCCATGGCAATGACGAATGACCTTTCAGAGGCGCGGCGCCCCGCTCCAACCGCGACGCGATGGCGCGCGGCGGCTCGCGAGCTGCGCCGCTACGCCATAGCCTTCGCCTAGGGCCTACGGGCGAATCGCCTTCGCCAGCTGCCGAACGTGATCGCCGCTCTGATGATGCACGCCTTCGCATTCGAGGCGGGCGCAAAGGAGCTGAGCGATCCTTCCGTTGTCTCGCTGCCCCCCGGCGGACTCGTCGGCATTTCGAACGATCTTGGGCCAGACCGGCTGCTCTGGGCCTATTGCCACGGCGTCTATCCCTGGTGCCATATCGGACCTATGAAATGGTGGTCGCCCGAACAGCGCATGGTGCTGTTCGTTGGCGAGACGCACATCTCGAAGAACATGCGGCAGATGCTGCGGAGGAAGCCCTATCGCGTCACATTCGATACGGCGTTCGAGCGCGTCATGCGCGCGTGCGCCGAGCCGCGCGATGGCCGCTTGCAGCTGACCTGGATCACGCCGAGCATGATCGAGGCCTATGTCACGCTGCATCTCGCCGGCCATGCCCATTCGGTCGAGGTCTGGGATCAGCAGGGCGACTCGTGGGTGGCCTCTACGGAGTTTCTGTCGGGCGCGTCATGTTCACGGAGAGTCAGTTCGCCCGCGTGCGCGACGCATCGAAATATGCATCCGCCTATCTGATGGCGCATCTCAGCCATTGGGGCTACGTGGTGCGCGACGCAAAGAACGCGACCGATCATCTTCAGTCGCTCGGCTTCCGCCTCATTCCGCGGGCGGAGTTTCGCGCATTGCTCGACCGCTATGGCGACAGCGGTGGCCGCGAGGGGCGGTGGTCGGTCGACCCCGAAATCGACGTTGCGGCGTGGAGACCGCTCGCGGTCCCGGTCTGAAGCCAAAAGAAAAGGGCCACCCGGAAGCGACCCTTCTCCTTCCCTCGTGTCCCTGTCGGCGCTGCGGCCTTGCGAGGCGCGCGTTCCGAACTTTGGCATCTCGCCGGTTCGATCACCCCTGCAAGCTGCGAATCTGTCGCAAGTTGATCAGGCCATTGTGGCCGAGTTCGGTCGCGCGAACGACCGCCGAGAGAATTTTTCGACGGTGCCCACTTTCGTCGTCGCAGGCGCCGTTAGGCCGCCTGACGGTTGATCCGGCTCTCAGCCATCGACGTCAGCGACTTGTCCGTCGCCTTTTCCTCGGCGAGATTCTGCTGGAGCAGCCGAACCACGTCATTGTGGCCGAGCTCGGTCGCCCAGGCGATCAG
>JBKJVQ010000067.1:0-3082 GCA_046717125.1 Methyloligellaceae bacterium
GCGGCGGCATCTACAAGACTGGCAGCGCCTATCGCATTAAGGGCCGCGTGTATCGCCCGAACGAGCAGCCGGGCTACGACAATGTTGGCATCGCCTCGTGGTATGGCGATCTGTTTCATGGCCGCTACACGGCGAACGGCGAGATCTTCGATATGGACCGCCTGTCGGCGGCGCATCCCACATTGCCGCTGCCGGTTCTCGTGAAGGTGACCAACCTCGCCAACGGCCGCGCGATCGTGGTGCGCGTCAATGACCGCGGGCCCTATGCGCATAATCGCGTCATCGACCTGTCGCGCCAATCCGCACGCGCGCTCGGTTTCGAGCGCAAGGGAACGGCGACCGTGCGCGTGCAGCTCATCGACCGTGCGCCGATGAACGGCGACGATTCCTACGAGCGCCGCTATCTGGCGAGTCAGCCTTGGGCGCAGCGATCCTACGCAGGCCTCGAACTCCCGAAGCCGGAAAAAAACCGTCGGGTCGCCGCCATCCAGCCAGTCATCAAAAAGGTCAAGGTCGAGCCGATTTCGATGGCTGGGGCGGCGGCGCAGCCAGACTTCACCGGCAGTGTCCCGAAGAAGTCGATGCCCGAGCCCTACACGGTCGGCACGCCGGACGATGCCGGTGCTGGGAATTTTTACGTGCAGGCCGCGTCCTTCAAGAGCCGCGACAACGCCGAGAGGGCGCGCGAGCGACTGGCAAGCATCGGATCGGTCAAGATCGATTCCGTCAATGTCGGCGCCAACGTCTTCTATCGCGTTCGCGTCGGTCCATTTGAAGATCGGCGCGAGGCTGCCGGCCGCATTGGTCCGGCGCGAAGGGTCGGCTTCCGGGGTGCGAAGGTGCAGTCGGACTGACCCGCTCGGTTGATTTTTCACTGTCCAGGGCAGATAGTCGCCGGCGCGGAGCGCGTTCAAGACGCTCCGCTTTTCGGCCCCCTCTTTGTCCGTGAGCGTCGCCTGTGAATGTTCGCCTGCATGCTTTCGTGATCGCACTGGGCTTCGGCTTGATAGCGGCGATGTCCGACGCTCCCGCCCAGGAAAAATCGTCCGAGGACAAGCCGGTCTTCGAGACCAGCGCCCAACAGGTCCTGCTGATGGATCAGACCAGCGGTATGATTCTGTTCGAGAAGAACGCCGACCAGCTCATGCACCCCGCCAGCATGAGCAAGCTCATGACGCTGGACCTCGTGTTCCGGGCGTTGAAGGAAGGGCGTCTTACGCTCGAAACAGAGTTCACAGTCAGTGAAAATGCCTGGCGCAAGGGCGGCGCGCCGTCCGGCACCTCCGCCATGTTTGCGCCCTTGAACACCAAGGTGACGCTCGCCGACCTGATCCTGGGGATCACGGTGCAATCCGCAAACGACGCCTGCATCATCATCGCGGAAGGCATGAGCGGCAGCGAGGAAGAATTCGCCAAGGAGATGACGGCAGAGGCCCGCAAGATCGGCCTGAAGAAATCCGTATTCCGAAACTCGACCGGACTGACCGACCCGCAACATCTGATGACGGCGCGCGAACTCGCCATGCTCGCGAGGCACATCGTCGAGACTTACCCCGAGTTCTATCATTATTTCGGGACAAAGGAGTTCGTGTACCGCAAGAAATTCAAGTTCAGGAACCGTAACCCATTGCTGTTTGCGGAACTCGGTGTCGACGGCATGAAGACGGGCTTTGTCGCTGCCTCGGGTTACGGGCTGACGGCATCCGCTACCCGTGACGGTCGTCGGCTGATCCTGGTCGTGAACGGCCTCAAATCTGAAAAGGAACGCGAGGCCGAAGCGCGAAAGCTGCTCGAATGGGGCTTCAACAGTTTCAAGAGCTATAAACTGTTCGATCAGGCCGAAACGGTCGGCGAGGCTTGGGTCTGGGGGGGGGATTCGCACTCGCTCCCGCTCGTGGGCGACGGCGCCGTCAGCATTCTCCTGCCGCCATCGGCAAGCGAAAAGCTGAAAGGTCAGGTCGTCTATGAGGGGCCGCTGAAGGCACCCATCAAGAAGGGCGAGCAGGTCGCTGTGCTGCGAGTGGGCCCGGAGAACGGTGCGGTCAACGACATCCCGCTCTATGCCGGTCAGGATATCGAGCGCGGCAACTTCATGAAGCGCGGCTTTGATTCGCTGCTGGTGATCGCATTCGGCTGGATGCTCTGAACGTTCGAAGGCCAATTATTACTACTTCGGATTGGATCAATCCGACGTTATGACCGATCTAGCGGCGGTCTGAGGGAGTCGGAGCGCATGGCAGTCGCCCTGGGACGGTTCATAACGCTCGAAGGCGGTGAGGGCGCGGGCAAGTCGACGCAAATGCGCAAGCTTGCCGAACGGCTGAAAAATGCCGGCCATGCCGTCGTCGCCACGAGGGAACCCGGCGGCACGGAGAAAGCCGAGCGTGTCCGTGACACGCTGCTTTCGGGGCGCGCGCGCGCCTACGGACCGTTTGCGGAAGCCGTTCTGTTCGCGGTCGCGCGCGAGGATCATGTTTCCAGGAAAATCGAACAGTCGCTGGCGCGCGGCGCCTGGGTAATCTGCGATCGTTTCACCGATTCGACGCGTGCATACCAGGGAGCGCAGGGCGTGCCGCTGGGCGTGCTGCACGCGCTCGAGCGCGTCACCGTCGAACTGACCCGGCCAAACCTGACGCTGATCCTTGACGTTCCCGCCGAACTGGGGCTCGCCCGCGTCAGAGCCCGGCGCAACGGCGCTGCGCCGGACGAAGCGGATCGGTTCGAGGACATGAAATTGACCTTCCACCAGCAGATCCGCCGGCGCTTTCTCGACATCGCCGCGGCTGAGCCAGACCGCTGCGCCGTCATCGACGCGCGCGGTGACGAAGACGCCGTCTCCGACGCGATCTGGAAGATTGTCAACGAACGGCTGCCGGCGTGAGCCTGGACGATGAGAAGGCGCGGGACGCCGAGCCCGACCGGTTGGCAGGCTATCCGAGCCCACGCGAGACGAAGCGCCTGTTCGGTCATGACGAAGCGCAAGCCGAGATGCTCGATGCCGCGCGCGCGGGCCGGATGCCCGCGGCGTGGCTACTCACCGGGCCCGAGGGCATCGGCAAGGCGACGCTCGCCTATGGTTTTG
>JBKJVQ010000068.1:0-4238 GCA_046717125.1 Methyloligellaceae bacterium
GCTTCGTGCTTGGCGCATCGCTCCTCACCGCCATGATCTTCGTGCCCGTGATCGGCGGCCTGGTGGGCAAGACCGATGCGTCCTCGCTCGAATCGGAGAACGCGAAGGAACTCGCCGGCGGGCACAAGTTCGATGCGAGCCATGTCAGGGGACTGGCCGGCGCGTATGTCCGCCTGCTCAAGCCGTGCATGAACAATCCCGGCAAGGTGCTGATTGCCTCGGCGCTGCTGCTCTACGGTATCCTCTACGCATTCCAGATATACGGCAAAGGCGTCGAGTTCTTCGTCGAGACCGATCCGGTGCAGGCCATGGTCATGGTCTCGGCGCGCGGCAACCTTTCGGCGGACGAGGAAGCCGCGCTCGTGAAGGAAGTCGAAGCCGAGGTCATGAAGGTGGACGGCATCAAGTCGGTGTTCACGACCACCGGCAGGCCCGCTCCCGGCTCTGGCTTCGGCGGGGCCGGCATCGATACGCCGAACGACCAGATCGGGCAGATCACGATCGAGCTCAGGGACTACGCCACCCGACGTCACGGCAATCTGATCCTGCAGGAGATCCGCGACCGGACGGCGAAGCTTGCCGGCATCAGGGTCGAGGCGCGGCCGCGCGACAATGGCCCCGCCACGGGCAAGGACGTTCGACTGGAGGTGCGTGGCACGACGCTGGACGAGGTGACGAAAGCCACGGCGCGGGTGCGCGCGCATCTCGACAACGGCGTCCCCGGCCTGATCGACATCGAAGATGGCCGTGCGCTGCCCGGCATCGAATGGGTCCTGCGCGTGGACCGCGCGGAGGCCGGCAAGTTCGGCGCGGATGTCGCGTCGGTCGGCGCGATCATCCAGCTCGTGACGAACGGCGTGCTGGTCGGCACTTATCGGCCCGACGATTCAGAGGACGAGGTCGACATAAGGGTTCGTCTGCCTGCGGACGACCGTACCATCAACCAGCTCGACCAGTTGCGCATCCAGACACCCAAGGGACTGGTGCCCATCTCGAATTTCGTGACCCGCGCCGCCGAGCCGCGCGTTTCGACCATCACGCGCACCAACGGCTATTACACCATGATGGTGAAGGCGAATGTCGCGGACGGCGTGCTCGCCGACGACAAGGTCCGCGAGATCGACACCTGGCTGAAATCGCAGGACTGGGAGCGCGGCGTAGGCTTCCGCTTCCGCGGCGCCGACGAAGAGCAGAAGGAGTCGGCGGCGTTCCTGACCAAGGCTCTGATCGGCGCGCTGCTCCTTATGTTCGCGATCCTGATCCTCGAGTTCGACAGTTTCTGGCAGACGACGATCACGCTTTCGACCGTGGTCCTGTCCATGTTCGGCGTGCTCATCGGCATGATGGTCATGGGACAGACCTTCTCGATCATCATGACTGGGACAGGCATCGTTGCGCTGGCCGGCGTCGTGGTCAGCAACGCCATCGTGCTCATCGACACGTTCAACCGCCTGCGCGAAGCCGGAATGGAGACAATCGATTCTATTATTCAGGCGTGCGCGCAGCGGCTGCGGCCCGTGCTGCTGACGGCGGTGACGACGGTGCTCGGCGTCGTGCCGATGATGTTCGAACTGAATTTCGGTTTCTTCACCCGCTCGATGCAGATCGGGTCGAGCACGTCGGCCTGGTGGGTCCAGCTCGCGACAGCGCTCGTGTTCGGACTGACGTTCGCGACGCTGTTGACGCTGCTGCTCACGCCGGTGCTGCTCGCCATGCCGACGGTCTACCGCGAATGGTTCGCCAGCATCCGCGCGCGGTGGCGGCGTGCCTCCGGCGCCACCGAGCCGGTTGCTGCGCCCGTGGCGGAGCGGCTGCCGCAGGCAGCGGAGTAGAATTAAGCAAGAAAGCTATGGTTCGAACAAAGGTGAGCATGTCGCGTTTAAGGTCTCGATGACTTAACTCCGCCATGACACCTAACGAGGACCCCTATGACTCGCCATCGTATCTGCGTCCTTGCCTTTGCGGCAGCTTTCGCACTGCTCCTTTCGCCCCTGCCCGCAAGCGCGGCTGGCTATGATGGAAGCTGGAACATGAGTCTCGTTACGACCAGCGGTCATTGCGGCAAGTTCCGAATAGGCCTCGCCGTGAACCGAGGCCGCATCCGCGCGACCAGCGGCCGGTTTTTCTTCCATCCCGTCTCGCTGCAGGGCCGCGTTTCGCCAGCCGGTCGCGTCGTGTTGGACGGCGTGGCCGGTCCGCGTCAGGCGCGCGGCGCCGGCCGCTTCTTACGGGCGCGGGGCAGCGGCAAATGGTCCGGCACCGGTCCGTCCGGCGTTTGCTCCGGCGTATGGAGCGCGAGTCGGTCGTAGGGATTTATTCGACAGGCCGAACTCGGTGTTGAGCGCTGTTCCACGCCGAGGTCACGCAAGCAATCTGGTCTGACGTCCTTCTCTCTTGAGCAGGTCTACAGATTGCACGTCGAACGACACGAAAGTTTCGCCGCCGAGCCAAGCGCCTTCATGGGCGATCACCGCATCGGCGAAATCGCCGCCGACCTTCAGGAGCGCCAGCCCGGCGTCCGCCGCGGCCCGATCCGTGACGACATTCGCAGAGTCGAGCAGCGCTTCTAGCGCAGCGATTATATCGTTTCGCCCGAACCCATAAACTTTCCGCAAGACCCAGACGAATTCGCACAAGCATGTTTGGGAAACGGCAACGATCTTTGCCTTCGCGAGCAACGCCATGGCGACACGCGCCTGGTCCTTATCGTCGCGAACCACGGCACGAACGAGCACGTTCGTGTCGACAGTGATGTTCACGATTTCCCGGCCCAACCAGCCGCGGCGGCTTCGTTGATCTCTTCGAGTGTCGCGACCTTGTCGGTCTTGCCGGCAAGGAGCCCAAAGAACCGGTCGATCTTTCCGGTCGGCCGCGCCGCCCTGAGCGCAATCCGGCCATCCGGCAGCTTCTCGAACTCGATCTTTTCGCCCGGGCGTACCCCAAGATGTTGGAGCACATCCTTCCGGAACGTAACCTGGCCGCGCGCGGTGACAGTCAGAGTTTTCAACGTTCTGTCTCCTTCCGAAAACGCAACATAATGGAAAATTGCATTACTGACAACGGCTGGCTGGCGCGTCCGAGCAACGCAAAAGAATATTGGATACGCAGTTCCGATCAGGGTGTCGGTCCCGGATTGCGCTGCGCTTCATCCGGGCTGCGTGGCGGCGGCGCATCGTGCGGCGGCGAACTTTCCGCCCCCATGCCCAGCCCATTCTGCGCACGCGCATGGGCTTCCGCCTCGCGCTCGAGCTTGCCGTAGCGCATCACGCTGTACGGAATGATCGCGAGATAGAGGATCGAGCCGCCAGCGAGCGTCGCGGCCGGCCAGGTCAGCAGCACCGCGACGAACAGTGCCGCCAACACAAAGACCGGCAGCACATATTCGCGGCCGATGCGCTGGCCGATCAGCTTGCCGGAGAACGTCGGAACACGGCTCACCATGAGCAGCGCGATCACCAGCGTATAGACCAGGATCAACGGCCCGAACTTCATGAACGGCGCGCCGAGCTCGCTCAGATAGAGCGGCAACAGCACGACGATGGCACCCGCAGGCGCGGGCACGCCCACGAAGAAGTTGCCCTGCCAGGCAGGCTTGTCGGTCTGGTCGAGCGCGACATTGAAACGCGCGAGCCTTAAGGCCGCGCAGACGGCGAAGACAAGAACTGCGATCCAGCCGAGGCCCTTCAGATCGCTCAGCGCCCAAATGAAAATGACGATCGCCGGGGCGACGCCGAAATTGACGAAGTCGGCGAGGCTGTCGAGTTCCGCGCCAAAACGGGACGAGGCCTTGAGGAGGCGGGCGATGCGGCCGTCCAGACCGTCGAGGATTGCGGCGAAGACGAGCGCCGCGATGGCGAGCTCCCAGCGCTGCTCGATCGCCATGCGGATCGCGGTTAGCCCGGCGCAAAGTCCGAGCAGTGTGAAAATGTTCGGAATCAGCACCCGAATCGGAACCTGGCCGCGCTGGAAAACGAGCGGGCGCCGCAGCTTGCGCTCCTCGCGCTCCGGCTCGAATGGGGGAAAGACGTTGGTCATGGGCGTAGTTTAACCGGTTTCGTCGCTACGGGCGTCGATTTGGTAACCCCTCACCCGAATTGCTACGCAATTCGACCTTTCCCAACGGGGCGAGGTGTTCTTTTCCCTCGCGCCGGGCGTGGTAGGCCGCCGGTCGCGCCGCGAGTCACCTCTCCCCGGCGGGGAGAGGTCGGCGCACAGCGCCGGGTGAGAGGGAGTAACAA
>JBKJVQ010000069.1:0-3016 GCA_046717125.1 Methyloligellaceae bacterium
AATCGCAACACTGTCATCGGGGAACTGAGCAACTTGCGGACCGATGAAGGGATCACGCCGGACCCGGCTTACGCCTTCTCGCCAAACCGGATCGTTCTTGATCGCCGCATAGCTGGCAGGATCGAGCCGCTTCCCTTCGGCCGCCTGATAGAGGGGGCGGGTCGCAGAGTTGATCCGGCCCTGTACCTGGCTGATTTCACCCTGTGCCGCTTGACCGGCTTGCGGACCGATCATGGACGGCTCACGCGAGGCCGGGGCGATGGTGTCGAACGCTTCCCGCCCTGCCTCTTCTACTTGCCCCGGACGGGCCGCGTAGAAGCCGCGCATGCCGCCCTGGCCCTCGACCACCCGCTGGAGATCAGCGAGCCGCGTAGCGCCGTTGGTGACGTGCTGAACGGCCTCCGGGCGGGACAGAGGCATCCCCATGGCCTGAGCGTCTCGGAACAGCGCTTCCGCCGCGTCGAGTTGCTGCGGCGTCACGCCCTTCATGGACTGATTGGCGATCAGCGCCGGGTTGGTCGCGCGTTGGGCCGCCGCTGCGCCGAGACCACCGGCAAGAGCGCCCGCGCCGCGAGCGATATGCTCCATGTCGGAGCCTTCCGTAAGCTGACCTGCCGCCTCGCTTACGACGCCGGGAACCGCACCAAAGGTCATGGCATTGCGGACCACGCCACCGGGACCGGCAAGGGCGGCGGGAATGAATGAGGTAGCAGTCTCGACGAATCGGCCGGCGCGGGTCTGCGGCTCATACAGCGGACCGGTGATGTTCTGGGTCAGGCCGCGTTCGATGTTTTCGGCGCTCGCTCCGGGCAGGAAGTCCGGAAGTACGGCATTGGCTTTGCGCTTGGCAAGACGGGCTGCGTATTGCTCCTCAGTTTCGCCCTCCAATGCTCTCTCGGCCGTGTGCGTGAGATATTCGATGCCCCGAGCCACAAGTTCGGGGGTGCCTAGCCATGTCGCCACGCCCTTCACCGCGCCTGAGCCGAGCGACTTGGCTACGTCCGTCATCCCGCCGAGAATACCGCCGCCGTCCGCCTTCGGGATTAGGTGCGCGAACGGATTGTCTTGGCCCGGGCTTTTCGGAATCAGATGCGCGAATGGGTTTTCCTGATCCGCATCACGCAGCTTTCCGTATTAAGCTTTGGCCATGGCAAAGTTCGGTTGGTTTGCTCTTCAACTCTCGATTATAGGCTTTTCCGTTTGGGCCAATATCTCCGAACCGGCGAAGATCGGAGAGCCGCCTAACATTGCGGGCGGGCTCTTTGCCGGTGTGCTTTTCGCCTTCGCAGCGACCATTGCCATCGTCATCGTGCGCGAGCAGTGGCTGCTCTGGACGCGGAAGATTCGGGAGTGGCGCGACGGCCGTCACCCGACTGTGCCGACCGAGCCGCGTCTGATCGACGCCGAGCGCGCGAGCTGGGGCAGCATTTTGGGTCGCGCCATCGACGAGGCTCGCGATGCCGAAATGGCTGAGGTGATGGCCTCCATCAAGAGGTCTATCGACGATGATGCGCCCGCTATCGGTCATCACAAGCCCGCCGGATCAATGCCGCGTGCGCGAAGTTCTTCGATGATTGCTTCGCGAGGCGCACCGTCCCTGATAGCCGATCGGGCGAAGTCCATCAGCTGCGACGGCGAAGCCTGAGCGCCGGACTTCTGAGCTTCGCCCTTTCGTTTCGCGGCGTCACGGTCCCACGCAGATTTGAGTGCGTCCTTGTAGAGCGGCTGATTCGTTTCCTTGAACGCCCGGAATCTCGCCATCGGATCGGGCAGTGAGCGGAGCATCCGCTCTGCATCCGCACGGCTCATCTCGCCATTGGCGAGCCGTGAGGCGACGTTGGCCTGTTCGATCGAGTGCTGTTGCATCGCCTCGATCGTGTCGAGGATTGCCTCGCGCGCCTGCGGGTGCTGCGTGAGGGTAGGCAGCGAACGGAGAAAGCCTCTGTATTCAATGTCGGACGTTGAGCCGGAGCCCGGCGCGCGCTGCTGTGGCGCTAGGCGCTCGACGATGGCGGTGTACGCCTGAATATCGTCCAGGCCTTCTATGGGTACGCCGAAAGCCTCAGCATACGGACCGATACTTTCCTTCATCCATGCGCCTGCACCCTGAGAGCCGAGGCGCTGAGAGATGGCGCGCATATTGTTTACGTCAACAAGCGCCTTTTGAGCTCGGTCGCCTTCCGCGATGTAGGTGTTCCAGCGCTTGCCGGCTTCATCGCCCATGGACTTGGCGAAGGCCGTCTCGCCGGCGTTGTTGACGTTGACGGTCGCGCCCTTGCCTGAGGCTAAAATAGCGTCTCGATACTCCGGCGAGCCAGGCTGTATCCCTGCGGACACGAGCTCCTGCATGCGCGCTGTCGGATCGTTTGCTTTCGATTGCGCAGCGGCGAGCGTGGCAAATGCCTTGCCGCCCTCAATGTCGCCAATGCCTAGCAAGCCCCTGCTTATGTCGTCGTAACTCCCGCCCTTGCCGAGCTCGGAGAGCAATCTTGCCCGGCCGCCCTGCATCTTCGCGTCGCGGTAAATCTCGCCAAGCTGACCCAAAGGGCGAAAGTCGATCTGTGTAACCCGAGCGGCCATGCGATGCGCCTCAGAATGTGCGATCCGGATATTATCACAAGTTCACAAAAAGCCACGCAGGAACATCACTTTGAAGGGTAAAACGCCCGGGTCGAGTGGCTTGTTCACGACATCTCAGAACGTCATCGGGAATGCTATCGCCCCGCTCGGCGTCACGCTGCACTGCGCGCTCCGATTGTCCGGTCTTGGCTATCGTGTCAGCCGTAAACCGTTCGTTTTCCGTTTTGCCAACTTGGCGACTCGGCAGTTCCGTTCCCTTTTTCAAAGTCGCGCCGTGTTTCGTCTCCGGATGCAAAGCCTCGTAGGCATCCTTCCGGCGCTTGGTGAACATCGCGCGTTCGACCTTGGACAGCGTAGCGGCGCGGAGGCCATTATCTATGTGTTAAGCAAAAGGGCATATACTGCGCGTTCTGGATATGCATCCGATGCGCCATCC
>JBKJVQ010000070.1:0-46960 GCA_046717125.1 Methyloligellaceae bacterium
AGATCCAGCTCTTTTGCAGGATTTCGGGCTTGAGCAACAATTCCTCGCGACGCGTGCCCGACTTGTTGAGCAGGATCGAAGGGTAGACGCGCTTTTCCGACATGCGGCGATCCAGATGGATCTCGCAGTTGCCGGTGCCCTTGAACTCCTCGTAGATCACGTCGTCCATCCGGCTGCCCGTGTCGATGAGCGCGGTGGCGATGATGGTGAGGGAGCCGCCTTCCTCGATGTTGCGGGCGGCGCCGAAGAAACGCTTCGGCCGCTGCAGGGCGTTGGCGTCGACGCCGCCGGTCAAGACCTTGCCCGACGACGGCACCACCGTGTTGTAGGCGCGGCCGAGCCGCGTGATCGAATCGAGCAGGATGACGACGTCGCGCTTATGCTCGACGAGGCGCTTGGCCTTCTCGATCACCATCTCGGCGACCTGGACGTGGCGTGCCGCCGGCTCGTCGAAAGTCGAGGAGATCACCTCGCCC
Source organism: Methyloligellaceae bacterium (assembly GCA_046717125.1). Lineage (GTDB taxonomy): Bacteria > Pseudomonadota > Alphaproteobacteria > Rhizobiales > Methyloligellaceae > JBKJVQ01. The sequence goes on from JBKJVQ010000070.1 coordinate 477, forward strand.
TTCACCGAGCGCTGCATGTCCGTGACTTCTTCCGGGCGCTCGTCGATCAGGAGCACGATCAGATAGCACTCGGGGTGATTGGCCGTGACCGCGTGGGCGATGTTCTGCAGGATCACCGTCTTGCCGGTGCGCGGCTGGGCGACGATCAGGCCGCGCTGTCCCTTGCCGAGCGGCGCGACAATGTCGATGACGCGCCCCGTCATGTCCTTCGAACCGGGCTTCGGCGGCGATTCCATCTCCAGCCACTCGTCGGGATAGAGCGGCGTCAGATTGTCGAAGTGGATCTTGTGGCGCTGCGCGTCCGGATCCTCGAAATTGATCGTGTTGACCTTCAGCAGCGCGAAATACCGCTCGCCTTCCTTGGGGCTCCGGATCTGCCCCTCGACCGTGTCGCCGGTCCGAAGACCGAAACGCCTGATCTGCGAGGGCGAGATGTAGATGTCGTCGGGGCCCGGCAGGTAGTTGGCGTCGGGTGAGCGTAAGAAGCCGAACCCATCCTGCAGCACTTCGACGACACCGGTACCGGTGATGTCGATCTCGCGGTTCGCAAGCTGCTTCAGGATCGCGAACATCAGCTCCTGCTTGCGCATGGTCGAGGCGTTCTCGACCTGCACTTCCTCGGCGAAGCTGAGCAGCTCGGTCGGCGACTTGGTCTTGAGCTCTTGGAGTTTCATTTCCTGCATGAGGCAGAGGCTCCGGGATGATCTTTGCGCGTGTCGGGGGAGGGAGGCTGAAGCGGAGGCCTCGCACGCGGCCTGACTGTCTCGCACGAGTGAAGGGGGGATTTGCCGTTCCGCGAAACGGGACGAGACCGCCGGCGCGCCGGCTACCGATCCAGAACCGCTTCATTTGCGAATGACCGGGCGGGCGAACGGATCCGTCCGGTAACGAAGGCAGAACCAGCTATATCAGATCGGCGCGGCCACGGAAAAGAAAATCTGTGGCGAATTCGGGCGCGACAGTTCAGAACGGCTTGACGATCACCAGGATGACGATCGCGATCATCAGGAGCGTCGGCACTTCGTTGACGATCCTGAAGAACCGCGCATCATGTCGATTGCGGTCCTCGGCGAAGGCGCGCGTGTAACCCGCGAACGCGCCCGTCATGCCGCTCAGCACGAGAACCAGCGCAAGCTTGGCATGAAACCAGCCGTCTGCCGCCCAGTCGACGCCGCCGGAAAAGGCGAGATACAGCCCGGCCGCCCAGGCGACGATCATGGCGGGCGACGCGATGTAGCGCAGGAGCCGGCGTTCCATGACCTTGAAGGTCTCGGACGTGGGCGAACCGAGATTTTCCGCCGCGTGATACACGAATAGGCGCGGCAGATAGAGCACTGCCGCCATCCAGGCGATGATGGCGATCACATGCAGCGCCTTGATCCAAAGGTAGAGCATCGGACTTGTCTCGACCGCGCAGCAGAATCAAGACCCGCTACACGATTCGCAGCCTTATGTCCGGCCCTGCACGCGCGCCACGAGCTCGGCCACATGATCGGGCGGCGTCTCGGGCACGATGCCGTGGCCGAGATTAAACACGAAGGGTCCGTCGGCCAGTGCTTCCAGAATCCTGTCGACACGCCGACGCATAGCATCGCCACCGGCGACAAGAAGCAGCGGATCGAGATTGCCCTGCACCGGCAAACGCGTCTGCAATCCGGCCATCGTTTCGAGCGGCATGGCGGTACCGCAGCCGATAGCATCGGCGCCGGCTTCCGCCGCATAGTTCGCCGCCAGCGCATCAGCGCCGCGTGGAAAGCCGATGATCGGCACATCCGGATGGGCGGCGCGCACACGATCTGCGATCGCGCGCATCGGCGCGACGCACCAGCGTGCGAACTGGTCGTCGGGCAGCGATCCGGCCCAGCTGTCGAATATCTGCACGGCCTCCGCGCCCGCCTCGATTTGCGCGATCAGATGCGCGGCCGACGCCTCGACCAGAATGTCGATCAGGCGCTGCATCGTCTGAGGGTCCCGATAGGCAAGCTTGCGCGTGTCGGCCTGGTCCGGAGACCCTCGGCCCCCGACCATATAGGTCGCCACCGTCCAGGGCGCGCCGCAGAAACCGATCAGGGCCGTCCCGTCGGGAAGTGCTGCGCGGGTGCGCGAGATCGCCTCGTAGACCGGCGTGAGCCGTTCCGTCAGGCCGTCCGGCTTTAGCCCGGCAATGCCCGTCCCATCCGTGACCGGCTCCAGCACCGGGCCTTCGCCCTCACGGAAATCGAGTGCCTGGCCAAGCGCATGCGGCACAACGAGGATGTCGCAGAAGATGATCGCGGCATCTAAACCGAACCTGCGAATCGGCTGCAGCGTCACCTCGCAGGCGTTAACCGGATCGTAGCAAAGGTTAAGGAAACTTCCGGCCCGGGCGCGCACTTCCCGGTATTCCGGCAGATAGCGACCGGCCTGGCGCATCAGCCAGATCGGCGGCCGCTTGGCCTGCTCGCCGTGCAGCGTTCGCACAAGGCCGGACGCATGCTCCACCGGCAAAGAAGAAAACATTCAAAGAATTCCCTTAAGGGTATTTCTGATTCTTCTGGGGACTGGATAGCGGACATTCGCAACCGTCTCCAGACGATCAACAGGATGGGTTGCCGGCCCGCGCGTGTTCCGGCGACTTTCGCCCGTCCTGTGGACAGGCCCGGCGGATGAGGGATGCTCCTCGTTCCACCGGCTCAATTTTAGGCGCGCCCGGAGGATGTGGGCGGAGACTGAACGGGACGCGGTCCAGTATGCGGATGAACGATCGCGCTTGACGGCCTCGCGCCCAACTAGGCGATTTATCCCCGAACGCGAATCTGTGCGCGAATCGGCGCATGACGGAGCCTGGCGCGGGGATAAGCGGCGCCTCAGCGGGCTGGCCTAGGGACAAGCGCCGGTTTATCCAGAGCCATGTCCACCGACGAGCCGCGCCATTTCCACCTGCATCTTCTCTCCGATGCGACCGGAGAGACGCTGTCGGCGATCGCGCGGGCGGCGTCGGTTCAATATGCGCGTATCCGCCCGATCGAACACGTCCACCCGCTGATTCGTTCCAGGCGGCAGCTGCAGGCAGCTCTGAATGCGGTCGAAGCTTCGCGAGGGATTGTGCTTTATACCATCGTCAATCCGGAACTCGTGACCATGCTGGAAGACGCATGCCGCCGGCTGAGCGTCCCGTGTGTCGCCCCGCTCGCGAACGTCATGGCGTTGTTCGGCTCGCATCTCGGGACTTCGACGACGCCGACCGTTGCGGGACAGCATGCGCTGGACGCCGAATATTTCCGGCGCATCGAGGCGGTCGGCTTCTCCATGATGCATGACGACGGACGTCTACCCGACAAGATCGACAATGCCGACATCGTCATCCTCGGTGTGAGCCGCACATCCAAGACGCCCACCGCGATCTATCTCGCCAATAAGGGATACAAAGCCGCCAATCTGCCGCTTGTAACCGGTCTGCCATTGCCGCCGGCGCTGGAAGAGCCGACCTCAGCGTTGATCGTCGGCCTGGTCGCAAGCCCCGAACGCATCGCGCAGGTGCGGCGTAACCGGCTGCGCGACATGGGCGATTGCGGACTGAAAGACTATGTCGATCTCGAATATATCACAGCGGAGATCGCCTGGACGCGGCGGCTCTTCGCCCGCCATGACTGGCCGATCATCGACGTGACGCGTCGCTCGATCGAGGAGACTGCTGCCGAGATCATCAAGCTGCGTCACGACCAGGTGGCCGGGCGGACCAAATCATGACCGATGCGTCCTTTCCCCAGACGCATATGCGGCTTGTGCTGGCTTCCGCATCGCCTGCGCGCGCCGCTATCCTGAATCATGCGGGACTTGCGTTCGATATCCGACCGGCGGATCTGGACGAGGCCGCGATCCGGGCGGCGGTAAACTCGGACCTCGACGCCGCCGACGTCGCCGAAATCCTCGCCCGCGCCAAGGCGGAAGCCTTATCGGCCGATCCGTCTTGCCTCGTCATCGGCGCCGATCAGACGCTCGAGATTGATGACGCTATCCTGGCCAAGCCGAAAGACATGGAAGAGGCGCGCCGGCAGTTGCTCGCGCTGTCCGGCCGGACGCATGCGCTGCATTCGGCGGTCGCGCTGGCGCGCGAGGGCGAGACCATCTGGGCCGATACGCAGCAAGCCCGGCTGACGATGCGCAAGCTCGACCCGGCCTTTATCGGCAAATATCTCGCGCGTTGCGGCGAGCCTGCGCTGGGCAGCGTCGGTGCCTACCAGCTTGAAGGGCTCGGCGCGCATCTGTTCGAGAAGATCGAGGGCGACTTCTTCACCATTCTCGGCCTGCCGCTGATGCCACTTCTGGCGGCGCTGCGCCGCGAAGGCGCGATTGAAGGATAGGGCTGTTGCGCAACGCCTGCGTCATCGGCGATCCGGTCGCCCATTCAAGATCGCCCCTGATCCATAACTGGTGGCTGGACGAATACGGGATCGACGGCGCATACGGAAAGGAGCGCGTGACCGTCGCGGCGCTGCCCGGTTTTGTGGCGGCGCTCGGCGATCCATATGTCGGCTGCAATGTGACCGTGCCCCACAAGGAGCAAGCGCTCGCGCTGGCCGACGAGGCCGACGATGCAGCGCGGGCGATCGGTGCGGCGAACACACTCTGGCGCCGCGATGGAGCGATCGTTGCGGCCAACACCGACGCGCACGGATTTTCCGCGCATCTTGAGCAGACCGTGCCTGACTGGCGGCGGGATCTGCCCGTGACGGTCATCGGCGCGGGCGGCGCTGCGCGGGCGATCGTCTTCGCCCTGATCGGCGCAGGCGTGCCGCAGATCAGGGTTGCGAACCGGTCCCTGTCGCGCGCGAAGGCGCTGGCGACTTCGTTCGGGCCGCGCGTCCGGCCGATACCGTGGGAGCGGCGCGGCAAGGCGATGGAGGGAGCCGGTCTCCTTGTCAACGCAACCACGCTCGGGATGCAGGGCGCTCCGAAACTCGACCTGAAGCTCGACGCCCTGCCCGCCTTTGCTGTCGTGTACGACATTGTCTATGCGCCGCTGACCACCCACCTCCTCGCGCGCGCCGAGGCCCGTCACAACCCGGTCGTCGACGGGCTTGGCATGCTGCTGCATCAGGCCGCGCCCGCCTTCGAGCGCTTCTTCGGAATCATGCCGGAGGTAACACCGGCCCTTCGCGCGCGCCTCGTGCAGAGCGTCGAGGCTTCCTGATGCGCATTGTCGGCCTGACAGGTTCGATCGCGAGCGGAAAGTCCACGGTCGCATCTATGTTGAGGGCGCGGGGGGTTCCGGTGTTCGACGCCGACGAGACCGTGCATCTCCTCTATGCCGGCGCGGCTGCGACAAAGATCGAGGCGGCGTTCCCCGGTACCGTCAAGGCGGGAAAGGTCGACCGCGACGCGCTCGCGAGGCGCGTCCTCGGCGACGCTGAGGCGCTGGCGCGGCTCGAAGCGATCGTGCATCCGCTGGTCAGATCGGCGCGGAAGTCGTTTCTCGAGCGCGCGAAGCGGGACGGCGCAGAGATCGCCGTGCTCGAAATCCCGCTCCTGTTCGAAACCGGTGCGGAGAACGAGGCCGATGCTGTGGTGGTGGCGAGCGCGCCGGAAGCGACGCTCAGATCGCGCGCATTGACCCGGCCGAGCATGACTGAAGAGAAGCTCGCTTCTATCCTGAAGCGTCAGACCCCCGACGCCGAGAAGCGCGCCCGGGCCGACTTTGTTGTGGATACGTCGGGCGCACTGGACGAGACGGAGCGCCAGGTGGATAGACTGATCGAGTCCTTAGCCCGATTCGATCCGCGCAAGGAACGACGTCAAACCGAGGAGCGGGACGGAACATAGTGCGCGAGATCGTGCTCGACACCGAAACGACGGGGCTCGACCCGGCCGACGGCCACCGCATCGTCGAGATCGGCTGCGTCGAGCTGTTCAATACCGTGCCGACCGGCAAGGTATTCCATCGCTGGCTCAATCCCGACCGCGACGTCCCGGAAGGCGCTGCGGCCGTGCATGGGCTGACGGCCAGCTTCCTCGCCGACAAGCCCCGCTTCGCCGACATCGCCTCCGACCTCGACAATTTTATCGGCGATGCCTGCATCGTCGCCCACAATGCGGGTTTCGATCTCGCCTTCCTCAATGCCGAGCGCGTGCGCATTGGCCTGCCGGCGATCGGGGAAGACAGAATCTGCGACACGCTCGCGATGGCGCGAAAGAAATTTCCCGGTGCGGCGAATTCCCTCGATGCTCTTTGCCGACGCTTCGCGATCGACCTGTCCGAGCGCGGCAAGCATGGCGCGCTGCTCGACTGCAAACTGCTCGCGTCGGTCTATATCGAGTTGCGCGGCGGCCAGCAGGCGCGGCTGCAGCTTGCGCAGGATATCGTCATCGTCGCGAGCGGCGCGGCGCGCGTATCCGCGCCGGCGCGTCCCGTTCCGCTTCCCTCGCGCCTCAGCGCCGCGGAGATCGCCGCGCATCGGGTCTTTGTCGCGTCGCTTGGCGAAAGGGCCATCTGGCTCCGCTATGCGAGTTAAGCGTGCGGCCTAATTCTTCGGCACGTCGGCCGCGGCCTGCTTCTGCGCCTCGCGAATGTTGCGCGTGTAAAGGGCAGCAAAATCGATCGGGTCCAGCATGAGCGGCGCAAAGCCGCCGTCCCGTGTTACGTCGGCGACGATGCGGCGCAAAAACGGAAACAGAACGATCGGGCAGTCCACGAACAGGACCGGCTGGATCATGTTCTCCGGCACACCCTTGATGCGGAACGCGCCGCAATAGACGCATTCGATATTGTAGATGATGCCGGAATCATTGGTCGCGCCTGCTTCGAACAGGAGCTGGACCTCGTAAACGTCCTCGCCCTTGCGACCCGCGTTGACGTTGACGTTGACCTTGAGCTGCGGGTTCTCGCCCGGCCCCTGCATGGAGCGCGGCGCGTTCGGATTCTCGAACGACAGATCCCGAACATACTGGCCGAGAACGCTGAGCTGGGGCCCCGCCTGGTCCGCCTGCGCGCCGCCATTGCCCGGTTCTGCTTTGTCGTCCGCCATGTCGATCCGCCATCCCATGGATCACGATGACTTCGGATGGAATCAATCCGAAGTCATGAAGGTGATCGGTTTCAAAGGTTAGAGCATGGTGTCATCCGAAAACCACCGCACACTCGAAATCAAGTCCGGGGCAGGTTTTGTCCGCATCATGCTCTTGCGCCATGAGCGCGGGGCATCGGCTAGCATGCAAGTCGCGAAACGCGCAACGGTCGCGACGATCCCCACTCGGCTTATTGCCGGTTGGCTTGACGCACCCTATGTCCTAGATTGAGAGGGAATCCGGGCCGCTGTCCGGCGTCGCCGGGCTTCGGTCCCGCCGACAGGTCATCGGGGCGGAACAGAGTCCTCCGAAGACGGTTCGACAAGCAGCCTTTGGCCCTTGCGGGCGGATGGACGATTCATGAGCGACGGTTTCGATCTCACCACGTTGCTGTTCCTCGTACTCGCGGTGATCATTTTCCTGCGATTGCGGAGCGTTCTCGGGCGTCGCACGGGCAGCGAACGGCCGCCTTATGATCCCTATGCGAGCCGCGATGCGCGCGCGCCCAAGCCCGCGGGCCCTGGCGAAGTGATCGCCATGCCGAGGCGCGATCAGCAGCGATCCGATGTGGCTGAGACACGCGCGCCGTCCGCCGAGGACATCGAGGCGCGCGTCCGACCGTTCGCGGCCAAGGGCACGCCGCTCGAATCCGGCCTCGGCGAGATCGTGTCGGCCGACCCGAATTTCGAACCCGATCATTTCCTGACGGGCTCGAAAGCCGCTTACGAGATGATCGTGGTCGGTTTTGCCAATGGCGACCGCCGCACGCTGAAACAGCTTCTCGGCAAGGATGTCTATGACGGCTTCATCCTGGCGCTGAACGCGCGCGAGGAGCGGGGCGAGACGGTCGAGATGTCGTTCATCGGCATCACCCGCGCCGACATCATGGAAGCGGAGCTGAAGAACCGCACCGCGCACGTGACGGTCAAGTTCGTGAGCCAGCTCATCAGCGCCACGCGCGACAGCGACGGCGACGTTGTCGAGGGCGAGCCCAAGCGCGTGCGGGAGGTCACCGATATCTGGACCTTCGCCCGCGACCTGTCCTCGCGCGATCCCAACTGGAAGCTGGTCGCCACCGAATCGGATCATTAGCGGTCGCAAGGCGGCCGCTCGAATCCGGAAAGGTTCAGTCCACCTTTGGCGATCATGATGCGCGCCATGCGCATGATTCGGAATCGGGGGACGAAATGGCGTCTCAATTCTCTCGCCTGCGGCGAGCCCTTCTATTCGGACTGGCCTCTGTCGTGATTGCCGCCTTTCCGTCCATCGGCGAAGGCCAGTCGCGCCTGCCGCTTCAGCCGGTCGGGTTCGACACGCTGCGCGGGTGGCCCGGTGACGATCATGCCGCTTCCTTCGCCGCGTTCCGGAAATCCTGCGCCGCGATCACGAAGGCCCGAACCCACAAACTCGCGGCGGCCTGCGCATCCGCAGCGAAGCTCGGGCGCGCCGACCGCGCCGCCGCCCGCCGATTTTTCGAGGAGTGGTTCCAGCCCCATATCGTGCGCGGCGGAGCGGGCGGCTTCCTGACCGGCTATTACGAGCCGGAGCTGAACGGCTCGCGCACCCGCGGGGGGCCGTATCAGGTGCCGGTCTACGGCAAGCCGAAGCATCATGTCGCCGTTACCGGCGGCAACCGCCCTCGCGGCTTCCCCTCGAACCTCGAATTCGCGCGCGCGACTGGCGGCGGCCTCGCTCCCTTCCCGCCGCGCCGCGAGATCGAACAGGGCGTGCTTGCGGACGATCCCTCCGTGAAGCCGATTCTTTGGCTCGACGACTGGGTCGACGCGTTCTTCATGCATGTCCAGGGCTCGGGGCGCGTGCGCATGGACGATGGTTCGACCGTCCGACTCTCCTTCGCGGCCAAGTCGGGCTACCCCTACACGTCGATCGGCAAAGTGCTGGTCGACGCAGGGGAGCTTCAACGCGACGACGTGACCATGGAGACGATTAAGGCATGGCTGCGCGCCGACCCGGAGCGGGGCCGGCAAGTCATGTGGCGCAACCAGTCCTATATCTTCTTCCGTGAGCTTCCCGCGGGCGGCGGCGGACCGGTCGGCGGGCAGGGGGTGACGCTCACGCCCGGGCGCAGCCTCGCGGTCGACAAATCGTTCCATACGCTGGGGACGCCGGTCTTCGTGGAGTCGGACGCTTTCCGGCTGGCCGGCGCGCCCCCGTCGCGGCTGATGATCGCGCAGGATGTCGGCTCCGCCATCAAGGGCCCGCAGCGCGGCGACATCTTCTGGGGATCGGGGCCCGAGGCCGGACGGCACGCTGGCGTGACCAAGCACCCTGGCCGGTTCGTGCTGCTTCTGCTGCGGCGCAGCTGAGGCGTCGCGTCGCCATGAGCGGCAAACGGCGCGGCGTACTGAGCGACGAGGACCGGACCCTCTGGGACCGCGTGAAGGCGTCGGTGACGCCGATGCATCCCGCGCCGAGGAAGCCAATATTGCGGGACACTGCGACGGCCGCGCATCATGCGGGGCCCGCCAAGCCATCGCGGCCGAAGCGGCATGCGCCGCCGTCCTGGTCGCCGCCGCCTGCGCCGAAGCGCCCCGTGGCACCACCGCAAGCCGCGACCGACCGCGAGGAGGCTCGGGCGATCGCGTCGGGAAAGATCGAGATCGATGCGTGGCTCGATCTGCATGGGCTGCGTCAGGCCGAAGCCCATCGCGCGCTGATCGGCTTTCTCGTCAGTACACAGATGAAAAACCATCGGCTCGTGCTGGTGATCACCGGGCGTGGCGATCCTGAAGCCGCGCCGGGACGGTTCCTTACGGACAGCCCGCGCGGCGTTCTGCGCGCCGCCGTCCCGCATTGGTTGGGCGAGCCCCGTCTGAAGTCCGTCGTCGTCGGCTGGTCCCCCGCCCATCGCCGCCATGGCGGCGACGGCGCGCTATATGTGCGGCTCAAGCGGCTGCGGTAGGGAGCCGTCGGGAGCTACAAAATAAACTTCGACAGATCGGCGTTCTTGGCGAGATCGCTGACATGCTTCTGCACATAGTCGGCGTCGATGGTCATCGTATCGCCGTCGCGGTCGGAGGCATCGAAGGAAATCTCGTCGAGGATGCGCTCCATCACCGTCATCAGCCGGCGCGCGCCGATATTCTCGATATTGGAGTTCACCTCGACCGCGACATCGGCGATCGCCTCGATCGCGTCCGGCGTCACATCCAGCGTGACGCCTTCGGTCGCCATCAGAGCGACGTACTGCTTGATCAGGCTCGCCTTCGGTTCGGTCAGGATACGGACGAGATCCTCGCGCGTGAGCGGCTTAAGTTCGACGCGGATCGGCAGCCTTCCCTGCAGCTCGGGCAAAAGGTCCGAGGGCTTGGCAACATGGAAGGCGCCGCTCGCGATGAACAGGATGTGGTCGGTCTTGACCGGCCCATACCGCGTCCCGACCGTTGTGCCTTCGATCAGCGGCAGCAGGTCGCGCTGCACGCCCTCGCGTGAGACGTCCGCCCCGATCCGGTCGCTGCGCGCGGCGATCTTGTCGATCTCGTCGAGGAACACGATGCCGTTGTTCTCGACATTGCGGATCGCCTCCTGGACGATCAGATCGTTGTCGATCAGCTTGTCGGACTCTTCCGCGATCAGGATCGCGTAGCTGTCGGAGACGGTCGTGCGGCGCGATTTGGTTTTCTGCCCGAACGCCTTGCCCAGCATGTCGTTGAGATTGATCATGCCGACCTGGCTTCCGGGCATGCCCGGTATCTCGAACGCCGGCATGCCGCCGCCCGTATCGGAAACCTGGATCTCGATCTCCTTGTCGTCGAGTTCGCCCGCGCGAAGACGCCTGCGGAATGTTTCGCGCGTCGCAGGGCTGGCGGTCGGGCCGACCAGCGCGGAGAGCACGCGCTCCTCCGCCTGCAGATGCGCCTTGGCCGACACTTCCTTGCGCCGCGCGTCGCGCGCAATCGCGATACCCGCCTCTAGGAGATCGCGCACGATCTGCTCGACGTCGCGCCCCACATAGCCGACTTCGGTAAACTTGGTCGCCTCGACCTTGAGGAACGGCGCGTTCGCGAGCTTTGCGAGGCGGCGCGAGATCTCCGTCTTACCGACGCCGGTCGGGCCGATCATCAGGATGTTCTTGGGCAAAACCTCTTCGCGCATGTCGCCTTCGAGCTGCTGCCGCCGCCAGCGGTTGCGCAAGGCGATTGCGACCGCGCGCTTGGCGTCTTTCTGGCCGATGATATAGCGGTCGAGCTCGGACACGATCTCGCGCGGCGAGAAGCTCTGCGTCTCGTCGGCAGGGGCTTTACGGGGTGCGTGCTGATCCATCATGACCGCCGCGATTCGAGGGTTTCGATAATCAGGTTTCCGTTCGTGTAGACGCAGATATCGGCTGCGATGCCCATGGCCTTGCGTGCGATTTCCTCGGCGCCCAAGTCCGTGTCGAGCAGCGCGCGCGCCGCGGCCAAGGCGAACATGCCGCCCGAACCAATGCCCATGACATCATACTCCGGCTCGACCACATCGCCATTGCCCGTGAGCACCAGCGTCTCCGATGCATCGGCGACGATCATCATCGCTTCGAGCCGGCGCAAATAACGGTCCGTGCGCCAGTCCTTGGCGAGTTCGACACAGGCGCGCTTGAGCTGGGCGGGAAACCGCTCGAGCTTGGTTTCGAGCCGCTCGAACAGCGTGAAGGCGTCGGCGGTCGAGCCGGCGAAACCGCCAATCACGCCGCCGGTGCCGACCTCGCGCACCTTGCGCGCATTCGACTTCATGATGGTCTGGCCGAACGAGACTTGGCCGTCGCCGGCGATCACCACGCGGCCGCCCTTGCGCACGGTCAGGATCGTCGTGCCATGCAATGTCTCGGAAGAAATTGGGGTGTTCATATGGATCAGCGAAATGGGCGTCGCCATGCCCAAAGTCAAGCTGCTCTACGCCGCCGCGCCGTGACGCGCTTGTTAGGAAGAACGCGTCAATATGGACAATTCTTAAGCGTTCGTTTACCGTTCCGGGTGGCGGGCGTGCGCCCCGGCGACCAGCAGTGCGAGGCTGGCATTCCGGGTCGAGGCGATTCTAGGCGTCGTTGACGGCGCCTTAAGGGTTACGAGGTAGTTCACGATCGCATTTCCGGGCGCGGCGGCTCGGGGGAACGAGCGGCACGCGTGGCCGTCCCAAGCGGCGGAGGAGGATACGGGTATGGCGGGACTCATGACGAAACCTCAGCACCCCGGCGCACTCCTGCGCGACATCGTCCTTCCCGAACATGATCTCGACGCCCGCGCGATGGCGCAGGCCATCAAACTGTCGCGCGACCGGATGGAAGCGGTGCTTGCGGAGAAGGAGCCCGTAACGCTCGACATCGCGCTCCGGCTGGTCATGGCGTTCGGCGGCTCGGCCGCGGCATGGGTCGCGATGCAGGCGAGCCACGATCTGTGGCAGGCCGCCCAACTGCGCCAGGGCGCACCGGAGCGTGTGACGCTCGCGGCTTAGCCGAACGCATAATTCACCAATGAATGGTCCGCATGTTGCCGCGGTTCCGTGCAGCATTCGGCTGTCTGCCCAGGCCACAACGGAGCGGCTCGAGCCGCAATGCCGCGGTATCGATCGCCGCGGTGAGCCCGGCGAGACGGTCTTTGCTGATTGATCCGCCGCTGTAAAGCGCGACTTTCAAAGGCTCACAGCTTGACGATCCGGGTCTCCCGGAGCGTGTCGAGAAAATCGGCCTTTGCCGTCACCGGTGCGGAGCATTGCGGGCCGATACAGACATAGGCGGCGGGCTTGCCGTCTACCGGCGTCTTTCCCTCCGCGGCGGAACCCGGCAGCACCGCGCTCTTGGCTTCGATTGATTGCACGACTGCGCCCGGAAGCGACACGTCGCGCAGAACACTGCGCAGGCCGCGCGCTTCGCCGCGTTTGGCTGCGGCGATCACGACCGATTGCGGCGCGTCATACTCGATCGCCGCCGAAAGCAGCGAGGCATGGGTGAAGACGTTCGTGCCGACATCGCCCGCGAACACCGACAGGATGGCCCGCGCCCGATCGAGATGCGATGCATCCCCTGTCAGCCCGGCGAGCGCCACATGGTTTGCGGCCATCACTCCGTTGGCGTTGGGCGTGGCTTCGTCAGCAGCGTTGAGCATGCGGACCAGCACGTCGTCCGCGTCATCCGCGGCAAGATAATAGCCGCCGCCTTCGGCTGCATGATGGCGCTGAAGCGTGTTGGCCCAGACGAGCGCCTGGTCGAGATAGCGCATATGGCCGGTGAGGCTGTGCATGCGTAAGGCGGCATGGATTATATTGGCGTAGTCGGTTGCAGTGCCCGCCGCCCCGGGCCGGCCGCCGCGGGCGGAGTGCCTCAAACGTCCGTCATCGTTCATGACCTTCAGTACGTGATCGAACGCGGCGACCGCCGCCTTCGCCCAGGCCGGCTTGTTGAATATCTCGGCCGCCTTCGCGAGCGCGCCGATCATGAGCCCGTTCCAGTCAGCCAGCACCTTGTCGTCGAGACCCGGCCTCACCCGCTGTTCGCGCCGAGCGAGCAGCTCGCGCCGAAGTCCCGCCAGCCGGCTCTCTTCGTCGTCCGTCAGCGGATCGATCGCGCCCAAGCGGTTGAGGATCGTTTTGCCTTCCCAGTTGCCCTCGGGGCGGACGTCGTAGGCCAGCGCGAAAAATGCGGCGTCGTCGGCGCCCAGGACCTCCTCGATTTCCGCTGCTTCCCAGACATAGAATTTGCCCTCCTCGCCTTCAGAGTCGGCGTCGAGCGATGAGGCGAAGCCACCCTCCGGCGTGACCATCTCGCGCAGGAGCCAGTCGATCGTCTCGGTAACCCGATCCTGATAGAGCGCGACGCGCCGCTCCCGCCACAGCTCCGTCATGAGGTCGATCAGGAGCGCATTGTCGTACAGCATCTTCTCGAAATGCGGCACCAGCCAGCGCCCGTCGACCGTATAGCGCGAGAAGCCGCCGCCGAGATGATCGTAGATCCCGCCCTGCGCGACATGGGCGAGCGTGAGATCTGCCGCATCGCACGGCGCCGCGATCCCGTATCTGAGGCCTGCCCGCCACAGAAATTCGAAGAACAGGGACTGGGGGAATTTTGGCGCGCCGATCAGTCCACCGTTTTCGGTGTCGACCGCCCGCACCATGCGCAGCGCCAGCTCGGCGAGCTGACCCGCCGCGGGCGCCTCGCCCTTTGCGCGCGGCTGCGGCTCGAGCCGCTTCTTGAGGAGGTCGGCATTCTGCCGGATTTTTTCCGGTTCCTCGCTGTAGACGCGCGCGACCTCGCGTAGTGCATCGGTGAAGGCGGGGCGGCCGAAGCGTGAGTCCTTGGGGAAGTATGTGCCGCCCCAGAAAGGTTCGGCATCCGAGGTCAGGAACATCGTGAGGGGCCAGCCGCCCTGCTCGCCGAGTTCGTGGAGCGCCGCCATGTAGATCGCGTCGACGTCGGGGCGCTCCTCGCGGTCGACCTTGATGTTCACGAACAGGTCGTTCATCACCGCGGCGGTTGCCTCGTCCTCGAAACTTTAATGCGCCATCACATGGCACAAATGGCAGGCGGCATACCCCACCGAGAGGAGGATCGGCTTGCCCGAAGAACGCGCCTCGTCCAGCGCCTCGGACCCCCAGGCGCGCCATGCGACCGGATTGTCGGCGTGCTGAAGAAGATAAGGGCTGGTTTCCTGCTTTAGTCTGTTATCCGCCATGGGTCAGTCTTGCCTCCGTCGCGCCGCGCGACTTGAGATGAATGCGCGGGAAGCCTATCGGTCGCGCGCGAGTGGGTTTAGCACGTGATGGACGAGACACCAGACATGGCGGCGCCGGGCGGCGGCGACACGATCGTCGCGCTGTCCAGCGGTCAGGGGCGCGCCGGCGTCGCATTGATCCGCGTTTCGGGCGCGGGCAGCCGCGTGGCGCTGGAGAATTTGGCCGGACCCGTTTCGGCGCCCCGGCGCGCTAGCCTGCGGCGCCTGCGCAATCGAGAAGGAGAGATGCTCGATCGTGCACTGGTTCTCTGGCTGCCGGGCCCCTCGAGTTTCACTGGCGAGGACATGGCCGAGCTGCACGTCCATGGCGGGCGCGCCGTGGTCGACAGCGTCATCGCCGCCCTTCTCGCCCTTCCCGGCCTAAAGCTTGCGGAGGCCGGCGACTTCACGAGGCGTGCGTTCGAGAACGGCAAGCTCGATCTGACCGCGGTCGAGGGTCTTGCCGACCTGATCGACGCTGAGACCGATGCGCAACGGCGTCAGGCCATCGCCCAGGCCGACGGCGCGCTGGCCGCGCTCTACGATGGTTGGCGTGACACGATCCTCCGCGCGCAGGCCCGCATCGAGGCGATGCTGGATTTTTCTGATGAGGCCGATGTGCCGGCAGCGGCCCCCGGATTGGACGCGGAGATCGGCGCACTACGCGACGCGATCACGCGCCATCTCGAAGACGGCAGGCGCGGCGAGATCCTGCGCGACGGCTACCGCGTCGTCATCGCGGGACCGCCCAATGCGGGGAAGTCGACACTACTGAACGCCCTTGCCGGCCGCGACGCGGCGATCGTGTCAGAGGAGCCCGGCACGACGCGCGACCTGATCGATGTGCGGCTTGATCTTGGCGGCTATCCCGTCATCGTCACCGACACGGCGGGGCTGCGCGCAGGAACAAGCGCCGTCGAGGGCGAGGGCGTGCGCCGCGCTCTGTCCCGGGCCGACGAAGCCGACCTCGTAATCTGGCTCACCGACGCGACGACCGGCGTGGCCCCGCCCCCGCCCGCACTCGCATCGCATCAGAACATGATCTCCGTGCGCAATAAATCCGACATCGCTAGGGGAGTGACGCGGGACGGCATCGCGATCTCGGCCCGCACCGCGGACGGGGTCGATCGTCTCATCGAGATTTTGACTGGGCACGCCCGCACCGCGCTACACCCCGGCGACGGACCGGCGCTCACCCGTGCGCGGCACCGGCACGCGCTGGATGAAGCGTCGGCCGCTTTGGCGCGGTTCTTTTCTGCGAAAGACGCTGCGCTCGAAATGCGGGCGGAAGAGCTGCGTATCGCAGCAACGCAGATCGGACGTGTGACCGGGCGCATCGATGTCGAGGACGTGCTGGGCGAGATTTTCGCCCGCTTCTGCATCGGCAAGTGAGTGAACGGCTCCGTAGATTCACGTGAAACATGCGCTCTGGACGATGTGTTGACGAAGTCCTAAACCCGCAACCATGGGCAAGAATTTCGACGTCATTGTCATCGGCGGCGGCCACGCGGGATGCGAGGCCGCCGCTGCCGCCGCGCGCATGGGCGCGGCGACGGCGCTCGTCACGCACAGATGCGCGACAATCGGCGAGATGTCATGCAATCCGGCCATCGGCGGCCTCGGCAAGGGGCATCTCGTGCGCGAGATCGACGCGCTCGACGGTCTCATGGGCCGCATGGCCGATGCGTCGGGCATTCAGTTCCGCATGCTGAACCGCTCGAAAGGGCCGGCGGTGCAGGGGCCGCGCGCCCAGATCGACCGCAAACTCTACCGCGCGGCCATGCAGGAAGCGCTGGCCAGCTATGGCAATCTTACCATCGTCGAGGGCGCGGTGGACGATCTCGCCGTGAGGCGAGATCGCGCGGCGGGCGTCGTCCTCGCTGATGGACGTGCCCTCTATGCCGGCGCGGTCGTGATCACCACGGGCACATTCCTGCGCGGCATGATCCATATCGGCGAGACGCGCATCCCGGCGGGACGCGTTGGCGAGGCTCCTGCCCTGAAACTATCGGAACGCCTCTATGCGCTCGGGCTGCCCATGGGTCGGCTCAAGACCGGGACGCCGCCGCGCCTCGACGGCACGACAATCGATTGGTCCGGCCTTGATGTGCAGCACGGGGACGACCCGCCCGTTCCCTTCTCGTTCCTGACGGAACGAATCGGGACTCGGCAGACCGTCTGTCATGTCACTGCGACAAATGAGTCCACCCACGCGATCATCGCCGCGAACCTAAAGCGTGCGCCGATCTATTCCGGCCAAATCGAAAGCAACGGCCCCCGCTATTGCCCGTCGATCGAGGACAAGATCGTGCGCTTCCGCGAGCGGGGCTCACATCAGATCTTTCTCGAGCCTGAAGGTCTCGACGACGACACGATCTATCCGAACGGGATTTCGACGTCGCTGCCGATAGATGTGCAGCGGGATTTCCTCGCGACCATCCCGGGGCTCGAAATGGTCGCCATCCGTCGTCCCGGCTATGCGATCGAATACGATCATGTCGATCCGCGCGCGCTGTCGCCTGCGCTCGAAGTCAAGCTTGTGCCCGGCCTGTTCCTCGCGGGCCAGATCAACGGCACGACCGGCTACGAGGAAGCGGCCGCGCAGGGACTTGTCGCCGGGCTCAACGCCGCGCGGAAAGCGTCGGGCGCAGCCGACCCGTTCGTCGTATCCCGCGCGGACGCCTACCTCGGCGTCATGATTGATGACCTCGTCACCCGCGGCGTCGCCGAACCCTACCGCATGTTCACGAGCCGCGCCGAGTATCGGCTCAGCCTCCGCGCCGACAATGCCGACCAGCGGCTGACGCCGCTCGGCATTGCCTTGGGTTGCGTCGGCGACGCGCGCGCGGGGGTGTTTGCAAAGCGAAGCGCCGCGCTGGCGGAAGGCGAGGCGCGGCTCCGCGCGCTGATTTTGACCTCATCACAGGCGAGGAACGCCGGTCTCGCCCTCAACAGCGACGGACGCCGACGCTCGGCCTATGAGCTCCTCTCCTATCCCGGCATCGATTGCGCACGCCTCGCGCCGATCTGGCCGGACATTGCGGCGATCCCTGCGGCCATTCGCGTCCAGCTCGAAACCGATGCGCGCTACGCCGTCTATCTTGACCGACAGCGCGCGGACATCGCGGCGCTACGCAAGGACGAGGCCGTCGTCATCCCGCCGGACTTTTCCTACGCGTTGCCGGGCCTGTCTGTGGAAATCCGCCAGAAGCTGGATGCAGCCCGGCCGTCGCATCTCGGCCACGCGGCGAGTCTCGAAGGCATCACCCCGGCGGCAGTCATGCTGCTGCTCGCGCATCTGCGCCGCCGGCATGCTGACCGCCGAGCCGGATGAATTCGTTTATTAAGGTTAACGACGCGCAAGACTTTGCGTCGGCATTTTCCGTTTCACGTGAAACAATTGCATCGCTGGAAACTTACGTCGCGTTGCTGCGAAACTGGCAGCCTCGCGTCAACCTGATCGGCGCGAATACGCTCGACCACATCTGGCAGCGTCATGTGGCTGATTCGGCACAACTGGTTGCGCTCGCGCCGGACGCGGTGAACTGGCTCGATCTCGGCTCGGGCGCAGGTTTCCCCGGAATGGCGATTGCGATCCTGAATGCGAATCAGCCAGAGTTCCGCATGCATCTCGTCGAGTCGAACACCAAGAAGTGCGCTTTTCTCGCCAAGGTCGCGCGCGAGACGGGCGCACGTGTGGCGATCGTCAACCGGCGCATCGAATCCATTTTCCCCTCCTCTATCGTGCCAGGTCCGGACATCGTTTCGGCGCGGGCGCTGGCGCCCCTGCCCGAGCTCCTTGGTCTTGTGGCCCCCTGGCTTACGCCCGGCGTGCGCGGCCTGTTTCCGAAGGGCCGCGATGCAGACGCCGAGATCACGGCGGCTCGCGTCCATTACAATTTTAGCCTTAGGGTCCATCCGAGCCGAACTGCGCCGGACAGTCAAATCCTCGACATCGCCGGGCCGATCAAGGAGCCATCATGACCCTCGCCCTGCCCCAGCTGCCGCGCATCATCGCGCTGGCCAATCAGAAAGGCGGCGTCGGCAAGACGACGACGGCAATCAATCTCGGCACGGCGCTCGCCGCCGTGCAGGAGAATGTGCTCATCTTCGATCTCGATCCTCAGGGCAACGCGTCGACCGGGCTCGGCGTGCCGCGTGATAAGCGTGCGCGCTCGAGCTACGACGTGCTGGCCGGCCATGCCGCGATCGAGAACGCGCGCCAGCCGACCAACGTGCCCCGGCTTTCGATCGTGCCTGCGAACTACGATCTGCTCGCTCTGGAGCGCGATCTGGCGACAGCCCCCGCCTCGGCGCGCGCCTACCGCCTGCGCGACGCGGTCGCCATGCTTGCCGCCGCCGAGGCCGGCCGCGATGCGCAGACGAGCTACGTGCTGATCGACTGCCCCCCGTCCCTCAATATCCTGACCATCAATGCGCTCGCCGCGGCGGATGCCGTGCTTGTGCCGCTGCAATGCGAGTTCTTCGCCATGGAAGGCCTCGCCCATCTGATGGAGACGATCGCCAAAGTGCGCGCGAGCCTGAACCCGCGCCTCGAAATCCAGGGTGTCGTGCTGACCATGTTCGACGGCCGCAACAATTTGTCGGCCCAGGTCGTGGACGATGTCCGTGCGACCCTTGGGGACAAAGTCTATGCCACGGTGATCCCGCGCAATGTGCGCGTGTCGGAGGCGCCGTCCTTCGGCAAGCCGGTACTGCTCTACGATTACCGCTGCACCGGCAGCCAGGCCTATATCCGCCTGGCCTCGGAAATTATTGAGCGCGAGCGGCAATTGCGGGCGGCATGAGTCGGATGCGCTTCATCGTGCGAAAAAGCGGTCCACGCTTCGCCGAAGGCGAGAGCGAGGAATCTGAGGGAGGACAAGGCGTGAGCGCAAACGCAGGCAGAAAGAACAGGCTCGGCATGGGGCTCGCCGCGCTGATCGGCGATCAGGGCAATACCGCAGCGGCGGCGGAGGATGTCGGTAGCCGGACGCTGCGCCTCGATGCGATCCGCCCCAGCCCGTTCAATCCGCGCCGCAGCTTTCCGAAGGAACAACTCGACGAGCTGGCCGCCTCGATCCGCGAGCGCGGGCTCATCCAGCCGCTCGTTGTCCGGCCCGTCGCGGACGGCGGCGCGGCTCG
Organism: Methyloligellaceae bacterium; assembly: GCA_046717125.1. Lineage (GTDB taxonomy): Bacteria > Pseudomonadota > Alphaproteobacteria > Rhizobiales > Methyloligellaceae > JBKJVQ01. Next base: position 20,369 of record JBKJVQ010000070.1, read on the forward strand.
GTACGAAATCGTCGCCGGCGAACGCCGCTGGCGGGCCGCGCAGCTTGCGGGTCTCGACGACCTTCCTGTGATTATCCGTGTACTGACCGATAATCAGGCTCTCGAGCTTGCGATTATCGAAAACGTTCAGCGTACAGATTTGAATTCGGTAGAGGAGGCTCAAGGCTACCGCGATCTACTCGACAACCATCAGTATACGCATGATAATCTGGCGCAGACGATCGGCAAGAGCAGGAGCCATGTCACGAATACGCTGCGCCTGCTGCAGCTGCCGGACGATGTGCTGGACCTCGTGCGCGAGGGGCTCCTCTCGGCCGGGCATGCGCGCGCTCTGATCGGTCATCCCGATGCGCTTGCGCTTGCGCGCCGCGTTATCGGCGAGGGTTTGAGCGTGCGCGCCGTCGAGGCGCTGATGCAGGAGCCGAAAGAAGCCAGGGATCGCGGACCAAAGCCGGTAAAGCCTGCCGATACGCGCGCCGTCGAGGAGGAATTGTCTGACGCGCTTGGCCTCGGCGTCGCGTTGCATCAGGGGCGCGGCGAGAAGGGTGAGCTGAGGATCCGCTACGCAACGCTCGAACAGTTTGAGGACATTCGCGCGCGGCTGATGCAGGCGGCGCAGCGCCGGGCGCTCTAGCCGGAGCGGGGCGCGGCCAGTTCGAGGATCAGCCGTTCGACCAGCGCCTGTTCCATCCCGCTGTTCAGCCGCGACTGCATGACCGCTTCCTGGACCAATGTCAGCGCGCGCGCCAGACCGGAAGGGCCGAGCCGCCTGATCTGCCCGGCAATCGCGTTGGTGCGGGTGAAATGGAGCGGCGGGCGTATGCCGCGCAGCGCGGTTTCGAGCCCGCGCTCGTCGGCGACGAGGGCCACTTTGTGCAAATCGGCGATATGGCGGGCAAGCACAGCAAGCGCGCCCTGGGGCGACGTGCCCGCCGCATCGAGCCTGATGAGTTCGGCGATCGCGCCGGCCGCGTCGCCGCTACCGACTTTGTCGACGAACAGGTCCAGGCCGGATTCGGCCACGTCGCCGACCACGGCTTGAACGTCGTCGAGCGTGATCTCGGTCTTGCCGGCGCAGTAAAGCGCGAGTTTTGTGAGTTCGCTCCGCGACACGGCCTGATCGCCGCCGAGCTGGGCGGTGAGCGCCCGGCGTGCATCGCGCGACAGTTTGAGATTTGTCGCGCCTAGCTCCGCATCGATCATGCGGGCGAGATCATTCGCCTCCGCATAGCAAGGCAACGCGGCGAGGCGCGCGTCTTTCTCGAATAACGCCCGCAATGACGCACCCGGCTTAAGCGGACCTGATTCGACAATCAGCCTGCCGTCGAGCCCCGTCTCGAACAGTGGCCGGATCATGTCTGCACCGACGCGCCCACCGGCCGTCAGCCGCACGATGGTCGCGCCGCCGAACAAACCGCCCGAGCGGAGCGCGACATGCAGCCGGTCGGGGCCCTCGGCAAGGTCGCGATCGTCAAGCCGCAATATCGCGCCGTCTCCCCCGGCGAGCCGTTTTGCGAGGTCGGCCGCACGCTCTGTGACGAGCCCGGCGTCCGGGCCGTAAAGCAGGAAGCCGAGCGTGTTGCGCGGTGGGGCTGCGATCAGCGCCGCGACACCGGAGGATTTATGCGTCGTCATGCCGGAACAGGAAAGACGTTAGGCCGCCCGGGAAAGATAGGCCGCGAGGCGCGTCTTGATCGTCTCGGCGACGGTATTCGCCGCACGGTTTTCCGCGTCGACCCGGGCGCGCACGTTGGCGAATATGGTTTCGACGCGGTCAAACGCTGCGCGGCTCACGCCCGTGCCTTCGAATATCATGACGTTGTCGCTGATGCGGAACAGCTTGAAACTGGCCTGAAGCTGATAGATCTGCGCGCCGATTTCGCCATCGAGCCGGACGGCCTGGTCAGTGATCGATTCCTTGATTGCGATCTCCAGCCGGTAAACCGAAGGAGCGGCCGCGCCGCCGCCGGTCTTGGCGAAAATGAGTTCGTTACGCAGGCGCTGCCCGACCCGATTCGGAATCGGTGCTATTTCGACCGCCGCCATGGCGTCGGTCACCCGCGCGCCCGCGGCTGTCGAGCCGTAAAGCGGCTGGAAGCCGCAGCCGCCGAGCGCAAGCGCAGCCGCGCAAAGCATGACAGCCGCGCAAACGACGCACCGCCTCCTGCGCCGGTCAGCCGACGACATTGACGATCCTCTCCGGAATCACGATCACTTTCTTGACGCTGCGTCCCCCGAGCGCCCGCGCCACCGCATCGAGGCGGAGCGCTGCAGCTTCAATATCCTCTTTCGTGGCGTTGCGCGCAACAATCAACTCGTCGCGGCGCTTGCCGTTGACCTGCACCGCCATGGTTACACTATCTTCGACCAGCAAGGCGGGATCGGGCTCAGGCCAAGGCGTTTCTGCGACAAGGCCATCATTGCCGAGCATGGCCCAAGCCTCTTCGGCCAGATGTGGCGTCATCGGGCCCATGATCAGGATCAGGAACGAGGCAGCCTCCCGCAAAGCCCCCGAAAGCGCCGGTGAAAGCTCGGATTTCGCCTCGCGCAGGGCGGTCTGCAGCGCATTGGCGAGCTCATAAGCCTGGGCGACGGCGGTATTGAAACGCAGCCGCTCGATCGACTGCGTGGCATGCGCCAGCGCCCGATGCGCTGCCTTGCGCAGGGCGAGCGCGTTGTCGTCGGATGCATTCGCAAGGGTGACGTCGGCCTGTGGCATTTCCGCCACGTCGCGCGCGATTCGCCACACGCGCTGGATGAACCGATGCGCGCCGTCAACGCCGGCTGTGGACCATTCAATGTCGCGCTCGGGCGGCGTGTCGGAAAGTATGAACCAGCGCGCGGTATCGGCTCCGAAACTCGCGACGATCTCGTCGGGGTCGACCACGTTCTTCTTGGATTTCGACATCGATTCGATCGGGCCGATCGTGATGGGCTGGCCCGTTTCGGTGTGCCGGGCCGTTCCTCGTTCAAGAATGACGTCCTTCGGGAAGACCCATTTCCCGGCTTCGTCCTTGTACGTCGCGTGCGTCAGCATGCCTTGGGCGAACAGCGCCCGGAACGGTTCGTCGAGATCGACATCGCCGGTCGCGTGCAGCGCGCGCGTGAAAAAGCGTGAATAGAGGAGATGCAGGATCGCGTGCTCGACGCCGCCGATATATTGGTCGACGGGCAGCCAGTAGGACGCGGCCTCGGGCGCGGTCGGGCTGTCCGCATCCGGCGCGGTGAAGCGCGCGAAATACCAGGACGAGTCGACGAACGTGTCCATCGTGTCGGTTTCGCGCCGAGCCGGTGCGCCGCATTTGGGGCAGGGCGCGCGGCTGAATGTCGGATGCCGGTCGAGCGGGTTGCCCGGCTGATCGAACGTCACGTCGTCCGGCAGCTTGACCGGCAGATCAGCCGCCGGCACGGGTACGATGCCGCACGATTCGCAATGGATAACGGGAATTGGGCAACCCCAGTAGCGCTGTCGCGAAATGCCCCAGTCGCGTAAGCGGAATTTGACTGAACGCGTCGCTTGCGGCGCGCCATGAAGCGTTTCACGCTCCAGAAATTGCGCGACCGCTTCCTTGGCTTCCGGCACGGACCTGCCGTTCAGGAATTCCGAATTGATGAGCGTGCCGTCGCCGGTGAAGGCCTCTTCGCCGATGGCGAATGTGGCAGCGTCCGCGCCGGGCGGCAGCACGACCGGCATCACCGGCAGGCGATAGGCGCGGGCAAATTCCAGGTCGCGCTCGTCATGCGCCGGGCAGCCAAAGATTGCGCCGGTGCCGTACTCCATCAGCACGAAATTGGCGATATAGACCGGCAGCGTCTCGTCCTCGGCCAGCGGGTGATGCACGCGCAAGCCCGTATCGAACCCGCGCTTTTCCGCCGTCTCGATCGCGGCGGCAGTGACCCCGCCGCGGCGGCAGCTTTCGATGAAGGCGCGCGCCTCCTCGCTCCTCGCGGCGACGGAAGCTGCGAGCGGATGGTCCGGGGCGACGGCGACGAAACTCGCGCCGAACAGCGTATCGGCGCGCGTCGTATAGATTTCGACCACGCGGCCAAAGCCGGGCGCGTCCGCCTCCAGTTCGAATCGGATGGTCAGCCCTTCGGAGCGCCCGATCCAGTTCTCCTGCATCAGCCTGACTTTTTCCGGCCAGCGGTCAAGTGTCGCTAGTCCATCGAGCAGTTCGTCCGCATACTGCGTAATACGGAACACCCATTGTTCGCGTGTCTGCTGCTCGATCAGCGCCCCGGAGCGCCAGCCCCGGCCGTCGATCACCTGCTCGTTCGCGAGCACGGTGTTGTCGACGGGGTCCCAGTTCACTTTCTTCTTCTGGCGCGCGACGAGCCCAGCGGCGAGCATGTCCAGAAACAGCTTCTGCTGCTGGTGATAATAGGCGACGTCGCAGGTCGCGAACTCACGGCTCCAGTCGATCGACAGGCCCATCGCCTTGAGCTGGTCGCGCATGGCGGCGATATTGTCGTAGGTCCATTTGGCGGGATGCATTCCGCGCTCGATGGCCGCGTTCTCGGCCGGCATGCCGAACGCGTCCCAGCCCATCGGATGCAGCACGTTGTAGCCGCGCGCGCGCATGAACCGCGCCACGACGTCGCCCATCGTGTAGTTGCGCACGTGGCCCATGTGAATGCGGCCCGAAGGGTAGGGGAACATTTCGAGCACATAGTATTTTGGGCGCGAGCGATCCTCCGGCGCGCGGAATATGCCGCGCTCCTCCCAGACGGACTGCCAGTGACGCTCGCGCGAGGGCGCGTCGTAGCGGTCGGACGCCATCGATGATGTTCCCGGAAAACTGAAGGCGCGGCAAGGAAACGCAAAGGGTCCCGAGCGTCAAGCAGTTGCGGAAGGCCGCGCCTTACCTGGGGCATGATGCCGAAAAGTGTGAAGCGGTTTTCGGATCACATCATGCTCCAAACTCTTGAATCCGATCACGTTCATGGGTTCGGGTGATCAACCCGAACCCATCGTGATCTATGGTGCCGCGATGGACGAAAATTCAGCCTCAGCGCGGCTCGGTGAAGTCAGAGCGCGCATCGCGAACGCGGCGGCACGGGCAAGGCGAAACGCTTCGGATATCACGCTGATCGCGGTGTCCAAGACCCACGCGGCGGAAACGGTGCGCAGCCTGATCGCCGCCGGCCAGACAGTCTTCGGCGAAAACCGCGTCCAGGAGGCGCAAGGCAAATGGCCGGAGCTGCGAAAGGACTATCCCGGCGTCGCGCTGCATCTGATCGGGCCGCTGCAGACCAACAAGGCGCGCGACGCCGTCGCCCTGTTCGATGCCATCCACGGTCTCGACCGGGATAGGCTGGCGCGCGCCATCGCCGGCGCCGTCCAGCAGGAAGGGCGCATGCCGCTCCTCTTCGTGCAGGTCAACACGGGGAAAGAGCCGCAGAAATCGGGCGTCGAGGCGGACGAGGTGGAGAGCTTTGTGGCAAGCTGCCGCAAGGACTATGCGCTCGATCCTACGGGTCTGATGTGCCTGCCGCCGTTCGGCGAGGACCCTGCGCCGCATTTCGTGCAGCTTGCGAAACTTGCACGCGACGTCGGACTGACCGTCTTGAGCATGGGCATGAGCGACGATTTTGAAACCGCGATCGCCCATGGCGCTACCCATGTTCGGGTCGGCACGGCGCTGTTCGGCGCGCGGGAATAAGCGCTCCTCAGCCGGTCACGACCACGCGCGTCGACTGTGAAATGCGCCCCAGCAGCCAGCGCAGATCGGGTTTCGCAAAAGCGATGCAGCCCTCAGTCGGCGCAAGACGGTCGCGCGCAACGTGAATGAAGATGGCGCTGCCACAGCCGCGTTTGCGGGGGATGTCGTTGGCGCCGAGCACGAGAACGAGATCGTAGAGACTGTCGTCGCGCCACAGTCTCTCGGCGGATGCGCGATAAGGGTAGGGGACGGGCCGGTTGTAATTCGGATCGGCCGGCGCGTCGCACCATCCGTCCTTTGGCCGAATCGCACGAGCCGGCAGTGGCGCGGCTGGCCGTGGCCCGCGATCGGCCCGATAAAGGAGCCGCCTCAACCCGAACGCGCCGCGCGGCGTCGCGCCGTCCCCTTCCCGCTTCAGTGCACCAATGCCCGAAGGTCCGATCGCGGCGCGCAACACCCGGCCGGCTATCGTCACGCGCGCTTCGGCCTTGCGGACGGGCGCGCGGCGGACGTGAACAGACGCGATCCGATCACGTCGATTTGTTTTGTTGGGCTTGCGCCGCATCGTCACCTTCCGCCCGATTGCCATCACATTCGACCGGGCCGTGTTACAAATGATTGAATACAAACGATTCCCGGGGGGAAGATGAGCGCTGCGCGTACGATCCTAATAACCGACGACGATGTCGAGCTTCGCGACAGCTTGCGCGATCAACTTGACCTCGACGCGGAGTTCACGACGATGGTCGCGGGCTCGGGCGAGGAGGCGCTCGCCGTCGCAGGGCGGGAGCATATTGACCTCGTGATCCTCGATGTCGGGCTTCCCGACATGGACGGGCGCGAGGTTTGCCGCGCCTTGCGCAAGCGCGGCTTCAAGAGCCCGGTCATCATGCTGACGGGTCAGGTCGAGGATGCCGATCAGATCGAAGGGCTTGAGGCGGGCGCAAACGATTATGTCGTCAAGCCGTTCCGGTTCGCCGTGCTCGTCGCCCGCATCCGCGCGCAGCTTCGCCAGTACGAGCAGAGCGACGATGCCGTGTTCACGATCGGACCTTACGCGTTCAGGCCGGCCAACAAGATCCTCGTCAGCGACGGCGGGAAGAAGGTCCGTCTGACGGAGAAGGAAACCTCGATCCTGAAGTTTCTCTATCGCGCCGGCGACAAGGTCGTGACGCGCGACATCCTCCTGCACGAGGTCTGGGGCTACAACGCGGGCGTAACGACGCATACGCTTGAAACCCACATCTATCGGTTGCGCCAGAAGATCGAGAAGGATCCCGCCAAGGCGGAGCTTCTCGTGACCGAAATGGGCGGATACCGTCTGGTTCCCTGACGCGGCCGAGCCCGTTGCGCCTCAGCCGTCGAAATCGACGATCACCGGCACATGGTCGGACCCGCGGGTCCAATCCCGCGCTTCCGACAGAACCTGCATTGCGCGCGACGTCGCGGCGAGATCGGGGGTCGCCCAGACATGGTCGAGCCGCCGTCCCCGATTAGAGGCGCGCCAATCGCGGTTACGGTAGCTCCACCAAGTGAATAGTCGTTCCTCCGCAGGAACATGGCGGCGCATGACGTCGACCCAGCCATACGACGCCTGCAGGCGCGCAAGCGCCTCAACCTCGACAGGCGTGTGGCTGACGACGTTCAGGAGCTGTTTGTGCGACCAGACGTCGGTTTCGAGGGGCGCGACATTCAGGTCGCCTGTTAGCACCATACGTCCCCGAGGCTTGACGGGAGCCGCCTCGAACCAAGCGGCCGTGCCGTGGATAAAGTCGAGCTTGTCGCGAAATTTCGGATTGGCGTCGGGATCGGGCGTGTCGCCGCCGGCAGGTACGTACATGTTGTGGATGACGATGGGCTGAGCTTCACCGGCGTCCAGCGAAACGCCCAGATGCCGTGCCTCGCCGCGTCCGTGGAAATCCTGTCGATCGACGGCGGACAAGATCGGCAGACGCGAAAGCGTGGCGACGCCGTGATAACCCTTCTGGCCGCAGATCTCGATATGGCGATAGCCGTGGCGCGCGAGTGCGGCGAGCGGAAATGCGTCGTTCACGCACTTTATTTCCTGCAGGCATAGAATGTCGGGTTGGTGCTCGGCGATCAGCCGTTCGACCAGCCCAAGACGGAGGCGGACAGAGTTGATGTTCCAGGTCGCGAGCCGGAAGCGCATCGTCAGACGGCGAGAGCCCGGAGACTCGCCATCACGAAGCCGTAATCGACTGCAAAAGAGCGACAGCCAAAAAAATGGCGCCCAACCGCTGCGCGGGGCTGGGCGCCAAAGCGCATTTTATGCGCATTGCGCCGGGAGGGAAGCCGGCGCGAGCGGTGATGTCTTCGGCTAGACGGGGGGCACTACCGATGATGCGACATCGCCCGCTTCTGCGATTAAAGTAATCCATCGGCGAATTGGTTCAATGCCCGATGCGAAAAAAAGTTAAGCCCACGTAAAGCCCGACCCCTGTTTTCACGCAAATGTGAACACAATTTCGCCGAATATTGGCGAAACGCGCATTTTTTGCGTGGTGCCTTCAATTGGGCAGGGTCGGAAAGGTCATCGGCGTCGGCTGGAAAAAGTCGGCCGACAGCGCCTTCCCCTCGGTGAGATTGCTTAACATGATGCGCGTCTTCAGTCCCTGGGCGTCGTCGATCACCCACTCCTTCAAGCTTAGCGATGACGCGCTGTCGAAGATGAGCGTAATGTCGCCGCCTTCGCCACGATCCCGGTCAGCGAGCGTCAGTTCCAGCTGGCCGCTTTCCTCTTTGACGCCGACGACGCGCGCATCGCGCACAAGATTGACATTCTTCGCCAGCAGCATGCGGAACGGCGTCTTGTCGAGCGGGTAGGTGTCGACGGTCTTCAGGTCGAGATCCTCGATCGACAGATTGCGGCCGTCCGCGACGACGCGCAGAGCGCTCGGCGCCAGATAGTCGAAGCGGATGCGGCCCGGCCGCTGCACGTAAAAGCGTCCGCGCGTACGCTGATCATTGGCGTCGACTTGAACGAACGTTCCCTGCAGATGCGTCATGCTGTTGAAATAGTCGTTGACACGGTCGATCAGCGCGGCCGGATTGCCGGCGTTGGGGTTTGCAGCCGCCTGCCTCTGCGGGGCGGGCGTCCCGTCTCCCGCATTCTGCCCGGCGGGTGGTGCGGGCTGGTCGCCTGCTTCCTGCTCGATCTCGGTGCTCCAGCCTGCGCCTTCGTCAGGCTCGCCCGGTGATGGTGCGACCTGCGGGCGAAGCTGTGCGGGAGGCTGCGCTGGGGCAGAAGGCTGCGCCGCCCGGTTCGCCGCCGGGGGCTGCTCCCGCGGCGGCGTTTTTTTCTGAATCGAGCTCGATTGCGCCGACGCGTCGCCGATCAACCCGACAGTGAAAATGAAAAGTGCCGCGAAGGCCGCAAAAACGGACGAGCACGTGAATCTAAGGCTCATGATATCCCCGTGCTGGCCGGCCAGTCGGCCGCGCATTGATCATTGCATAGATGATTCAGCCGAAAATCGTCAATCTCGGGGCAGTCCGCGCGACAGGACGTAGCGCGGCGCACGCAATATTGCTAGGTGCGCTTGCGGGGCGGGAAGGATCAAACCATGCGGCGAGCCGAAATCACGCGGGAAACCAAGGAAACGCGCATCCGGGCCAGCGTCGATCTCGACGGAACCGGCGCGTACGAAATAGCGACCGGCATCGGCTTCCTCGATCACATGTTGGAGCAGCTGGCGCGCCACTCCCTGATAGACGTCGCTTTGACGGCTGACGGCGATCTGCACATCGATCAGCACCACACGACCGAGGACAGCGGCATTGTGCTGGGTCAGGCGATTGCGAAGGCGCTCGGCGACAAGGCCGGCATCACGCGCTATGCGTCTATCGACCTGCCAATGGATGAGACGCTGACCCGCGTTGCGATCGACGTTTCCGGCCGCCCGTTTCTCGTCTGGCGGGTGAATTTCCAGCGCGCCAAGATCGGCGCATTCGACACCGAACTCTTCCGTGAATGGTTTCACGCCTTCGCTCAGCACGCAGGCATTACGCTGCACGTCGAAAACGTCTATGGCGAGAACGCCCATCACATTGCCGAGACCTGCTACAAGGGTCTCGCGCGTGCGCTGCGCGCCGCAATCGCGCTCGATCCGGCACAGACAGGGCGCGTGCCTTCGACGAAGGGCATGCTGTAACGGGAACCGGCGCAGGTACGGACAGGACAAGATGAAGCTGTTTACCGTCCATGCCCCGCCGGGCGCGCCCGAAGGGCGCGGCGCGGAAGACTTCGTTTTCGTCAAGGACGGGTTTTCCTGGCCTGCTTTGTTCGCGCCCCTGCTCTGGCTCCTCTATCACCGCATGTGGATTGAATTCGTCATTGTGCTTGCGCTTGTCCTGCTACTCGACGCCAGTCTGACGGCGCTCGGGGTCCGTGATGGCGCGTTGGTTTGGGCGGGTTTCACCTTCAACCTCCTGTTCGCCTTCGAGGCGAACGATCTCAGGCGCGCACGCCTTACCAGAAAAGGCTGGCGGGACTTCGGCCCCGTCATGGGGGACAACCTTTCCGGCGCGGAACGCGCATTCTTTGCGGACTGGCTTGTCCGTCCCGGGCACCTTGTCGCGCCGCCGTCGCGTTCAGCCTTTCCCCATCCCGCGCCAATGACCGGCATGCGCGGCGGCGAAGACGACGTCATCGGATCGCTCCCGTTCAGGAGCTGAGACGATGCATGTCGCGATCATCGATTACGGTTCGGGAAACCTGCATTCAGCATCCAAGGCCTTCGCGCGCGCCGCTCGCGAATCCGGCTCCAGTCTCTCGATCGAACTGACGTCCGACCCCGATCGCGTCCGCACCGCCGACCGCATCGTGCTGCCGGGCGTCGGCGCATTCGCCGACTGCCGCGCGGGTCTGCTTTCAGTCGACGGCATGATGCAAGCCATCGACGAGGCGGTGCACGCACAAGCGCGCCCCTTTCTCGGCATCTGCGTCGGCATGCAGCTTCTGGCGACGCGCGGGCTCGAACATGGTGATTACCCGGGGCTCGGCTGGATTCCGGGCGAGGTTCGCGCCATCGCTCCGTCCGACCCTTCGCTGAAGGTCCCGCATATGGGCTGGAACACACTTCGTCAGTCTAAGGAGCATCCGCTTATCGAAGGCATTGCGACCGGAGAGGATGGGCTGCACGCCTATTTCGTCCACTCGTACCATCTGTCTGCGCGCGATGCGGAAGACGTCGTGGCGACGACCGATTACGGCGGACCGGTCACCGCTCTGGTGGCGCGCGGCAATATCGCGGGTACGCAGTTTCATCCCGAGAAGTCGCAGCGCCTTGGCCTCGCGCTGATTGCGAACTTTCTGAAGTGGCAGCCATGATCCTGTTCCCGGCGATCGATCTGAAGGACGGCGTATGCGTTCGCCTCGTGCGCGGGGATATGGCAAAGGCGACGGTCTTCAGCCGCAATCCGGCCGAGCAGGCGAAAAGTTTTCAGGATCAGGGCTTTGTCTATCTGCACATCGTTGATCTGAATGGCGCGTTCGCGGGCAGGCCCGCGAATGCCGAAGCGGTCGAGGCGATTCTCGGCGCGGTCCAAATCCCGGCGCAGCTCGGCGGCGGCGTTCGCGACATGGCGACGATCGAAGCCTGGCTCGCCAAGGGGATCGCGCGCGTCATTCTGGGTACCGCCGCATTGCGCAATCCGGCTCTCGTCCGCGACGCCGCCCGCACCTTCCCGGGCCAGGTCGCCGTCGGCATCGACGCGCGCGAGGGTAAGGTCGCCGTCGAGGGCTGGGCGGAGACGAGTGAGACCGACGCGACCGATCTGGCGAAGATGTTCGAGGACGCAGGCGTTGCCGCCATCATCTATACCGACATCGCCCGGGACGGGGTTCTGGCCGGGCTCAATCTCGATGCGACCGCGGACCTTGCCCGCGCCGTCTCGATCCCTGTGATCGCCAGCGGCGGCCTTGCCTCGATCGCGGACATCGAGGCGCTGCTCAGGCCGGAATATGCGATTCTCGAAGGGGCGATTTCCGGGCGCGCGCTCTATGACGGACGGCTCGACGCCAAGGCGGCGCTGGCCCTGATCGCAGCGGCTGCGCCCGCGTGATATGATCCGCGCCGGAGACCGATCATGACGACTGCGACCAAGAAGCCGAAAGTGCCGGTCAAGCCGAAAGCGTCGTACGACGAGGACTATTATGGCTGGGCGCTTGAGCAAGCGGCGTTTTTGCGCGCCGGCCAGACCGAAGCGCTTGACCTGGAGAATCTTGCCGAAGAGGTCGAGGATTTGGGTAAGGGCGAATATCAGAAGCTACGAAGCGCGCTCCATATCCTTCTCCTGCACATGTTGAAATGGGATTACCAGCCGAAGCATCGCTCGCGAAGCTGGGCGGCGTCCGTTCGCATTCAGAGGCAGGATATCCTGGAACTCATGTCCGAAAACCCGAGCTTGAAACCTCGCTTCGACGACGCTTTTGCGTCCTCATACGCCCGTGCGCGCTTGTCGGCGGTCAAGGAAACAGACCTTTCGCTGAAATCCTTTTCCGAGAACTGTCCTTACACGCGTGCAGATCTGACCGATCGTCAGTTTCCGGCCGATTAATTGATCGCGGGGGCCAGACCTGATCGCAGCCGCTCCGGCTACGTGATAACATTTGTGCCGGAGACCGATCATGACGGCTGCGACCAAGAAGCCGAAGGTGCCCCCCGCTAAGCCTGCGTCGGACTACGACGAGGACTTCTATACCTGGCTGAACCAGCAGGCGGCGCTGCTGCGCGCCCGTGCCTTCGATGAGCTCGACATCGAGAATCTTGCCGAGGAGATCGAGGACTTGGGGAAGGAGCAGTTCAACAAGCTCGTCAGTGCTTATCGGATCATTCTCTTGCACATGCTGAAATGGGACCATCAGCCGACACATCGTTCGCGCAGCTGGGCCGGCTCGATCAAGACACAGCGTCTAAGCCTGGTCGCGTTGCTCGAGGATAACCCCGGGCTGAAGAGCAGAAGGAAAAGCGCAGTAGATCGAGCCTTTCAAATGGCGCGCATCGAAGCTGCGACCGAGACGCGCCTTCCAGAGGCCCAGTTTCCGGCAAGCTGCGCCTATTCCCTTGACGACATATCCAATCGCAACTTTCCATTTGATTGATTTGCTACAATCTCCGTATGCTGAAAATCCGCGTCATCCCCTGCCTCGACGTCAAGGACGGCCGTGTCGTCAAGGGCGTGAACTTCGTGGATCTGCGCGATGCGGGCGATCCGGTTGAGGCGGCCGCGGCCTATGACGAGGCCGGCGCGGATGAGCTATGTTTCCTCGATATCACAGCCAGCCACGAGAATCGCGCGACGATTTTCGACGTCGTCAGGCGCACTGCGGAGCGCTGTTTCATGCCGCTGAGCGTGGGCGGCGGCGTGCGCGAGATCGCCGACATCCGAAAACTGCTCGAGGCCGGCGCGGATAAGGTATCGATCAATACGGCCGCCGTGTTCGACCGCGCCCTTGTCGGCCGGGCGGCGCAGAAATTCGGCTCGCAATGCATCGTCGTCGCGATCGACGCGCGCCGCGCTGGCGACGGACGCTGGGAAATCTTCACGCACGGCGGACGCAAGCCCACCGGCATCGACGCGGTCGCCTATGCGGGCGAGGTCGCAGGTCTTGGCGCGGGGGAGATCCTGCTCACGGCGATGGATCGCGACGGCACGAAGTCGGGCTTTGACCTCGCCCTGACCCGCGCCGTCGCCGATGCCGTGCCCGTGCCCGTCATCGCCAGCGGCGGCGTCGGCACGCTCGATCATCTCGTCGAAGGGGTGCAGGAGGGAGGCGCGAGCGCGGTCCTGGCCGCGTCGATCTTCCACTTCGGACAACATTCGATCGGCGAGGCGAAGCGCCATATGGCGGAGGCCGGTCTCCCGATGCGGATCGCCGCTTGATCTCAAGCGCAACCACGTTATTGCCCGGACTGGCGTGTCGGCACGAATGGCGTATTGTGCGCCGCACAACACCATGGAAAAGCGAACAAGATGGGGACCGGCGACGAAATCCTGACGCGGCTGACCGCGATCATCCGTGCGCGCCGCGATGCACCGGCCGATGCGTCCTATACGCGCCGCCTGCTTGATGACGCGCCAAAGCGCCCGGCCAAGAAGCTCGGCGAAGAGGCGGTCGAGACCGTGATCGCGGCTCTCGTGGAGGACGACGACGCGTTGCGGGCTGAAGCGGCAGACCTGATCTATCACCTCTTGGTGCTGCTGGAATCGCGCCGCATCGACATCGCCGAGGTGCTGACTACGCTGGAAAACCGGATCGGCGTTTCGGGCCTGACGGAAAAGGCCGGACGCAAGGCCATCTAAGGGTTTGTCGGGGCATCCATGAACATTTTTTCGACGCCGCCGATATCGCCCTACGCCCAATATCGGCGCGCGGAGTGGGCCCGGTTCGCCGACGACGCAACCATGCCGCTGTCGGAGGCTGAACTCGAGCATGTCAGTGGCCTGTGTGAGCGCATTTCCGGGCAGGAAGTCGCCGAGGTCTATCTGCCACTCTCGCGCCTGCTCAATCTGCATGTCGAGGCGGTGCAGGGACTGCACTGGGCGCGCGAACGTTTCCTGCAGAGTTCGACGCGTAAAATGCCCTTTATCATCGGCATGGCGGGCTCGGTCGCGGTCGGCAAGAGCACGTCGGCGCGCGTGCTGCAGGCGCTGCTGGCGCGATGGCCATCGCACCCAAGAGTCGCGCTCGTTCCGACAGACGGGTTCCTGCTGCCGAACCAGGTGCTGGAGAAACGCGGATTGATGGGACGCAAGGGGTTCCCGCGCAGTTACGACGTGCGGCGGCTGCGCGCCTTCCTCGCGGACGTGAAGGGCGGCCGCGAGGCCGTATCCGCGCCGGTTTATTCGCACCTCATCTACGACATCGTGCCGGGTAAAGAGATCGTCGTCGACCGGCCGGACATTCTGATCGTGGAAGGTCTGAACGTCCTCCAGCCGGCGAAGCTACCGAGCGCGGGCGACGACATTCCTTATGTTTCGGACTTCTTCGATTTTTCCATCTATCTCGATGCGGACGAAATTCTGATCGAGGACTGGTACGTGACGCGCTTCCTGCGGCTCAGGGAGACTGCGTTCCGCGATCCTGCCTCCTATTTCCATCGCTACGCTTCGCTATCGGAAGAAGACGCCCGCAAAACAGGCCTTGGCATCTGGCGCGCCATCAACCTCACCAATCTGAGACAGAATATCCTGCCCACGCGTCAACGCGCGGATCTCATCCTACGCAAGGGCCATGACCATGAGGTCGAGACGGTGGCGATCAGGAAGCTGTAGCCCGGTTCGCCGAAGGCTAACGCCGCTCTTGGCGAAGGACGCTTATTTGAACGGCTCGGGCGCCACCGAATAGAGCTTGTCGTCGCCGAGGCCGATGGTCAGCCTGAGGCTCGTACGCGAGGCGAACGCATCGTCGTCGCGGATTGAGGTAGAGCGCTCGCTGTCGCCGTACTGGATTTGCGGAACCCACGAATAATACTCGTATTCGCTGAACAGCGAGAGCGCCATGCGCGGTGAGATCTGCTTGCGTGTCTCAAGCTTCAGGCCGCCGATAAAGGCGACATCGTCATCCGACAGGGAGAGCGCGCGATTGCCGACCAGACTTGCGGTCAGCGCGCCGTCATAGTCGACATCGACGCCGTAAATGCCGGCATGGGCGGTTGCGAACGAACGCAGGCCGAACCGGTCCCATAACCCGCCCGGGCCGCCGAGCGAATACTCGCCGCCGGCCGTGACGTAGCCGCCGTAATAATTCGCGTCGAGGCGCTCGTCATAGGAGAAGACGTTCGAAGCCTGATCCTTGCCGCCGATCGTCAGATCCTGATCGAGACCGCGAATATCGAAACCGGCGCCGACCTTGCGTGACTTGAACAGCGCGTTGAATGGCAGCCAGCTCGTCTCGCGCGTGAGCTCGAATGCGGCGCCCCAATGATCAACCTCTCGCCTGCTTCGGCTTGCGAGATCGCCGACCGCGAGACCCGATTGGGAATTGAGGCCCGAGAACGAGCAGACATTCGAGCCCGAACCACGGCAGACGGACCTGTCCTTGCCGTCGATGGCGGAATAAAAGCCGCGTACGCCGGCAGTCAGTCCATAGCCGACCGGTGTCTCGACGCTGCCGGAGAATCCGCTGCCATACTCGGAGAATTCGTTGTCCCTGATACGGCGTTGCGCTTGGCCGGTGGCGTCGGACACGCCCGTGAATTCGACATCGGGCAGGTCGAGATAGGCCGCGCCGCCGCCGAATGAGATCGTTGTGCCGTTCACGGTCACGGCCTCCTGCGCAGAGGCTGTCTCTGGTTGGCAGGTCAGCATGGCCGCGGACAATGCCGCGACGGCAAACCAGGCATTCCTGCGCATGACGGCATCCTCGACGATTCGCACAGCCTATCAGACGGGGATGTTGCAAGAGACCTCGGCAGGCCATTCTAATGTCGCGGGACGCACGAATTCTGGTCGATCGTTGCCGTTCTGCCACATCAGGGGAGAAGACCTGCTTCCCGAGCCAGTCCCGACAACGGCGTTTCAGGCCGCGCGCCGAGATGCGTGATGATTTCCCCGGCCGCGAGGCTTGCGAGACGCCCGCAATCTTCCAGGGGCAGGCCGCTTGCCAGGCCGTAAAGAAAGCCCGCGGCGTAGAGATCGCCCGCTCCGGTCGTATCGGTGACGCGTGCAACCGGCGCGGCGGCGATTGGGATGCGGTCCGCCCCCGACACGATCACTGATCCCGCCGCACTGCAGGTGATTGCGGCAATCTTCGCGTCGCGTCCCGCGTCAGTGCACACGGCTTCGAAATCGTCAGTCTGGTAGAGGGCGCTCGCTTCGTCCTCGTTCGCAAACAGAATGTCGACGCCGCCCGCGATGAAGGACAGGAATTCCGCCCGGTGCCGCTCGACGCAGAACCTGTCCGAAAGACTGAGCGCGACCAGCCGGCCGGCGTCCTTTGCGATTCCGGCGGCAAGATGAAAGGCGCGCCGCGCCTCAGGCGGGTCGAACAGATAGCCTTCGAGATAGAGAATTTTTGCGCCGGCGATCATGGCGCTGTCGAGTTCGCTCGGGCCAAGGCCGGTCGATGCTCCCAGATAGGTGCTCATCGTGCGCTCGCCGTCGGGCGTAACGAGGATCAGGCATCGGCCGGTGGCCTCACTGCCCTCCGCCGGCGGCGTATCGTAGGCGATTCCGATCGAACCAATGTCATGACGGAAAACATCGCCCAGTTCGTCTCTTGCGACGCGTCCGATGAAGCCCGCCGAACCGCCGAGCGAGGCGACGCCGGCGACCGTGTTCGCGGCCGATCCGCCCGAAACCTGCACGCCGGGTCCCATGCGCGCATACAGGCGCTCGGCTTCGGCCGCATCGATCAGGCGCATGCTCGCCTTGATGAGGCCCTCAGCTGCGAGAAAGTCGTCGTCGCAGCGCGCGATAACGTCGACAATCGCATTGCCGATCGCAACGACGTCCCTGGTCGATTCGGTCATGATCCCCCGATTGGATGATACGGCGCCCGATGATGCGGCCGCGAGCCAAGCTCCGCCGTTCACTTAGCCCGGCTGGCAGTCCGGGAGAAGCCCCGCCGGTCAGGGATAAAGCCGTGTGCGCGTCCATGGCGCATCGGGGCTCCCGCGCCGGAACACCAGCCGGTCGTGCAACCGGAAAGGCCGGTCGTGCCAAAACTCGATTTCGAGCGGTACGAGACGATAGCCGCTCCAACGCGGCGGCCTGGGCACATCGCCGGCCCCGAGGCGCATCGTTACGGATTCGACCGCCTGCTCCAGCGTGGCCCGGTCCGCGAGCGGCCGGGACTGGAGCGAGGCCCATGCGCCGATCCGGCTCCCGCGCGAGCGGGTCGCGAAATAACGGTCGGCCTCTTCATCGTTGATCGTGGCGACGCCGCCGCGCATGCGCACCTGGCGCCTCAGGCTCTTCCAGTGCAGGCACAGCGCCGCAGCCGGAGAGGTCGCCAACTCAACGCCTTTGGTGCTTTCGCTGTTTGTGTAGAAGACAAATCCGCGCCGGTCGAAGCCCTTGAGCAGCACCATCCGCACATTTGGCGCGCCCGATTCGTCCACGGTCGCGAGTGCCATGGCGTCGGGATCGTTGATCTCGTGCCGGACGGCGTCCTCGAACCAGTCCGCAAACAGACGATCGGGATCGCCGGCATCGCTGAAATCGGCCGCCTGCGGCGCAATGTAAAAACCGGCGGCGGGCTGGTCGGTCATCTCGCTTCGAAAAAGTTTTCGCGATTTACGCTTTGCTCACCCTGATAGCGCATCATCCTCATCGTTGATAGGGCAGGGGGCCTTGGTGGGGACCTCCCCGATCGCGTGTCGGGACGGGTGAGTGATGGGTACGTTCCTTTTTGACGCCGCCGGGCGACCGGTTGCGATTGCGGCCGCCGCCCTCGCGGCGGCCGTCCTTCTCGCCCCGCTTGCCGCAGGGGCGCAGTCACCAGCCAATGCGCTGACGCTGGCGGAACTGAGGGCAGGCCTTGGCGAACTCGACCGCGCACATGCTCTGGGCGCGGTCCAGCTGGCGCTGTCGGAGATTGGCGACGGTCAGGCCTATGTGTGGCGCAATCCGGAGCGGCAGCTTACCGGCGTCGTGCAGCCGACCGCGACCTTCCGGGCGGCCAACCGGCAACTGTGCCGCCATGTCGTCGTGGCGCTGACCCTCGGCCAATACCGCAAGTCGATCGAAGGTATCGCCTGTCGCGGGCTGAACGGCCGCTGGTCCCTGTCGGGGTAATCCTCAAAACCACGACTTCAGATCCTTCAGAAATTCCAGCTCCTCCGCCGTGCTTTCCCGGCCGAGGATGCCGTTCCGGTGCGGAAAGCGCCCGAAGCGCGCAATGACGTCGCGGTGGCGGATCATGTAGTCGAGATTTTCCTGCAGCCCCAGCGCGCGGTACAGCGCAACGCCCCGCTCCTGCGCGTCGAGATGCTCGGCATGCATGAACGGCATGTAGAGAAAGATGCGCGGTTCGTCGCCGAGCGCCTTATCGTAACCCGCCCCGACCGCCGCTTCCGCAGCCGCAAGCGCCGGCTCGTCGCTTGCGAAGGCGCGCGGCGTACCCCGGAACAGATTACGCGGGATCTGGTCGAGCAGGATGATGCGCGCGAGTGCCCCTTCCGGCGTCTTCGCCCAAGCGTCGAGACGGCCCGCGCATGCATCCACATGCGCCGCTTCAAATCTGTCCCGAAGCGTCGCGTCGAACGCCGCATCCGGCTTGAACCATTTGCCCCGAACTTCGTCGCTGAACCAGAAATCCAGCACCTCCGCAGGTGTCACCTGCTGGTTTGCCATCGCCATCCCTTCCCGCGCGCCGCCGGTGTATCGCCTTAGCCGCTTCCGCTTCGCAGATGCGACGCCTATAAGGGGCGCGCAAGCCTTTAGGAGCAGAGCATGGCCGGCGACGGCGGATTGTTGCAGGGAAAGCGCGGCCTCGTCTTGGGCGTCGCGAACAACCGGTCGATTGCCTGGGGCATCGCCAAGACCGCCAGCGACAACGGCGCGGAGCTCGCCTTCACCTACCAGGGTGAAGCGATCAGGAAGCGGGTCGTCCCGCTGGCCGAGAGTCTCGGTGCCAAGCTCGTGCTGCCCTGTGACGTGCTCGACGCCGCCTCGATGGACACGGTATTCGACAGACTGGCGGCCGACTGGGGCAGGATCGATTTTCTGGTGCATTGCGTCGCCTATTCCGACAAGGACCAGCTCGACGGGCGTTACGTGGCGACCACGCCGGAAAACTTCGCCCAGACCTTGAACGTCTCCTGCTATTCCTTCACCGCGCTTGCCCAGCGCGCAGAGAAGCTGATGCCGCATGGTGGCTCGCTCCTGACGCTCACCTATTACGGCGCGGAAAAGGTCATGCCGCATTACAACGTGATGGGCGTGGCCAAGGCAGCGCTCGAAGCCTCGGTTCGCTATCTCGCCGTCGATCTGGGCAAAGGCGGCATTCGCGTCAACGCGATATCTGCCGGGCCGATCAAGACGCTCGCGGCGTCGGCCATCGGCGACTTCCGCTACATCCTGAAATGGAACGAATATAATGCGCCGCTCAGGCGCACCGTCTCGATCGAGGATGTCGGCGGCGCAGCGCTCTACCTTTTGTCCGATCTCTCGCGCGGTGTGACCGGCGAGGTCCATCACGTCGATTCCGGCTACCACGTCGTCGGCATGAAGGCCGAGGACGCGCCGGATATCTCGGTCGTCAAGGGCGAGGGCTGACGCGCCTTTGGCCGTGCTCTATTTCATCCGGCATGGCGAAACCGACTGGAACGCGGCACGCCGTCTGCAGGGGCAGACCGACACGACCCTGAACGATGTGGGCCGAACCCAAGCGCATTGCCACGCGCGCGTTTTGCTTGAGGGAGATCCGCGCATCGGCCGTTTCGATTTCGTGGCGTCGCCTCTGGCCCGTGCGCGGCAGACCATGGAGCTGGTCCGGTCGTCGCTCGGTCTTGCGCCGTCCGCTTACCGCATCGAGCCACGCCTTTCCGAAATCCATCTCGGAGACTGGCAGGGCTATACCTGGGACGAGAACCGTATCCGCAACACGTCGTCCGTCGCGGCGCGTGATACCGACGCCTGGGCGACGCGGGCGCCGGGCCCGGGCGGCGAAAGCTATGCCGACCTGTCCGCGCGCGTCCTCCTCTGGTTCGGCGAGCTGACGCAAGACACAGTCGCGGTTTCCCATGGTGGCGTGCAGCGCTGCCTCAGGGGACATCTGACGCCGATGGCGTCGGCGGAGATTCCGCGCCTCGACGCCCCGCAGGACAAAGTCCTCGTTCTGCGCGGCGCTCAGCTGCATTGGATTTAGAACGCAACCGCCGAAAGCACCGGGGTTGATGTTGGGTTGCGCACCCAAAGCTAAGCCGGAAGCAAACCCAATTTCTTCACCACAATCGCGCAGCCGGCTTGCGTGCCTAACTGGCCGGCCCCATCTCTGCGGCGATCGGTTTGGCGGAACAAATCGCAGCTGCACTTGTTACCGATGCGAGGTTGCACCTGTGCATGCCGTCTGGGGTACTGAAATGAAATTTGCGTGGTTGGTCTCGATTTTGCTCGTGGCAATTCTCATCAAGGGCGTAGCCTCCGGCGCGCTTTCCGGTCCGGGCGCAATACCGCAGCGCGCAGCGGCGCATGACGCAGAGCAAGGCCAGCCTGGGAAGCTGCGACTGGCGCGGCCTGAGGTGGCGCAGGTTGCCGCCGAACCGCAGACCGAGAAGAGCGCGGCGCTCGCCGACGCCCGTATTGCAGCTGAATCCATGCCGGAGGCAAAGCCTGCCGAGGCGCGCTGGGTGAAAGTGACCGGAAACGTCGTGAACTTGCGCATGCGTCCCGACCTCGCCGCCGAAACCGTTACGTCTTACCGGAAAAACACCGAACTGCAGCTTCTGCGCCAGCGCGCCGACTGGATGCTGGTGCTCGATCCGGAGACAGGGTCCACCGGCTGGATGCATCGCGACTATCTCGACAGCATCGAAGCGCCGAGGCTTGCCGGTTCAGCCGCGCGCGGCTGATCCTCTTCGCTCCGAATCATTCATGCAGGCCGGCCGGTCCGGCGGCTCCTCCATTGTGCGATGGGCTACGGGAGCTTCGCGCGCGCAGATCCGTTGCAAATGAAGCAGTTTTTCTGCGGGCGACGATGCCAAAATTTGCGCAGTGCGGCCAAGACACTCAATTTTGTCCAAAACGGACCCCACGATTCCCGTAAATCAGGCTTAAGTGTCCATTAACGACACCGGTCCTAGCCTTGCCGAGCAACCCCGGAACCCGCATGACCACACGGCGCACTGCAATTTTTCTTGTGTCGTCAGTCCTCGTCGCCGCGTCAGGCGTCTGCGGTCAGGCGGCCGCGCAATCGGCGTCCGGGAACGGGCACAACCAGGTTTTCCGCGCCATGGACGCGCCGTCCCTGGATCGCCGGGGACAGCCGGTTCGCTCGTTTTCCTTGCACAGGAAGAAGGCGCCCGGTCCCGTCGGGAAATCCGATCTGGCGATGAAGGCGGCCGAAGAGGGCGGCGCCGCTGATCCGCCAAGGGGGCCCAAGGCTCCGCCACAGGCGGCGGAGCCTGACCCGATCAAGGGTCTGATCGAAAAGCACCAGGCAGCGCCCGCAGAATCTCCGGCCGCCCAGGTTCCGCTTCCCGCAAGGTCGCGGCCCGGCCTCGACCAAAAGATAGGCCAGATGATCGTCGTCGGCTTCGCGGGCACAAAGTCTGGCGATCCGGGCGTCGTGGAAGTCCGCCGCCAGATCGCCCAGGGCATTATCGGTGGCGTCATGCTCATGGGCCAGAACGTGGTTGCGCCCGGCCAGACCGCGCAGCTTAACCGCGCGATTCTCGCTTCGAGCCCGCGCGGTGGCTTGCGCCCGATCATCTCGGTCGACCAGGAGGGCGGGTTCGTCCAGCGCCTGTCGCTGAAGAACGGTCACAGCGCCTACCCGTCTGCCTGGGCCGTCGCGAATGATGCGCGCTATGGCTCAAGTGACCGCGCGCAGTCGGTGTACGAGAGAATGGCGCGCGAACTGAGCGCGAGCGGTTTCAATACCAATTTCGGTCCGGTCGTCGACCTGAACCTCTTCCCGCAAAATCCGATCATCGGCCGTTACAAGCGCAGCTTCAGCGACGAGCCGGGCAAGGTCATCGATTACGCGCGCGCGTTTTGCCTTGCGCATGAGATCAACGGCCTTCTCACGTCAGCCAAGCATTTCCCGGGGCATGGCAGCAGCCGGGCCGACAGCCACAAGGGCTTCACCGACATCGGCAAGTGGTGGAAAGACATCGAGCTCGAGCCCTATCGCGACCTTGCAAAGGACCAGTTCGTCGACATGATCATGGTCGGCCACCTTTACCATCAAAGGTTCGCAGATGCGCCGGGCGTGCCGGCCTCGCTGTCGCAAAAGGCGATCGGTTACCTGAAATCGCCGCAGAAGATCGGCTTCAAGGGTGTGGTCGTGACGGACGACATGGAAATGGGGGCCGTCCGCAAGAATTTCGGTTTCGAGGAGTCGATCGTCAGGGCGGTCAATTCGGGCGTCGACATCCTGCTTTACTCGAACACAGCGACGCCCAGTCCGAAGCTTGGGCCGCGCATCCATGGCGTCATCCGGAAGGCGGTGGACGACGGCCGTATCGATCCGAAGCGCATCGACGACGCCTATGCTCGCATCGCGCAGATGAAACAGAAGCTGACGAAAAAGCGCGCGTTCGAAGCAGAGGAATCGGCGTCGGTTCCGGCAGGCGCGGCTAGAGACGCCGTCCACTGATCACGCCTGAACGGCGCTTCGGCCGGTTCATCCCGGATTTAGGCCAGCACCAGCCGTTTTTCTCGACCCACGAGAAGGCATTGCAGCTCGGGTTCGAGATGCAGATGCTGCGACAATCGTCGAGCGAGGTCGGGCGGACGCCCTTCGAATCGAGATCGCGTCCGGCGAAGTCCATGCCGTGGTAGAGCTGTATCTCCGATCCGTCGGCCGGCCGGGACTCATCGAGGCTGATTGACGACAATACGCCCGATGTCGCCTGCCCATCGGCCTTTAGGCCGCTCGCGCTCGATTTCAGGAAACACCATCGGTGTTTCCTGTTGAACGTGAAGGCGACGCAGGACGTGTCGCCCGCGCAGGCGTTCCGGCAATCGCCGAAATCTACATTCTTGAGTGGCGAACCGTAATCCCCTCCGGGCACGGCGAAATCGTCGTAGGTGCGGAAGCTGCGCTCCGGCTGCGATTCGCCCCGGACGCTCGGTGCGCTCGGTGCGTTTGCGGACGCAACGACGCCCGAAATCGCCTTCTCATTGGCGTCGAGGCCCGTGATCTGCGACTTGAGGAAACACCAGGCGTTGCGCTTGTCGTAGGTGTAGGCGACGCAGTTCTGGTCATCGGCGCAGACGGATTGGCAGCGGTCCTGCGATATGTCCTTTAGCGGCGAACCAAGGTCCCCGCCGGGCAAGTCGAACCCGTTATAGGTGGTGAACTGTCGGAAGGCGGGAGTAGGTAATGACGGCGGAGCGGTTACGACGGCCTGCTCCTCGGGCGCCGGTTCATTCTCCTCCCCCTCTCCTCGGCGGCCGGAGGCTCACTCGCGGCCGTCGCGCTCTTGATGCGATTGCGCACGTCCTCGATATAGGCCCCCCCGGGGAAGCGCGTCTCGTATGCTTTGCAATGGATCAGTATCTTGCTGGTTCCGGTCGCATTGACGCATTCCTCATACAGAGGCAATTCTACCTGCTCCGCAATGATCGCCCTGACCTGCTCGGCTCGGCCATGGCCGGGAAACTCGGCCAGGAATTCCCTGTAACAGGGCGAACCTTGTCGTTCTGCCGGACGCACTCGAGATACTTTTCTTCTCCCCGGACTTCGGGCGACAGAATGGGTTCGATGCGCTCCTTCGCGATAGCCGGGGGCTCATCCGCTTTGTCGCCTGTACGGGCAGTTTCCAGCTGTTCAACGGGAGGAGCGTTCTTCACCGCAGGGCTGGGCACCGGGCCGCCGTCGCCATTCCCGGTCTGCTTCAGGAAGAAGTGGCCGATGATGTTGTCGTAATAGGCAGGCTCCTGTGCCTTTCCGGCCCGCGTTGCCTCGTCGACGACGGCGACCTGGACCAGTTTCGCCATCCGGACGATGTTCAGGTTGGGCACCGCGAGTTGGGGCAGGAGATGGCGGGTCAAGACGGAGTTCGGATTCGGGTCGCTACCGGGCAGGCGGTCGATCGCCCTTTGATGCGCCGCGGCCGAGAAGAGGATGAATGTGCCCCTCGGGGGGACGACCCTCGCAAGGCCAACGTGTGCCGCCCACCGAGCGCTCGGCGGAATCTGAAAATGGATTGTCCCGGCAGGCATCGAGGACCACTATGTTGATTTGTGTGCCCTTGGCCTGAAGTGTCGTGAGAACGTCCTGGAGGCTGAACGAGTCTTTTTTCGCCCTGCGCTCTTGACCGCGCTCATGCAGCGACATGTCGGTCGGAATGAGATAGTTCTCGCCGTCGATCTCAACACCATGACCGGCGAAGAAGACAGTGGCGATGTCGCCGGGCTCCAGCGCTGTCTCGAATTCCGTCAGCTTGCCGTCGAAGCCGGCAAAGTCGAGATCGCTTCCTTCGATAACCTGGAAATCTAGGTTTCGCAGGGCTTCGGCCACCGCCCCAGCATCGTTGCGGGCGCGCTCCAGCTTCGGAAGATGGAGATAGGAGTCGTTGCCGATGACCAGCGCGCGCCGCACTGATTCCGCTTGGCACTCGGATGCGAGCGCCAGGAAGGCCGCTGCAACTGCAAGAACCGCGCGAAGCATTTCTCGCTCACCCCGGGAAAAGGGTAAGCCAGCTGCTTTCGGACTGCAATATCCCGCAGGTTTAAGCCAGGCGAAAGTCGATCCGGCTCAATGATACCCGCCGGGATCGCCTTCCGAGTGGCCCCACAGCGCATAGTACGAATAGGCCGAGTAACCGACGATGATCGGCAGGATCGGGATTGTGCCGTAGAGCAGGAAGAGCTGCGCGTCGACCGACGACGAGGCCTGCCAGATCGTGACCCCAGGCGGGATGATGTAGGGGAAAAGGCTTACCGCGAGGCCGGTATAGACGAGCACGAACAGCGCGGCGCCAAGGACGAACGGCATGTGGCGGCTTCCCTCCGCCAGCGACCGCCAGAGCAGCCAGGCGGCAGCCAGCGTCAGCACCGGAACGGGGCTGAGCATCACCATGTTCGCGGGCGAGAACCATCGGGCGGCGACGTCCGGATGCAGGATCGGCGTCCACAGGCTGACGAGCGCCGCGAAGATGCCGACCGCGATCAGCGCAACCTGCGCGACGCCCGCAGCCCATTTGCGCAAATCATCCGATCCCTTCATCACGATCCAGCACGCGCCGAGCAGGATGTAGCCTGCGACCAGCGCAAGCGCGGTCAGGATCGCGAAGGGTGACAGCCAGTCGAACGCGCCGCCGGCGAACTTGCGCCCCACGATTTCGAAGCCCTGGATGAAGGCGCCGAGGATCAGTCCCTGCATCAGCGCCGCGAGGATCGAGCCGCCGGCAAACGCCCAGTCCCACATCCATCGCCGCCGCTCTTCCTTGAACCGGAACTCGAACGCGACGCCGCGCAGGATGAGACCGATCAGCATAAGGATGATCGGAATATAGAGCGCGGGCAGCATCACCGCATAGGCGAGGGGGAAGGCGGCGAGAAGCCCAACGCCCCCCAGCACGAGCCAGGTCTCGTTCCCGTCCCAGAACGGCGCGACGGAATGCATCATGGCGTCGCGATCGGCGTCCGACGGCGCGATCAGGAACAGCGCGCCGAGGCCGAGGTCGAATCCGTCAAGCATCACATAGAGGAATACCGAGAAGGCGAGGATCGTCGCCCAGACGAGCGGCAGGATGATCGGAAGATAGGGTTCCATCGCTTCAGCCCGCCGCCAGGGGACGCTTCGCAAGATCGGCCTTGTCGGCCTCAGGGGGCGGCTCCTCTGTTGCGGGTGTAGGGCCCGAGCGCACCTGTTTCGCCATGTAGTAGACCCCCGCGCCGAAGATCACGCCGTAGACCAGAATGAACAGGAGGAGCGAGGCCAGCACGCTGCCTCCGGGAACCGGCGAGACCGCGTCTGCCGTCCTGAGATGACCATAGACAATGAAGGGCTGGCGGCCGACTTCTGCCGTGAACCATCCCGCCAGAACCGCGATCCAGCCGATCGGAAACGCAAATCCCATCGCGCGTAAGAACCAGCGCGTCGTGAACAGTGTGCCGCGCCACCACAGAAACGCACCGACGAACCCGAGTGCAATCATGACGACGCCAAGCCCCACCATGATGCGGAACGCGAAAAACGGGATCATCGGATTAGGCCGGTCTTCCGGCGCGAAGGATTTCAGCCCGCGCACCTCGCCTTCCAAGGAATGCGTCAGGATCAGGCTGCCCA
>JBKJVQ010000071.1:0-12102 GCA_046717125.1 Methyloligellaceae bacterium
CTCCCCTGAAGGGGAGGGACAACTCCGCGCGCGCGGCCAAGCATCGAGCCTCTCGGGAGAAAAGAACATCCCTCCCCTCAAGGGGAGGGTGGACGGCCCTTGGGCCGGCCGGGTGGGGAGGCCTTCATAAAAAGGCAGCATCAGCCCCCGACTTTCCGCGGGCCGGATTGCGTCAGGATCCAGTCGAGCGGCTCGTCATGCGCTTCGCGCGGCAGGCGCGGCATTTCCTGCTCGTCGAAAGCGATGCCGATGGCGATGATCGGGCGCGTTGCCCGCAGATACGCTAGGGTGCGGTCGTAAAAGCCGCCGCCATAGCCGAGCCGGTGCCCTTCGAAATCGAAGGCGAGCATCGGCACCAGCACAATGTCCGGCTCGACCTCGGCATGCGCCTCATGCGGCGCCGGTACCCCGAACTTCGTCTTCGGCATGTCGGGCTTGCCGTCCCAATTGCGGAACATCAGCGGCCGATCGGGCGCGACGATCACGGGAAGGCCGATGCCGTGGCCGATCTCCATGAGGTTCAACATCATCTCCGAAATGTCGAGCTCGTTGCGGATCGCCATATAGCCGCCGATCACGCGCGGGCCGCCAACGGCTTCGAGCCAGCCAAGACATTTCAGCGCCAGCGTTTCGGACGCTTTGGTACGCGTCTGCATGTCGATCATCGAGCGCCGCTTCAGGCACTGCTCGCGCAGCGCCTTCTTCGGATCAATGCCGGCATATGCCAGAGCCAAGGCGTTCTCCCGGCGGCCTGGCCGCTCGTTCTTCTTGTTGGGAGGCCAGTCTGGCGGCAGGAGAGAGGAGACGCAATGGCGAGCCGCGATGACCGTTGGAACGGTTTAGATCCCGCCGGTGTCCTACAAAGTGTAGGTGGGCGCCGAGTGACAAGGACCACGGTCCCCGTCAGGGTCAGCTCCCTGGCTGATCTTATAGGCCCAGGGGATTGTTCGTTCCTGACGCATCCCGCAGCCCGCCGGAGGATAGATATAGGCTGATTTGGCCCGCGCGTAAGGGGCAGCGATGCCGCGCGGCTACTTCCCTTTTTTGCCGGGGACGGGCGGCGGTTGCGTGGGTCCATCGGCAAATTTTGCGCGCAGGCTGTCGAGCCGCGTTGCCGCCGCGTCTATGACACCGGTCACGTCGCTGCGCGACTGAGCGCGCCGGTCGGCCGCGTGGCCCTCGCGCATGCGCGCGGCTTCCGCCTTGGCGGAGGCGAGCTGCCGCTTCTGTTCCCACAATTCGTCGGCGACGAGCAACGCGGCCATCAGGATCAGACGGTCGTCGCCCGCCTGGCCGAATTTCTTCCGCATGGCCTCGACATGGCCGCTCACGAATTCGGCCAGCGACATCAGATGCTTTTCTTCGCCCGCGCCGCATTCCAGGCGGTATACGCGGCCGTTGACCGTAACGCTGACCTGCCCCATCTGCCCCCCAGCCGCGCCTTAAATCACGATGACTTCGGAAGTGAATCAATTGAAGTCAAGGGTTTGAGCATGATGTCGTCGGAAACCGGCTATACACCCCCGATCAAGTCCGGGGCAGGCTTTTTCGGCAGCATGCTCTAGCCTTCGGCGGGTTCGGGCCTCAGCGTCCGGGACAGGGCGTCGAGCCGTTCCGACACCTCGTCGTTGGCGGCGACTAGCCTACGTCCGCGATCGCGTTCGGCCTCGAGTTCCTCCTGAAGACGGGCGCGTTCCTGCTCAAGATAATGCAGCCGGTCGGTCAGCACACGCAAGGGGCCGCCGTCCTCGGAATCGAGCGCTGCTTCAATAGCCTCCACGGCCGCGGTCAGACGCGCCGCAGCCCGGTCAAGTTCTTCGTCTTCGTCCATACGCCGCATACTCCTCACGCATACCACAACCACCCGGAACGCGCGACGTTGCGGCCGCCCCCGTTCCCTCGTTGGTCATTCTCACATGATTTGGGCGGCGCGTGGGCCGCTCGCGCTCGAGCCCACGCAGCGTGCGTCGCTTCGCCCCGAGAAATCCGGCCGGAATATCTCGGGTTTTGTTGACAGTTGCGCGCCTGCCATGGTTTTCAGGCCGAGGCGCGAGCCGGACGCAAGCGGAAGCCAATCCGCAGCGGGACCGGCGCGCGGCCGTTCACGAGGAACCCCTGCCTTCGGAGAGAGAATCATGGCCATTCGTGTTGCGATCAACGGCTTTGGCCGCATCGGTCGCATGGTGTTCCGCGCAATCGGCGAATCGGGCCGCAAGGACATCGAGCTCGTCGCCATCAACGACATCACCTCGATCGACACGAATGCGCACCTCCTGCGCTACGACTCCATCCATGGCCGCTATCCGCATGAAGTGAAGATTTCCGGCGACACGATGAATGCCGGCTTCGGCGACGTGAAAGTGCTGGCCGAAAGGGATCCTGCCAAGCTGCCGTGGAAGGACATGAATGTCGACATCGTCATGGAGTGCACCGGCATCTTCAGCGACAAGGACAAGGCGGTCGCGCATCTCAAGGCCGGCGCCAAGCGCGTGCTGGTTTCCGCGCCGTCGAACGGCGCCGACATCACGGTCTGCTACGGCGTCAACCACGACAAGCTGAACGGCGCCCACGAAGTCGTGTCGAACGCGTCCTGCACCACCAACTGCCTCGCGCCGGTGGCCAAGGTGCTGCAGGAGCTGTGCGGCATCGATTCCGGTTACATGACGACGATCCACGCCTACACAGCCGACCAGCGGCTGCAGGATGCGCCGCACAGCGACATGCGCCGCGCCCGCGCCGCCGCGCTCTCTATGGTGCCGACCTCAACCGGCGCGGCGAAGGCGGTCGGTCTCGTCCTGCCGGAACTGAAGGGCAAGCTCGATGGCACTGCCATCCGCGTGCCGACCGCGAATGTCTCGATGATCGACCTGAAATTCATCCCGTCACGGAAGGTGACGGCGGACGAGGTCAACAAGGCGATGGCAGCTGCGGCGAAGCAGGAGCTCAAGGGCGTCCTCGCGGCGATCGACCAGCCGCTCGTCTCGATCGATTTCAACCATGACCCGCATTCGTCGAATTTCGATATGACCCAGACCCAGGTCGTGAACGAACAGATCGTCCGTGTGCTGTCCTGGTATGACAACGAATGGGGCTTCTCGAACCGCATGTGCGACACGGCGGTGGCGATGGGGAAGCAGATTTAGCTCAAGAGCGATTAAATCGCCCCACCCGGCGCGGCCATGGCCGCGCCACCCTCCCCTGGCGGGGAGGGATATTCTTTTCCCTCGTAAGACGCGTCGCTAGAAGGCCCAGGCGGTGCTAATCCCTCCCCGTTCGGGGAGGGTGGCGCACGGCTTCGCGCGTCGGGTGGGGTTTTCCAAGGCAACTGACAGGTCTACTCTTCCGCGCAAACCACGGGAGAGAAGCGCATGAGCGAAGCTTTAGAAACCACCGCCGAAGCCATGGTCGCGCCGGGCAAGGGCATTCTGGCCGCCGACGAATCTTCCGGCACGATCAAGAAGCGCTTCGCCGCGATCGGCGCGGAATCGAGCGAAGACACGCGCCGCGATTACCGGGAACTCCTGTTCCGCTCCGTCAACGCGATGGAGCACTGCATCTCCGGCGTCATCCTGTTCGATGAGACGATTCGCCAGAAGGCGAAGGATGGAACACCGCTGGTCGAACTCATAACGCAATCCGGATCGATTCCAGGCATCAAGGTCGACCAGGGCGCCAAGCCGCTCGCGCATTGGGAAGGCGACACCGTCACCGAAGGGCTCGACGGCCTGCGCGAGCGCTTCGCAGAATATCGCGACCTCGGCGCGCGCTTCGCCAAATGGCGGGCTGTGTTGCGCATCGGCGCCGAACAGCCGTCGCCTGCCGCGATCGAGGCCAATGCCCATGCGCTCGCGCGTTACGCGGCTCTGGCGCAGGAGGCCGGCCTCGTGCCGATCGTCGAACCGGAAGTGCTGATGGACGGCGACCACGACATCGACCGCTGCTACGTGGTGACCGAAGGGGTGCTGCACACCGTGTTCGGTCAGCTTTACGAACAGGGTGTGCTGCTGGAAGGCATGATCCTGAAGCCGAATATGGTAATCTCGGGCACGGAGTGTTCCGAGCAGGCGGGCGCGGAGGAAGTTGCGGAAAAGACTGTGATCTGCCTGAAGCGCACGGTCCCGGCCGCGGTGCCCGGCATCTGTTTTCTCTCGGGCGGCCAGTCCGAGGTCGACGCGACCGCGCATCTGAACGCGATGAACGCGATGTTCGACGCGCCCTGGCCGCTGTCATTCTCCTATGGCCGCGCGCTCCAGGCCTCCGCGCTGGAAGCGTGGAAAGGCGAGCGCGGCAATGTCACCGCCGCCCAGGCCGCATTCACGCACCGGGCCCGGATGAACAGTCTCGCCGCGACCGGCGAGTGGCGGCCGGAAAAGGAAGAAGCAGCATAGGGTCGCGCCAGTCCTTTGCCGGTTTTCGCCGCAATTCCGCGCAACTATTCGCGCCGTTCAACAATCCCGATCCTGACCCGTGGCCGAACCATCCGACCGCTGCCGGCTCTATCTCGTCCTCGATGACGACGCGGCGGGACCGGCCGCGTTCGCTGCCGCGTTCGATTCCTCCGACGTTGCCTGCGTGCTGATGCGGGGGCCCGCTGCCCGCGCCGACGAGGCGGCCGAGCTGATCGCTCTCGCCCAGGAGCGCGGAATCGCGGTGCTGATCGAGGACGATATCGAACTGGCCGAAGCGCTCGGAGCCGACGGCATTCATGCCAGCGACGAAGAACACTGGCGCGACGCGCGCGACGCGCTGGGCTCGGGCGTGATCGTGGGCGCAGCGGCGACGCCGTCGCGCCACGTCGCCATGAGTCTTGCTGAAGCGGGTGCCGATTATATCGCGTTCGAAGAGACCGATACCGACGCGCTGATCGACAGTGTGGTCTGGTGGGCGGATCTGTTTACGACGCCCTCCGTCGCGTTCGCCCGCGACGAGGCGGACCTTGCGCTCGCGCTGGCCGATGCGGGCGCTGATTTCGTCGCCCTCTCGCCCGCGCTCTGGCGCGATCCCGAAGCCCTCGCCGCGATCGAAGCGGCGCTGGCCAAGCCGCGCCGCGCGGCATGAGGCGCATTCTCGCAGCTCTGGTCTGCATGCTCGCGCTGTCGTCCGCCGGCGCAGAGGAAGAGCAGTTCAAAAGCGCGTACCACGCGTTTGAAAAGGGCCGCTACATCGCGGCGCTTAAGCTCGCGGAGGATGAGGCCGCCAAGGGCAATTTTGCCTCCTGGACGCTGATCGGCGAGCTTTATTCCGGCGGACTCGGCGTCCCCCGCAACTACTCCAGGGCGGCCGAGGCTTACGAGAAGGCCGTCGCCGGCGGCGATCTCAACGCCAAGTTCGCCCTCGCGCTGCTTCTGGCCGAGGGCCAGGGCGTGAAGAAAAATCCCCGCCGGGCGGCAGATCTGTTCGAGGAGACCGCCACGGCCGGCATGGCGGCCGCGCAATACAACCTCGCGCTGGCCTATCTCGACGGAAGGGGGCGCGAGGCCAGCGAGAAGGAAGCGGCAAACTGGCTGCGCAAGGCCGCCGAGCAGGGTCACGCTGACGCGCAGTACGATTTGGGCGCGCTCTATGCCCTCGGCAACGGCGTCGACAAGGACGAGATCGAGGCCGCCCTCTGGACAGGGCGCGCCGCGGATCAGGGCGTGTCGGCTGCGCAGGTGGATTTCGGAACGATGCTGTTCCTGGGCAAGGGAATCCTGATCGATGAAGAGAGGGCGTTCCTTTATTTCCAGCGCGCCGCGGATAGCGGCAACGCGGTTGCCCAGAACCGGCTGGCGCGCCTCTATGCGCATGGCAAGGGCGTGACGGAAAACCCGATCGAAGCCGCCAAATGGCACATTCTGTCGCGCAACGGCGGGGTCACGGACTTCTGGATGGACATGTTCTTGACGAAGCTCAGCCAGGAACAGCGGCTTAACGCCGAGAAACAGGCCGATACCTGGTCGCGTGCGCAGCTTGCGCGCTAAACCTCACGCGGGCGCGTGGCATACGGCCTCGACATTGTTGCCGTCAGGATCGAGCACGAAGGCGGCGTAATAGTTCGGGTGATAGTCGGGCCGCAATCCGGGCGGGCCGTTGTCTTTTCCCCCGGCCGCCAGAGCCGCCGCATGGAAAGCGTCGACGGTTACGCGCGTTCCGGCCACGAAGGCCAGATGGATTTTCGGATTCGGGCCTTCGCCTTGCGCGATCCAGAAGGACGGCTTGCCGGACTGAAGCGATACCGGGGTCGAGCCCGTAATGCCGAAGCCAAGCACCGGCGGATCGATCGGCACCTGCATGACGATGCCGATGCCGAGCGGCTCAAGCGCGGCGAGGTAGAACCCGCGCGAGGTCGCCAGATCGCCGACGGTGATGCCGAGATGGTCGATCATTGCCACCCTAGACAGTTACGCTGACGCAAACCGTACGCTCGACCGCAGACGCGCCTTGGCGGCTTCGATATCGCGGTCGCGCGGCGGGCTTGCCGTTTCCAGCGAGGAGAGGAGCCGCCGTGCCGCTTCCGTCACCTCGCCGACCGCTCGGTTGAACGCGGCCTCGTTCGCGCGCGACGGTTTGTTGAAGCCGCTCAGCTTACGCACGAATTGCAGCGCCGACGCGCGAATTTCGTCATCGCTCGCCGAAGGTTCGAAATTGAACAGTGTACGGATGTTTCGGCACATGGAGTGTCCTCCGTCTGATCACGATGAAAGTGATCGATTCCAATAGTTTGAGCATGATGTCGTCCGAAAAACGCTTCACACTTTTCGGCATCATGCTTCAGTCAACGGTCTTGCGCGGCCGGCGCGCCGAGCGCGTCGAGAATCGGGCACTTTGTCTGAGCGCCCGGCGTGCAGCGCGTCGTCATCGCCTCGAGCGACGCGCGCAGGCGCGTCAGGTCGGTCAGCTTGCGCCCGATATCGTCGAGATGACGTAAGGTGAGCGCCTTCACGTCGGCGTCGCGGCCATCGCCTCCGGCCGAGAGCGTCAGCAACGAGCGGATGTCGTCCAGCGCGAAAACCCCAGCTCACGGCAGCGGCGCACGAACCGGAGCCGTTCGAAATCGCGTGGTCCGTAGCTGCGCCGTCCGCCAGCGCTGCGCGGCGGCTTCGGCACGAGACCGATGCGTTCGTAGTAGCGGATGGTTTCGATATTGACGCCCGTTTCGGCCGCCAGCGTTCCGATAGTCAGTGCGTCCATGTCCGTGTCACGATCCTGCGAGCCCTGCGTGCCGACCTTGCTCCTGTAGCCGCTACAGATCGTAGCGTCTGAATCGGGCCGCTCAATGGGGGCCCCGATCACAACATCAGGAGTGGCTCACATGATTAAGCGTATTGCTCTTGCTGCGGTGACCTTGATGGCGTTCAGCGCGCCGGCGTTTGCGCTGGCCTGCTGCCCGTAAAGGAGCCGATCGCGGCGTTCGGCTCAATGCCGGACGCCGCGCTTTCTTCATCTGCCAGCGTTCCGATATAGGCGGCGAACTCGGCGTCCTCGCCCTTGAGCAGAGCGCGCATCACACCGGAAATCGGCGCGGCGACACCATTCGCGCATATAGTCTTCCCAAGAGCGCCAACGCCGCAGCTTCTTGCCCGACATGCGCTCTTCGTAAGCGAGTAGATAGGCGCGCTCGAACAGGGCGACGAGAATGGCGAACATCGCCAGCGCCCGTTCCTGCTGCTCCTCGGTCAGTCCCGATGTGGCGCGCTCAGAACCCATCTTGAGATCAGGATTGGCAATCACGAGTTTGAGAAAGCGGGTGTAGCCATCCGAGAGGAGCTGCCAAGTCTGCTCCTCTTCATTCTCGCGCGCCTTGCGCTGCTCGTGGACGAATACAAGAATTGCGAAGGGCAGGCCGAATACGGTGACGATATAGGCCGCCAGCTCCCAGACTTCGATCGCGTTCATGGGTGTTGTCTTACCGCCTGATCGCCGCTTCTCCCGGTGACGTTTTTTTGCTTGGCTGCCTACAGCTCCCGCTCGACCAGCGCCTTCTTGACGTCCGCGATGGCGTTGGCGGGATTGAGCCCCTTGGGGCAAGCCTTGGTGAAGTTCAGGATCGTGTGGCAGCGATAGAGCTTGAACGGATCGTCCAGCGCGTCAAGGCGCTCATCCGTCGCCTGGTCGCGGGAGTCGACGATCCAGCGCTCTGCCTGCAATAAGGCCGCCGGCCCCAGGAACTTGTCAGAGTTCCACCAGTAGGACGGACACGCCGTCGAGCAGCAGGCGCACAGGATGCACTCGTACAGCCCGTCCAGCTTCTCGCGGTCCTCGCGGCTCTGCCGCCACTCCTTGTCGGGCGTCGGCGTCTCGGTTTTCAGCCACGGTTCGACCGCCTTGTGCTGGGCGTAGAACTGGGTGAGGTCCGGCACGAGGTCCTTAACGACCGGCATGTGGGGCAAGGGATAGATCGCGACCTCGCCTTTCACTTCATCGATATGCTTGGTGCAGGCAAGCGCGTTCAGACCGTCGATATTCATCGAGCACGAGCCGCAGATGCCCTCGCGGCAGGAGCGCCGGAAGGTCAGCGTCGCGTCGACCTTCGATTTGATCCAGATCAGCGCGTCGAGGACCATGGGCCCGCAAACGGCGGTGTCGACCTGATAGGTGTCGACGCGCGGGTTTTCGGGACTCTCCGGATCATAACGATAGACCCGAAACGGCTTGGTTGCGCCCGCGCCTTCGGGCGCAGGCCAGTCCTTGCCCTTCGTCGGGCGCGACCCGCGCGGAAGCCTGAATTCGACCATGGCGATCTTAGTCCATCAAATTGTAGAGAAGCTGCCCGACATCGAGATCGGGCACCGGCGTATAAGGCGGATAGAAGCGTCCGTGACGCGAATAGAGACCGATGACGTAAGCGAAGTCATGCCTAAAGATCGACGCGATCGGCGCCTTATTGCCGCTGTCCCATGCCGGCATCGCGTGCCGGCGATCCGTGTCGAGTTCAGCGAGCGATACGGGATCGCCTTCCGCCGTCAGCCCGATCCATGCGACGTTGGAATCGATGACGATCCAGCCCTTGGCGGTGCGTGCCTCCGTGACGGCGTGGGACGTTACACCCGGTTTCGCCAGCGCGATTAGATTTTGCAATCCTCCGTCGCTCTCATAGACGAAGGCATGGCGGTTCTCGATGCCCGCCAGTGTCAGCGCCTTCTCGATCGCGCGGCTGCGGTCGAAACAGAGGCCCTTCTTTGCCGCGAGAAGGTTGGCCGGCTCGCGCGGCTGGCCGAGCGGAATGCCCTCGTTCAGTGGCGCGGCGGTCAGCACCGCATCCTGGATGGCGCGGATGGTTACGATCTCGTCCTCGAACGAGCGCTGGGGCGGAGGCGGCGCTGTCCCGTGGGCAATATTGGCGATCGCGGCTACATCTTCGGCCGTCGGCGTTGTTGGCACATCGTGCAGCGCCAGAACGAGTGCGCCCGCGCCGAGCGCGAGGATCAGTACGAGCAAAGATCGCTTGGTCACGCGCGGTACCGCTTAGGATCGCGCCGCCAGCATCCCGGGCAGGACGCGGGGCAAAGCCTCTCGAGGATTGCGCGCACCCTATCGGGGGATCAATCGTAATCGCAAGCCGCACGAGGTGCCACGCGCCGCGACTTTGAACGGTCGCTGGAGGTGTTCCGGGCTTCTCTCTGTTAAGCTTCCTGTTCTCCGCTACCGGCGCTGGCCATGTTCAGCCTTGAAACAGACACGCAAACCGGCCATTTTTAATGTGGAGCGAGATATGAGACGTGGTCTGGCACGATTAAGGACTTTGGCGCGCGGTCTTATGGTCGTGGCTTCGTTGTTCTTTGCCGTCCAGGGCGCGTTCGCATTCCGCGCGCAGGCGACTGAAACGCACACGCAGGGCCCTTGGGTCTGGCACGCGCATGTCGAGGATGACGGCTCGCGGCATTTTCACGTGCATCGGATCGACCCGGACGGCGGCGGCCATGTCGATCACGATGGGAAGCTCGTGTGCTGCGCCGCCATGAGCGCGGCGGCACTACCCACTGTGTCCTCCGTTCCATTGCCGGCGGCGATTTCCGCCGATTTCACGGGACTGACCGTTTCCCTGCCGCCCGGCCTCGACCCCGGCGGCCCTAGACGACCACCGAGAACCCCCGACATCGCCTGACCGGCCGCGGCTCCGATCGCGGCGCGGTCGTTCGCGCTCGATCAGGGGTTCATCATGGCTGCCGGCATCCACTTTCTTTCCGCGCTTCTGGCGTTGGGAATTTTCGCAATCATCGGCGCGGTCCCGCCGGTGGTTGCCGGCCCGGGCGCGCACGGTCCGGACGGCAGTCATATCGCGGAACCATCCTCCGGCGCGGCTCCGGCGTCGCCGCGCGTGGCCGCGGCCAGCGACCGGTACGAGCTGGTCGGCATCGCCGATGGGCATGAACTCTCCATCTATGTCGACCGCTTCGACACGAACGAACCGGTCACGGATGTCGCCGTCGCGGTGACAGTTGGCGATGCGGCTCAAGCGCTCAACGCGACGCTGCGCGACGACGGCGTCTATGTCGTCGAGTCCGAAGCGTTCGAGGGCCATGGCGCGCTCGATCTCGTCTTCTCGGTGGCGGGCGGGAAGGGCGACGATCTGCTGGTCGGCGCTTTGAACCTGCCGGAAGCCGTCGCCGCGGCGAGAACCGGACCGTCGATCTTCGAGTCCCTGCGGACGCGTATCGGCAGTTTGCCGGGCTCGGCGGCGCTCGCGGCGGGCGCAGGGTTTATCCTTATTGGCGCGATTGGCGCGGTCGCAGGACGGCGCAGGCGTTCCCTCGCCGCCGCTTCGACCGTCCTGATGGCTTTCGGCGCGGTCGTCCTCTTGATCGGCACGGCGCGCGGCGGGCCTGGAGCTCATGGGCCGGACGGCAGCCACATTGCAGGACCTGCGGCTGCGGCCTCCAATGCGCCGCGCCGCAATCCGGACGGCAGCGCCTTCGTGCCCAAACCCACCCAGCGCCTGCTCGAAGTGCGAACCAAGATGATGGCGGAAGAGGAGGCGAAGACCGCCGTCAATCTGATCGGCCGCGTGATCGCGGACCCCGCGCGCACCGGGCTCGTCCAGTCGATCGGCGGCGGCCGCCTGATCCCGCCGGAGGGCGGTCTCGCGCGCATCGGTCAGCGCGTGAAGAAGGGCGACGTGCTCGCGACGATCGAACGCCCGCTACCGCCGGAGGACAGCGTGACGCTGTCGGAAAAGGTCGGCGAGATCGACCAGATGATCGCCGTGGCGGCGCGCAAGCCCCAACGAACGAGGCAGCTCTTCGAGAAGCGTGTCGCGCCGGAAGCTCAGGTGGCCGATGCAGAGACCGAGATTGAGGGGCTGAAGCGCCGTCGACAGATTGTCATCGAGACGCGTGCCGAACCCGAAACGCTGCTCGCGCCAATAGACGGCGTAGTCTCATCAGCGAAAGTCGTTCCCGGGCAAGTGGTGCAGGCGCAGGATATCCTGTTCGAGATCGTCGATTCGAGCGGACTCTGGGTCGAGGCCCTTATCTACGGCGATGCCGATCCCGCCTCGCTCGCCGAAGCCAGCGCGACGGCCGGCAACGGCGCGCCGATGAAGCTGACCTTCCGGGGATTCAGCCCGACCCAACGCGGTCAGGCGACAATCGTGCAGTTCGCGATCGAAAGCCCGCCGGCGGGGCTCGGCGTTGGCCAGCCCTTGCGCGTCGTTGCGACCAGCGGCGAAGCAAAATTCGCAATGGTCCTGCCGCGCGAGGCGGTCGTGCGCAGCGCGAATGGCGAGCACATCGTCTGGCGACATGATGCGCCGGAGGCATTTTCTTCCGTGCCCGTCCGCATTGCGCCGCTCGACGGCGGCCGCGTCGTCGTCTCGGGCGGCATTGAGAAAGGCGCGCGCATCGTCACGAGCGCCGCCAATCTCGTGAACCAGATTCGGTAGGCCAAGGCGATGTTCAATTTCCTTGTCTCGGCCAGCCTGAAGAACCGGCTGTTCGTGCTTGCCGCAGCGATGATGCTCGTCGCTTACGGACTGTACGTCCTGCCGCGCGTGCCGGTCGACGTGTTCCCCGATCTCAACCGCCGGCGCGACATTGAAGCCGTCGGTTTCGAACCGGCTGCACGTTGACACCAGTGCGCTGCCCCCGATCTGCGCAAGCTCGAGGGCCGCGATGGCCACCGCAG
>JBKJVQ010000072.1:0-3146 GCA_046717125.1 Methyloligellaceae bacterium
GGCATCGGCATCAGGTTTACGGACGTCCAGGATCAGGCCGCGCTCGCGCGGCATTTCGGGCTGTAGCTCTCAGCGCGGTCGATTTCGCGGCCGTCATTCCGGCACAGTCGAGGAACTCGCGGATCGCCGGTACGGGACGTCCCCGGCAGGTCGCGGCATGGCGCGTCGTCCGGGCGAACACAATCTCTAAACTTTGATTCGAATTCACTGCGAAAATCCGGGCGCGGCTTAGCGTGATCTCAAAATCGCTCTGTCATCGTTTCCCCAACAAGAAAACCGGGGGACGTCATGACGAAGCTTTTCATCGGGGTCCTGACATTGCTCATCAGCATCGCGCCGGCCAGGGCGCAGGACTTCGTTGCGCCTTCCGAACAAGACCATATCGCCACGGCTTCGGTGCCGACTGGCGACATCATGCTGATTTACGGCCGGACGCTGCCCCCGATCGGCTTTGTCCAGTTCTGCCGCGAAAATTCGGCCGAATGCCGCCCGTCGCGCTCATCCCGGGAACGCGTGAACGTCGATGTCGTCCGATGGGACGAACTCAACGAAGTGAACAGCCTGGTCAACAATACGGTCGAACCCATTTCCGACGCCGAGCTGTACGGCTTAGTGGAATTCTGGACGTATCCGGCCGGTCAGG
This sequence comes from Methyloligellaceae bacterium, assembly GCA_046717125.1. Classification (GTDB taxonomy): domain Bacteria; phylum Pseudomonadota; class Alphaproteobacteria; order Rhizobiales; family Methyloligellaceae; genus JBKJVQ01. Next base: position 644 of record JBKJVQ010000072.1, read on the forward strand.
GCGACTGCGAGGATTACGTGCTGCTGAAGCGCAGGCTCCTGATCGAGCGCGGCTGGCCTGAAGCCTCACTGCTGATCACCGTGGTGCGCGACGAAAACGACGAGGGCCACGCCGTCCTGTCGGTGCGTACGCTGCAGGGCGATTTCATCCTCGACAACAAGACGGACGCGATCCTGCCCTACGACCGCACGACCTACAAATTCGTGAAGCGGCAGTCGCATTTCGACACTACCGAGTGGCTGTCGCTTGTTCCCGTGCGGCCGCAGGCCGATCACCTGGCCTCCTGGCCCCGATAATTTCGTCCGCCCTCTGGACACACAACAGGGCCTGGAACCCCCCGTTCCCCCAATCCCGGGCCTTGAACCTTGAGCCGGCGCCAATTTGCGCCGGCTTCTTTTTATGCGCACATCGCGACGAAGAGGGCTCCGCTCACGAAGCTCCAAAGCCCTGCGATCGCGGTTGTCATGGCGAGCCAATACGGCGCTGTCCCTTCACGTTGCGCAAGGAGGATACCGTTGCGCATTATGATGACAGGGCCTGCGACGACCCGCGCCAGCAGGTTCGGCACGAAGAGAGCGCCATTGGACTGCTCCATCGCAAACCGGAGCGTGCGGCCGGTCATGAGCTGGAACCCCGACTGCATCAACCCCGCCAGCACGAAGCCGACCGCCATCAGATAGAAATGGAACATCAATTCAGGCATGGCGCGCACCGGAAAACCACGCGCGACAATGCCATCGCCGGGCCGGGGCGGTCAGGTCATGCTTAACCGATGGTTAACCGCGCCTAGGCGTGGTTAGGCGGCCCTAGACCGTGGTTAGGCGGCGATAAGTCAGCTTTGCAGGTCGTAGTCCAGGATCGCCATCTGGAACTGGTACGAGATCTCGCCCTCGTCCTCATCGCGGAAGATCACGCCCACAAACTCATCGTCGATGAACACCTCGGCCGAATCGTCCTTCTTGGGCCGCTGCCTCACGGCCAGCGCCGGCAGGCGAAACAGCCGCTTCAGGTAGGCTTCTACGCGGCCGATTTCTTCCCGGGTCATTCTGTCTCCTCGATCTCAAACTCAATCGGCCGCGATATCGTCTTCCGCGACAAGCTGATTCATGTCGCGCGCCGGTTCGTCGCAGCCGGCCCAGCCGACCTCGCGCGCCGGCACGCCTGCGACGGTGCGATTGGCGGAAACATCCTTCAGCACCACGCTGCCCGCAGCTACCCGCGCGCAGTTCCCGACCGTGATATTGCCGAGGATCTTCGCGCCCGCGCCGATCATGACGCCGCACCCGATCTTCGGATGACGGTCGCCGCCCTCCTTGCCGCTGCCGCCGAGCGTAACGCCATGCAGCAGCGAGCATCGATCGCCGATGACGGCCGTCTCGCCGATGACGATGCCCGTCGCATGGTCGAGCATGATGCCGCGACCGATTCCCGCCGCGGGATGGATATCGACGGCGAAGATGCGCGATGACTGGCTTTGAAGATAAAGCGCAAAGTCGCGGCGGCCGTTGTTCCAGAGGTGATGGGCGAAGCGATAGGCGACGAGCGCGTGGAACCCCTTGAAATAGAGCAGCGGCTCGATCATCCGCTTGCACGCGGGATCGCGATCGTTGACCGCGGCGAGATCCGCCCGGAACACGTCGCCGAGCTGCGGCTCCTTGTTCAGAACTTCCTGGAAGACGTCGCGGATCAGTCCGGCCGTCATATCGGAATGTTCGAGACGCTGGGAGAGGCGATGGCAGACCGAGTGCTCGAGCTGGTCGTGACTCAGCACGGTCGCGTATACAAACCCAGCGAGCGCGGGTTCCTCCGCGACCGCCGTTTCGGCTTCCTGCCTGATTTGGGACCAGACCGGATCGAGGGCCGAAACTTTCGGCCGGAACTGACTCGGGATCGCCATCTTACCTAATCCTGTTTGGCCTCGCGGCCATAGCGGCAACTCATGCCCCTATCCTAGCATGCGCTGTCAACGCTTTAGCCCTTGTAGAGGCTGCAACGATTGAGGATTCCGGATGTATGATGAAGCCGCCGACAACCGTCCTTCAATCCGGACACGGGTAGCCGGGGCCGTCTTCACCATCACGCTCAGCAACCCCGCGCGCATGAATGCGCTGACCCGCCTCATGTGGGAAGTGATCCCCACCGCCATCAAGGCCGCCGAGGACGATCCGCACGTTCGTGTCGTGGTTCTGGAGGGCGACGGAACGCGCGCCTTCAGCGCCGGCGCAGACATTTCCGAATTCGACGCGCATCGTTCAGGGGATGCCGCGCAAACCTACGACGCGCTGAACAGCGCGGCGTTCGCGGCCGTGGCGAGTTGCGCCAAGCCGACAATCGCAAAGATCGCGGGCTTCTGCATGGGCGGCGGCTTTCAGCTTGCGCTCTCCTGCGACCTCCGGGTCGTGGCCGAGGACGCGACCTTCGCCATTCCCGCCGCGCGTCTCGGGCTCGGCTATAATCCGCGCTGGTTCGCGACCATGCTGTCCATGCTCGGCCCGGCGCAGGC
>JBKJVQ010000073.1:0-11736 GCA_046717125.1 Methyloligellaceae bacterium
TGCCGCTGATCACGCGGCGGTCGTCAACCCGCCGCGCACCGGGCTGGTTTTTCGGCAGGTGCGGGTCGATCGCCGACCATGCATCGTCGTTTAACCAGAAAAGATGTCCCATCAGAGCCTCCACCAAGCCGCCTGAGCCTCTGAATCTAATTTGCGGCATCCGATCAATGCACTGATTGGGTTCTGTCCCTAAGCCGCGAGGTCGAGCAGGGCCTGTCCGAGTTCACCCTCGACGCCGGCGTCACTTACGTCTCGGGCGAGCATCCGCGTTCGGTCGACGCCGTGCCGCTCTATACCGAGCGCTACATTTTCCTCACCCCCCGCAAGGGCCCGTTCGGGACGCGCGAAACCGTGCACTGGAAGGACGTGGCCGACGCGCCGCTCTGCCTTCTGTCGCAGGAGATGCAGAACCGCCGCATCCTCGACGCCGTGTTCCGCGAATTCGGCCGCGCGCCGATCCCGGCGGTCGAGTCGAATTCCGTCATGGCGCTGTGCAGCCATGTGCGTGAGGGCTCGTGGTCGAGCGTCCTGCCGCACTCGTTCCTCTGGCTGTTCGGCGCACCGCCCGATGTGGCGGCGATCCCGATCGTGCCCAACCGCGACCAGTCGGTCGGCCTGTTCGTGCGCGACCGGAAGCCCTGGCCGCCGCTGGTTGCGGCGCTGGCGAAGATCGCGGCGGAGCTGGATATTCAAGCCGAAATCGCGCGGAAGAACTAGCATAAACCCCTTGATCGATTTTTCCGATTACGACATTGAGAGAACTCGTTTGCGTTCGTGGGGCCACGGGACCACATTAGAATGACTCAAGGAGCACGCTGAGGCGACGTGTGCCCAAAGTTTCGGCGGAAAAGCGCGGCGCAAAAACGCCGGGAAGGGTAGTCATCCGTTATGGATGGGTTGCAGCACGGTCATTCGGGGTCAGGAAACGGAGCGGGGCTTCCGTTCGACGAGGCGCGCGTGCGCGCCATCGCGACAGAACACAAGGATTTGGAAGGCCCGCTGATGCCGATCCTCCATGCGCTGATGGAGGCATTTGGCTGTGTGGACGAGCGCGCGACGCCAATTATCGCCGATGTGCTGAACCTGTCCCGCGCCGAGGTCCACGGCGTGATCACCTTTTACCACGATTTCAAGCGCGAGCCGCATGGGCGGCACCTGGTCAAAGTGTGCTGCGCCGAGTCCTGTCAATCGATGGGCCATGAGGCTGTCATCGAAAGACTCGAACAGGCGCTCGGCGTGAAAATGAACGAGACCAGCGCCGACGGCCGCGTCACGCTCGAGCCAGTCTATTGCCTGGGCAATTGCGCGCTGTCTCCGGCCGCTCTGGTCGGCGACCGGCTCTATGGCCGCCTGAACACGCCCCGCATCGAGGCCCTGATCGAGGATGTGCGCCGATGACGCGGATCTATGTTCCGCTCGATGCCGCGGCGCTCTCGATGGGTGCGGACGACGTGGCGCGGGCGATCCAAACCTGGGCTTCGCAGACTGGCGCTTCTGTCGAGATCGTGCGCAACGGCACGCGCGGCCTGCTCTGGATGGAGCCGCTGATCGAAGTCGTCACCGAACGCGGCCGCGTTGCCTATGGGCCGGTCACTCCGAACGATATCCAGTCGCTCGCCGACGCCGATTTTCTGAACGGCGGCGCGCACCAGCTTCGCGTCGGTGACGTCGAGGCGCATCCCTATTTCGCCAACCAGCAGCGCCTCACTTTCGCGCGCTGCGGCATCACCGATCCGCTGTCCTTTGAGGATTACGAAGCGCATGACGGTGTAACCGGTTTGCGCCGTGCGCTGAACATGGCGCCGGCGCAAGTGGTCGAGGAAGTCGTCGAATCGGGCCTGCGCGGCCGCGGCGGCGCGGCCTTCCCGACCGGCATCAAATGGCGCACGACAGCGGCCGCCGAGGCTGACCAGAAATATATCGCCTGCAACGCGGATGAGGGTGACTCGGGCACGTTCGCCGATCGCATCCTGATGGAAGGCGATCCGTTCTGCCTGATCGAGGGCATGGCGATCGCAGGGTTTGCCGTCGGCGCGACCAAGGGTTACGTCTATATTCGTTCCGAATATCCCCATGCCTTCCGCCAGATGAAGCGCGCGATAGAGATTGCGCGCGCCAACAAGCTGCTTGGACCGGACCTGCTCGGCTCCGGCAAGGCGTTCGAACTGGAGGCGCGGCTCGGCGCGGGCGCGTATATCTGCGGCGAAGAAACCTCGATGCTGGAAAGCCTCGAAGGCCGCCGAGGCCTTGTGCGCTACAAGCCGCCGCTGCCGGCGATCTCCGGCCTGTTCGGCAAACCGACCATCATTAACAACGTCATGTCGCTCGCCTCCGTGCCGATCATCCTTTCGAGGGGCGGCGAGTTCTACAAGTCATTCGGCATGGGCCGCTCGCGCGGAACTCTGCCGATCCAGCTCGCGGGCAACATCCGGCGCGGCGGGCTGGTCGAGCGCGCCTTTGGTCTGACGCTGAACGAGCTGATCGAGGAGTATGGCGGCGGCACATGGTCCGGCCGCCCCGTGCGCGCGGCCCAGGTCGGCGGACCGCTCGGCGCATACTGGCCGACATCCCTGTTCGACGTGCCGCTCGACTACGAAGAGTTCATGAAGCATGGTGGCATGGTCGGCCATGGCGGCGTGGTTGTGTTCGACGATACTGTCGATCTTGTGAAACAGGCCCGTTTCGCTTTTGAGTTCTGCGCGATAGAATCATGCGGCAAGTGCACGCCCTGTCGCATCGGCGCTGTGCGCGGTTACGAGACGATCGACAAGGTCGTCGCCGGCGATGAGCCGGAGGAGAATTTGGCGCTCGTCCGCGACCTGTGTGAGGTCATGAAAGACGGGAGCCTTTGCGCGCTGGGCGGGTTGACTTATATTCCCGTGATCAGCGCGCTCGATCATTTCGGCGAGGATTTCGACAAGGCTGCTCGCGCAAAGCAGGCAGCCGCTTAGGAGGTACCTATGGCGCAGCTCAAGGAAGCCGATTTCGGCACGCCGAAAAGCGCGAGCCGTGAGACGGTGACGCTTGAAATCGACGGCATGACCGTGACCGTGCCGGCGGGCACATCGGTCATGCGCGCGGCCGCGGAAGTTGGGGTTCAGATCCCGAAACTCTGCGCCACCGACATGCTCGACGCATTCGGCTCGTGCCGCATCTGTCTCGTCGAGATCGAGGGCCGCAAAGGCACGCCCGCCTCCTGCACGACGCCAGCCGAGAACGGCATGAAGGTCACGACCCAGAACGATCGCCTCGCACGCCTGCGCAAAGGCGTGATGGAGCTTTACATCTCCGACCATCCGCTCGATTGCCTCACCTGCGCGGCGAACGGCGATTGCGAGCTGCAGGACACTGCGGGCGAGGTGGGCCTGCGCGACGTACGCTATGGCTATGACGGCGCGAACCACGTCTTTGCCAAGCAGAATGGCGGCGCAAATCCCCTGTTCATGGGCAAGGACAAGTCGAACCCCTATTTCCAGTTCGAGCCATCCAAATGCATCGTCTGTTCGCGCTGCGTCCGCGCCTGCGAGGAGGTGCAAGGTACCTTCGCGCTGACCATCGGCGCGCGCGGCTTCGACAGCCATGTCTCGGCGAGCGCCGGCGAGCCGTTCCTCGAATCCGAATGCGTATCCTGCGGCGCCTGCGTCCAGGCCTGCCCGACGGCGACGCTGATGGAAAAGGACGTCGTCAAGCACGGCGTGCCGGACCGCGCCGTCATCACGACCTGCGCCTATTGCGGCGTCGGCTGCTCGTTCCGCGCGGAACTCCAGGGCAACCGCATCGTGCGCCTGGTCCCCGACAAGGAAGGCAAAGCCAATCACGGTCATTCCTGCGTCAAGGGCCGCTTTGCGTATGGCTATGCGACCCACACGGATCGCATGCTGAAGCCGATGATCCGTTCATCGATCCACGAGCCGTGGCAGGAGGTGTCGTGGGAGCAGGCGATCGCGCACACCGCGTCCGAGTTCCGGCGCATTCAGGCGAAATACGGCCGTGACTCGGTCGGCGGCATCACCTCGTCGCGCTGCACCAACGAGGAGACCTATCTCGTCCAGAAACTGGTCCGCGCCGCCTTGGGCAACAACAATATCGATACCTGCGCCCGCGTCTGTCATTCGCCGACGGGCTACGGGCTGAAGACCACATACGGGACCTCGGCCGGCACGCAGGATTTCGACTCGGTGCTCGATTCCGACGTGATGCTCGTCATCGGGGCAAATCCTACTGACGGCCATCCGGTGTTCGCGTCCATGATGAAGCGCCGCCTGCGCGAGGGCGCGAAGCTGATCATCGCCGATCCGCGCAAGATCGACCTCGTCCGTACGCCGCATGTCGAGGCGAACTATCACCTCCAGCTCCGGCCGGGCACGAACGTCGCGTTCATCAACGCGATCGCGCACACGATCGTCGAGGAAGGCCTGATGGACCATGAGTTCATCGCCCAGCGCTGCGACGCCATCGATTTCGGCATCTGGCTGAGCTTCATCAAGAAGCCCGAGAATTCGCCGGAGGCGACCGAAGCGCAGACCGGCGTTCCGGCTGCGGACCTGCGCGCAGCGGCGCGGCTCTACGCCAAGGGCGGGAAAGCCGCGATCTATTACGGCCTCGGCGTCACCGAGCACAGCCAAGGGTCGACCATGGTCATGGGCATGGCCAATCTCGCCATGCTGACCGGCAATATCGGCCGCCGCGGCGTGGGCGTGAATCCGCTCCGTGGACAGAACAACGTGCAGGGCTCATGCGACATGGGCTCGTTCCCGCACGAGTTCACCGGCTATCGGCATGTTTCGGACGAAGCGACGCGCAAGCTGTTCGAAGCCGCGTGGGCGCGTCCGCTTGAATCCGAACCCGGCCTGCGTATCCCGAACATGTTCGACGCCGCGATCGAGGGATCGTTCAAGGCGCTTTATATCCAGGGCGAGGACATCGCCCAGTCCGACCCGAACACGCAGCATGTGACCGCGGCTCTCGAAGCCATGGAATGCATCGTCGTGCAGGATCTCTTCCTGAACGAGACGGCGAACTACGCCCATGTGTTCCTGCCGGGCGCGTCATTCCTCGAGAAGGATGGCACCTTCACCAACGCCGAGCGCCGCATCAGCCGCGTGCGCAAAGCCATCCCGCCGATGGCGGAATACGCCGACTGGGAAGTGACCGTGCTCCTGTCGAACGCGCTCGGCTATCCGATGCATTACAACAATGCGTCTGAGATCATGGACGAGATCGCGCGTCTCACGCCGACCTTCTCGGGCGTCTCGTACAAGCGGCTCGACGAGCTTGGTTCTGTCCAGTGGCCCTGCAACGACAACGCGCCCGAAGGCACGCCGATCATGCACGAGGACACGTTCGTGCGCGGCCGCGGCAAGTTCATGGTGACGGAATATGTCGCGACCGACGAGCGCACCGGCCCGCGCTTCCCGCTGATCCTGACCACGGGCCGCATCCTCAGCCAGTACAATGTGGGCGCGCAAACGCGGCGCACACAGAACTCGATCTGGCATGAGGAGGACCGGCTCGACATCCATCCGCACGACGCCGAGAATCGCGGCATCCGCGATGGCGACTGGGTGGCGCTGCAGAGTCGCGCCGGCGAGACAGCGCTCCGTGCACGGATCACAGAGCGCATGCAGCCGGGCGTGGTCTACACAACCTTCCACCATCCCCTTTCGGGCGCAAATGTCGTCACCACCGACAATTCCGACTGGGCGACCAACTGTCCGGAATACAAGGTGACGGCCGTCGAAGTGCGGCTGACCAACCAGCAGTCGCGCTGGCAGGAGGATTACGAAAAGTTCTCGGAGGCCTCTCGCCGGATCGCGGACGCACCGCCCGTCGCCGCGGAGTAGTTTCATGGTGGGCAGTGCGGCTCCGGCGCGCGCACCAGCATTTTCAGGCGAAGTGGACACCGGTTCGCCGTCTGGAAATGCGGCAGAGCGAGCAACCTCGCGGGAGCCGTCTGCCTTCGGCCGAAGGCGAGCGGCCCCGACTCTGAAGGCCAAACGCTGGCAGGACGGCGCCTTCGCCGAACGCGACGAGACGGTGCCCGCCGAATGCGCCGTCGCGCTCCTCTATAATGGTTTCCCCTTCGCCGTGCTGATGGCGAGCCCGTCCGACATCGAGGATCTCGCGCGCGGCTTCTCGCTGTCTGAAGCGATTGTCCGCGATGCATCGGAGATCGGCGCGATCAAGGTCCGCGACGTGGCGCTCGGCCTCGAAGCTGCCATCGCGATCCCCCAGGAGAAGGCCGAGTTGCTGAAGGAACGTCAGCGCTCGATGGCGGCAGGCTCCGCCTGCGGCCTGTGCGGCGTCATCTCGATCGAGCGCGCCATGCGGCGGCTGCCCGAACAGGATTCCGGCTCAAAGTTCGACGCGACTGCGATTTCTCGCGCCATATCTTTGCTGCCGGAACGTCAGGACGTGAACAGCCTGACCGGCGCGGTGCATGGCGCCGGCTTCGCGGCCCCCGACGGCGCGCTTCTCCTGGTTCGGGAGGATGTCGGCCGCCACAACGCGCTCGACAAGCTGATCGGTGCGATGGCCTCGGATGGGCTCAGCCCTGCGGACGGCTTCCTCGTCCTCTCCAGCCGTTGCTCGACCGAAATGGTGCAGAAGGCGGCGACGGCGGGTTTCCCGCTGATGGCGACGATCTCCGCTCCGACCGCCCTTGCGATCGAGCTGGCGGACGAGGCCGGCCTGACGCTCTGCGCGTTCGCACGCAAGGGCGCGTTCAATATCTACACCCGTCCCGACAGGATCAGACCCGCATGAAATCGACCGGCGAACGCCTCGTCACCATGGCCAATCAGATCGCGGCCTTCTTCTCTGCCTACCCGCATGACGAGGCGGTGGAGGGCACGCTCGACCACATTCAAAGCTTCTGGGATCCGCGCATGAAAAAGCAGATCCTGGAGCTTCAGCCGGAGGAAGGCAGGCCTGAACTTTCGCCGATCGCCGCCGACGCAATCGCAAGGCTCAAGGACAGACCGAGGGCATGACGGGCCTGGGACCACTTTTTGACCGAATTCCGTCCTAAAGCCCGGGACGTCGGAACCAAGTCGGAGGATGCAGGTTCATTTCGGCAAGTTCGAGAAAGGATCTCAAATGCCGATACTGCTCTGGCTTCTGGGCGTGCCGATCACCCTCATCCTCATCCTGTGGCTCGTGGGCATAGTCTCGTTCTAATTCCGGCCCGCGCTGTCAGAAATCCCATTTCGCTTGGGGCACGTTCTCGTCGAAGGCGCGAACGATCGCCTCGCCCCACGCGCGCCTGACCGCGAGCCAATACGGGTCGTCTTCGTCGAAACGATACCTGAACGAAACGCGCAGCGCGTCGTTGCGTATGATGGCGACGTCGATGGGAGGGCCGACCGAAACATTCGACCGCATCGTCGAGTCGAACGAGATCAATGCGCATTTGGCGGCTTCGACCAGCTTCATCCGGCGCGCGACGAGCCGATCCAGGATCGGCTTACCGTATTTGACTTCGCCGATCTGGAAATAGAGCGTGTCGCCCAGCGCCTCGATGAAATTGCCTTCCGAATAAATCAGGAACAGGCGCAAGGGCCCGCCGCCGATCTGGCCCGCGAAGATCAGCGTGCACCAGAAATCGATGTCGGATTGCTGCCGGTAGCCGGCGGAAGAAACGCGCATCTCCTGCATGGCCGCGCCGACGATCCGTGCGGCGGCAAACATCGATCCGGCCGCAAACAGGTCACGCTTCCCGTCACCCGTTTCGAGCCCCTCGCTCACGAGGTTGACGACGCCTTGCGTCATGGAGAGGTTGCCGGCCGTCAGCAGCACGAAGACGCGGTCGCCGGGCTTCTCGAACACATGCATCTTGCCGAAAGTCGAAACCCGGTCGATGCCCGCATTGGTGCGCGAATCCGATGCCAGCACGAGACCGTCGTCCAGCAGCATACCCACGCAATAGGTCATGGACGCCCCCCGAGCCTCCATCGAATCGCCAAAGCCGCCCCGCGATTAGAGCATCATCCCGAATAGCGGGCACCGCTTTTCGGCAGGAGACAATACGGTGATCCCTTTTATAGGATCGGTTCCGCGCTACTGCTGTTGCGCGGTCTGCGTATCCAGCCGAACCGTTACGTTCATGCGCTCCTCGCCGCCGCCCGTACGCACGCCACGCACCGGCCCCGCATCGGCATAGTCGAGCCCGACCGCAACCCGCACATAGGCTTCGGTCGCGCACCGCCCGTTGCTGACGTCGAAGCTCACCCAGCCCAAGTCCGGGATCATCGTTTCGGCCCATGCGTGGGTTTCAGCGTGGGTTTCCTGCCCGCCCCCGGACTCGGCCAGATAGCCGCTCACATAGCGCGTCGGCATGCCGAGGCAGCGCGCGGCCGCGCAGAAAATATGTGCATGATCCTGGCAGACGCCGTGACCGGCCTCGAATGCCTCGGTCGCGGTCGTCAGCACATCGGTCGAACCCCTCTCATAAGCAACATTACCGCGAATGCCCGCCATGAGCGCGTGCATGCCTCCCAACGGATCGTGGCGCACCGCATCGCGCCAGGACGCGGCGAACTTGCGGATCGCGGTAGACGAGGCAGTCAGCCTCGTCTCGCGCAGGAACAGCTGGTCGGGCAGCCCGATATACAGGTCGTATCCCGTTACGCCGTTCGTCTCGCGGGTGCGCACGACGCCTTTCACCGTGATCGTGAGATGCTCGACCGGCTTCAGTGTCCTTAAGGTATGACAGACATTGCCGTAGGGATCGTGCCATTGCGACGTCTCGGCGTCGGGGCAGATCAGACGCCAGGCCTCGACCGACTGGGTCGCGTCTGATATCGGCGTCAGCCTGACATACTGGGTCGTGGCGACGATGGGGCTCGCGTAGATGTAGTTCGTCGCGTGCTCGATCCGGACCAGCATCTCAGGCCGCCGCGATTCTGGGCGGGATCATCAGGAAGTCCTCCTGGATTTGAGCGCCGAGATCGGCGTTGTCGGCGATGAAGTTGGTCAAGAATTCGTGCAGGCCGGAGCCGAAAATCTTGTCCATGCGTCCGTATTTCAGCTTGGCGTAGATCTGCCCCGCCAGCCGCCGGCATTCGGGTTCGTCGTCGCCCGCAAGATCGTCGAGCGTGTTGATCAGGTTCTGGTAGCAGTGGTGCAGCGAGCGCGGCATGTCTTGCCTCAGCACCATCAGCTCGGCCACGCGCCAAGGCAGGATCGTATCGCGATAGATTTTCCGGTATGCCCGGAACGCGCCAACGGAGCGCAGCAGTGCGCCCCATTGGTAATAGTCGACATAGCCGCCGATCGCTTCGGTCTCGGGCAGCAGCACATGGTACTTCACATCGAGAATGCGGGCCGTGTTGTCCGCGCGTTCGATGAAGGTGCCGAGCCGAATGAAGCGGAACGCGTCGTCGTGCAGCATTGTGCCGAACACGACGCCGCGGAAAAGATGCGAGCGCTCCTTTACCCACTCGAAGAAATCGCGGTAGTTGCCGCGCTGGATATCCCTGATCTGCATGTCCTGGATCGCAAGCCAGGTTGCGTTCAGGCTTTCCCACGCTTCGTTCGAGATCGCGCCCCGCTGCGCCCTCGCGTTCTCGCGCGCCGCGCGGATCAGCGAGCAGATCGAGGTGTCGTTGTCGGCATCGAGTGCGACATAGCGGATGACGTTCTCGGGCGTGAGTTTCGCGTAGCGTTCCTTGAAATGTCCAGTGCCCGGCGAGATCGCGAGCACCGGCTTCCAGTGGAGTTCTTCATTGCCTGCCGTGGATGGTAGGAGCGCCATGCGCAGGGCGACATCCAGCATGCGGGAGATGTTTTCCGCACGCTCGACATAGCGCGCCATCCAGTAGAGGTTCTCGGCGGTGCGGCTCAGCATCAAGCTTCCTCCAGCACCCATGTGTCCTTGGTGCCGCCGCCTTGCGAGGAATTCACCACCAGCGAGCCCTCGCGTAACGCGACCCGCGTCAGCCCCCCCGGAATGACGCTTGTCGCGGAGCCAGTCAGAACGAACGGGCGCAGGTCGACATGGCGGGGACGCAGCACACCGTTCACCAGCGTCGGCGCGGTTGAAAGCGGGAGCGTCGGCTGGGCGATGAAGTTGGATGGATTACGCAGCACCCGACGCTTGTAGGCTTCGCGCTCATCGCTTGTCGAAGCCGGTCCGATCAGCATGCCGTAGCCGCCCGATCCCTGCACCTCCTTGACGACCAGCTTCTCCAGATTGTCGAACACGTGCGCGCGGCTCTTGGGATCGCGCAGCATGAAAGTCTCGACATTCCTCAGGATTGGCGCCTCGCCGAGATAAAACTCGATCATCTTCGGCACAAAGCAGTAGACCGCCTTGTCGTCGGCGACGCCGGTGCCGAACGCGTTGGCGAGTACGACATTGCCTTGGCGGATGACCGACAGGAGGGCCGGAATGCCCAACTCGGACTGGGGTTCGAACGCGAGCGGATCCATGAAGTCGTCATCGATGCGGCGATAGATGACATCGACCTGCACGGGGCCTTCCGTCGTGCGCATGTAGACATGGGCGTCGCGCACGAATAGGTCCGAGCCCTCGACCAGTTCGACGCCCATCTGCTCCGCAAGAAAGACGTGCTCGAAATAGGCGCTGTTGTAGCGGCCCGGCGTGAGCAGCACGACCTCGGGTTCCGAGGCTCCGCCTGGCGCGACCGAACGCAGGTTCTGTAACAGACGCTCCGGGTAATTGCCGACGGGCGCCACGGTCTGCGACGCGAACGCCTCCGGGAAAAGGCGCATCATCATCTCGCGGTTCTCGAGCACGTAGGAGACACCCGACGGCGTCCTGACATTGTCTTCGAGAACGTAGAATTCCTCGGGTCCCGTGCGGATCAGATCGATGCCCGCAACATGGATGTAGACCTGGTTCGGCAGGTCGACGCCGATCATCTCGGGCCGGAAAGCGGGATTGAGAAGAACGAGATCGGACGGGATCAGCCCGGCCCGGAGAATGTCCTGTGTGTGATAGATGTCGTGCAGGAACGCGTTCAGCGCGCGCACCCGCTGCACGCAGCCCGTATCGATCAGCCGCCAGTCTTTGGCATCGAGAATACGGGGGATGATGTCGAACGGAATCAGCCGCTCGGTCGAGCCGCCCTCGCCATAGACCGCGAAGGTGATACCCATGCGCCGGAACATGTCCTCGGCGGCGCGGCGCTTCACATCCAGCGCTTCGGCCGGAAGCATGTCGAGCGTTTCGGCGAAGGCGCGATAGGCCCGGCGTACGCAGCCGGTCTCGTCGCGCATCTCGTCGTAGAATCGTTTCGTCGGCTCCGTTATGCGGCGCGCCGGGTCCGTGTCGTCGCTCGTTTTAGCGTCCAATCTGTGAGTCGCGCTCCCGCTTTCGATCATGCTGCGAGGATACCGTTCGCCCCGCGGCGTGCGCAATGCTTAGGCGCGCCCAAAGATTGGGCGTTCCCACCGCCTGCTTGGCCAAGAAGACGGCAGCTGAGCGGCGGACCCAACGCCCGGGCGATGTCACCGGCACACGGGAACTGCAATCGCCGACGTTCGTTCCATGCAGGCTCAGAATTGGATCGTCGCATGCATTACGCAAGTCTCGCCGCGGTGTGCGCCGTGCTGATGTCCTTGGTGCTGACGCAACCGGCCTCAGGCGCACCGTCATGCGGCGCATCGGGCATCGCCGTGCAGGTGCTCGGCTCGGGCGGACCGGAAGCCACGAATGACCGTGCGTCCTCCGGCTACCTCATCTGACTGGATGGACGAGCGCGACTCCTCGTC